>NZ_CASDOV010000011.1:0-41518 GCF_949282165.1 uncultured Helicobacter sp. | reverse complement strand
ACCCCAAATGTGCGCACTGCTAAGGGGGCACAAGTATCGGTATATGGTGGGGGAGACGCGTGATACCTCTATGCACCCGCAAAAAGAAAACGCCTATATACCGCCACAATCCCTGCGCCACGCTCTAGCAATCCTAGAGCAAGACATAACACAGAATCTAGCGCACAAATAGCACAAAAGAGGTGTATGAAACGCACAAAGAGGGCACACAAATGGGGCGGAAAAGCTTGGGTGTGCAAAAAGGGGAGTGTGTGGTAAGGCTCTATAAGTGAAAATCTGTCGTGTGGGAGTGATATGAGTGGTGATCACGACTGGACTTGAACCAGCGACCCCTACCATGTCAAGGTAGTGCTCTACCACTGAGCTACGCGATCTGTGCTCAAAACAAAAGCGAGGTTGGGAGTATAGCAACTTTTAGCTTTAACAAAATTTATTTATACAGAATCTAGTGCGCTTAAGCACAAAGGCTAGGCTAGATCACTCTAGTAAGTCCTTTGTCGCGAGGCTTTTTGTCGTCTTAGCGCCGAGTTTTTTGAGGGATTCAAACCTCGAGGCGAGACTCCCCCGCCCGCTTGTGAGTTTAGAATCTATCTCATCGCTTTGCTTGAGCACGCGCTCTAGGAGTTTTTTGAGCGCGCTAAAATCCTCTGTGATCGCCACAAATTTATCATAAAACTTCCCAATCTCCTCAAACGCCGTGCGCACTTTCTCATCGCTCTGTATATGCACCCAGCTCACCTCAATAGTCTTAAGTGCCATAAAGAGCGTGTGGGGCGTGGTGAGATAGACTTTTTTAGTATAGGCGTATTGGTAGATCCCACTATCTGCGCTCAGAGCCAAATCAAGGATATTTTGGTAGGGGATAAAGAGTAGCACAAACTCATAAGTGCTAGATTCAAAATTCGCATAGGGCTTTTTGGCAAGCTCATCGATACGATTTTTGAGATTATGCGCGATTTCTTGGCATACGCTTATATCAAGGGTTTCAAAGCTAAAGTTATTTGGCAGCGGGAATTTAGAATCGATAATAATGCTTTTTTGCTTATCCAAATACACCACCGCATCGGGGCGATACCCACTCCCCTCGTGCGTGAAGTGCGCCTCTAGCTTATACTGCTCGCCTTCGATTAGCCCACTATGCTCTAGCACATTTTTGAGCTGGATCTCAGCAAAATTCCCCCTAATTTTCTTATCGCCCTTTAGAATCTGTGCGAGCTTCTGGGCATTCTGCCCGATTTCTTGACTATAGGCAAACATATTTTTGATATTTGTCTCTAGCTTGGCTTCATTGGCCACAAGCTTTTCTTTATACTCTTTCATACCCTCCTTGTAGGTTTCTATACTCTCACGCACGGGGGCAAAGAGGGAATCGAGCATTTTTTTAGAATCTTCTAGCAAGTAAAGCTTATTTTGCTGGAGCATACTTTGGGATTGGGTTTGCAGGGATTTGTCAAACTCCGCTTTGAGCGTGGCGAGGTTTTGGGCGTATTTTTGCTCTAAGGATTGCAAAAGCGTGGCGTGGGCTTGTATCTGTGCTTGCGCTCTCGCGTTATCCTGCAGCGCGAGGCTGTATCGCTCGCTAGATTCTGTAATCTGGGCTTTGAGGGCTTGCTCATTCTTTTGGAATGAATCCACCTGCGCGATGAGGGCTTGGGTGTCCTTGCGCAGGGCGGTGTTTTGGAGCAGGGCGCGCATAAGCACAAACACTAGCGCGATCACTACTCCCAGCAGTCCGATAATGATGTAGAGCATTTATAATCCTTTTTATTTAAGACTTTCTTTGAGATTGTTGTAATACACACAGGCATTTTCTAGTCCCATATCGCAGGATTTTTTGTAGGTTTGTAGTGCCTTTTGGTGTCTTGCTTGAGGTTGATACCACCACGCTCATAGAGCGAGCCTAGTGAAAAGCACGCATTAGATTTGTAGTTTTCATAATGTTTTTGGCATTGGGCTTGATGGGCGGTGTTGGCACAGGCAGATTTGAGCGTGTAGCCATTGCAGGATTTGTCCATATATGCTGCGGCGATCCCCCAATCCTTGAGTGTGCCGCCAAGCCCAGATACATACCACAATCCTATCTGATAGCAGCTATTGACATCGCCTAGCTCGCAGCCCTTTTGGAATAAATGCGCGGCTTTTGTGGGATTGCGATTTGCCCCGCCAAAGCCGTGATAATAATAAAACGCCAAATCCCCACAAGCCACGCTATCGTTTGCCTCACATTGTTGTGCGAGCGTCTGCCCCCTCTCATCGAGTGAATCTTCTTGCGCTAAGGCAGCGAGCTTTTGGCGTAGCTCGCACCCTGCGTCAAAACCCAGCTTGCAAGCCCTATGCGCGTATGTATCGGCTTGCTTAAGATTCTGTGCTATGCCTTGGGCGTTTTGATACATTAGTGCTATGTTGTAGCACGCGTTGCCATCGCTTTTTTGGCAGGCTTTTTGATAGAGCCCCATCGCCTTAGTAAAATCCTGCTTTTCCCCCACGCCATAGCGATATACCGCTGCATACGCCCTGCACCCAAATGCCGAATCCAGCTCGCAAGCCCTCTTAGCATAGCGCGCGATAGAATCTCGCTTATTTGGCGCGATATCTTGGAAACTTCCTTCCCATATCTCGGATATAGCGAGCTCACAAGCTTCTTTGGGCGAAAGATTGGTGCTAGTAGCCCCATCGCAGATGAGCCCATAGCGCGTTGGAGAAAAGAAGTCTTTGGGGATTTTGCCATCATAGGTTTTTTTGATCGTATCCACATAGTCCCACTCCACAAGCCCGTTTTCTAGATTTGTGATACTAAGGATAATGTTGTATTGCACGATGGTTTTGCCCCCTAGCTCTTTGATGTCATTAGAGATTCTGCCGCTTAGGGAGTATTTGGGGACTAGCAGCGCGCCTTTGGGAATGATATTGCTAAACTCTAGATTGTTACGCATAGCACGGATAGAATCTAGCATAGGATCGGCGTTTGAGGCATTGCCAGCGATGACATTAGTGAGGGTAAAGAGCTTAGAATCCTTAATCTGGCGCAAAAACACTCGCGCCACCAACGCAGAATCTAGCGCAAAATCCGTGAGGTTGAAAAAATCCGAAATGGCGATGACTTTTGTGCCCTCATCTTTGCTTGATTTGGCAAACTCCGAGTGCAGCAAGTCATACCCCGCTAATTCACTAAATTGCGTGATTTCCTCAAGGCTGGGAGAAAGTAAGGTGCCCTCAGAGGGAGTGGCACTCCCTAGAGAAACGCACAATGCTATAATCCACAGAACATATCTCATCATTGTGCCTCCATTGCCTCTAGTGGGGGATCTTTTGTCGGTGTATTATACTTCAATTTTTGTATAATGGCTTGGCTTAATACACTTTAGGGGTGCGTATGGGGATCTGGCTAAAAGTTGGCAATATCGTGCTATTTGTCCTCGCTGTGATTTTGGGGGTGTTTGTGTTCCCACATAGTAAGATTACCCAAGAGGTGCTTGAGCTCTTCCCACAAAATGCGGATAGGGAGATCATCGAGGTGTATCGCGAGTTTGCAAGCTCTCGGTATGTGCTTGTGGCAAGCGAGGGCTTTGATGAAATCTCACGAGAAAACCTCAAGGCGTTTTTAGCGCGCACAGAGGATTTGCCCAATGTCGCCACGACTTTTACCCACACGCAAACCCCGCAAGATTTGGAGGATTTTATCGCTAGGCATTATGTCGCTATCGCCTCCCCCACGCACTCATTACAGAATCTAGCGCGCCTAAGCCAAGAGCAAATCACAAGCCACATAGTCCAAGGTGTGCAGAGCCTATTGCGCACACAAGATGGCGCAGGGGCTAATACAGAATCTAGAGAAACCCGCACCAAAGATTCACAAAGCCCCACAACCCCGCCCTCCTTTAATCCCCACGATCCGCTTGGACTTTTTAGCCTCCCCGTGCTAGATTCTAAAGAGCTCATCGCTAAGGACTATGGACTGCTAGGCGTGGTGGAGCTAAAAAGCATTGAGAGTGAGGCACTCAAACACACGATTGCAGGCTTTCAGTCTATTGCCAAAGACTTCCCAACCATACGCTATTTTTCCCAAAACTTTATGGATTCACTAAACCTCACGCTGACTTTGGAGGAGGTGGGATTTTTGCTCACTTTTTCTTCAATCGTCTTTGTGGTGCTCTATTTTGTGATTATCCGTATCCCTATGCTGACACTGCATACTATCATCATGCTCGTGCTTGCTAATGTGATAGCGATGTTTGTGGTTGCAAATATCTATCCCAAGGTAACGATTATGGCTCTAACCTTTGGTATGGGGATTAGTAATATCGCCATTGATTATATGATGCACCACAACTTTTTTGGGCTCTATGCCTCTAAGCGCAGGAGGTTTAACGCTCCGGTGTTTTATGGCTATATGACGACGATTGTGGGCTTTGGGATTTGCCTCTTTGTCCCCTTCCCGCTTTTGGCGCAGCTCTCTTTGTATGCGATACTCTCACTTAGCGTGAGTTATTGCTCCTTTGCGTTTGTGTATCCGTATATGGGCTTTAGGGCACCGAGGTTTTTCCCCACTATGGCGAGATGGCGCACCCAGAGCCTCTCTAAATGGTGGTTTTTGGCACTCTGTGTAGCGAGTATGGGCTTTGTGACTACGCATTTGCATTTTGACTTTGATCTCTCAAAGCTTGGGTATCACAACAAAGAGCAGATAAGAGAGCGCGAGTTTTTTGCCAATGCCTATGAGCGTGAGAGTAGCCAAATCTTGCTTAGCCATAAGGATTTGCAAGGGCTCATCGCGCTTGCTAATGCCCTGCAGCGCGCACTCAACGCACAAGTTTCACAGAGCTTCATACCCCTTAGCCTCCTGCCAGATAGTGCGCACCTAAAAGCTAGCAGGGAGCTTTTAGAATCTCATGCTATGGGGTATAATGTCGCACTACTGCAGCGCGCCCTCCCGCCACTTAAAAATGCGATGTTAGCGCAGATTAGCCCTAAAGATGAGGAGCGCAAAGCCGCGATAGAGACGCTTTTTGAGACTATGCAAAGCGCGTATGATCCTGCCAAACTCAAAGATTTGGAGCACCTTAGACTAGAGGCGTTAGAATCCCTAGGCTTTCGCGTGATAGAGCACGGGGGAGTGCTCTATTATCTCGCAAGCATTCACACAGAGGATTTGCCTCTCGTGCGCCAAATCGCGCGCAAGGAGCTTGGCACACAAGCCACGCTAGATAGCAAAGGTGGCGTGGGTGCTAGCGGGGGCATAAGCGGCGTAGATAGCACAGAGGGCGGCATAGAGACGCGCTCGCTCCAAGAGTTGCTTAGCCATATCACAGATTCACTCTATGCGCCTATGCTCATTATGCTAGGCATCGCGCTCACTGCTATGCTTGTTACGCTTGCCTTAAGTGCGCGAGGGAAGTTTTTAGAATGCGCGGTGTTTGTGCTTTTTCCCCTTACTAGCGCGCTTTTTGTTATCTCCACGCATAGCGCGCTAGATATTTTGCACCTCTTTGCGTTGCTCATCTTAGTGGTGGTGAGTGTGGATTATGGAATCTACGCGGCAAAGGAGGGACTAAACTTGCGCACCACACACGCGATATTTTTCTCCGCTATCACCACAGGCGTATCCTTTGGGATTTTGATGCTTGGCAATACTAAGGCGATTGTGTCCTTTGGGGAAGTGATGTTTGTGGGTATGGCGTGTATTTTGGTATTGCTTTTTTGGCTAAAGAGCGGGCAGGCACGACAATCACACTAGCACGCGACTAGCAAGGGTATAAGCCCCTAGCCCCCCGTGTGATAGAACGCGCGCTCTGAAATCTGCTCCGCGCCCCATTGGTTTTTTTCAGGCTTGTTATACACGGCTTGCTTGAGCAGCGCGCTCATCGCCTCCTTATCGCCCGATACTATCGCCTCGCGCGCATTCACAGAATCTTGGTAAAACAAACACGGGCAGAGCACACCCTCACTCGTGAGGCGGATTCTATTGCAGCTTGCACAAAAATCGTCCTCGTGCGGCGCGATAATCCCAAAGGCATAATCCCTGCCGTCTTTGGCTTTGGCATTGATACTAAAGAGTTTGGCGGGTCCGAAGTGCTCTTTAAATAGCGGCGTGATCGTGTATCGTGAAGCAATAGTCTCTAAAATCTGCTTAGAATCTAGCGAGATAAGCGTGGAATTAGCGTGCGTGTTTTCCATAAATTCGATAAAGCGCACCAAAATCCCGCGTGCTCGCCCAAACTCGAGCATATCACAAATCTCATCACGCGTCTGACTAAGTGCCACCATATTGAGCTTCACACCTAGCCCGACATTTTGGGCAGATTCTATGCCGCGCAGGATTTGGGGCAGCGCGTCGCGCTTAGAGATGGCTTTGATACGCTCGGGCTTTAGTGAATCTAGCGAGACATTAATACGCTTTAGCCCAGCGGTTTTAAGGCTTTTGGCAAATTTTTCGAGCAAAAAGCCATTAGTCGTGAGCGCGATCTCAATGCTAGGCTTGTGCGTATAGATTCCAGCGATAAACTCCACAATATCAGCGCGCAAAAGCGGCTCGCCACCGGTAATGCGGATTTTGGCGATGCCATTGTCGATGGCGATTTTGATAAACTCTAGGAGTTTTGGGAGCTCTAGAGCGGTGTTGTCAAAAAAATCATCGGGCGTATCGGGCATACAATATTGGCAGCGGAAGTTGCACTGCTTAGTTAAAGACACGCGTAGGTAGTCGATTTTTCGCTTAAAAGTATCGATGAGCATAGATTCTCTTTTTGTGGGTTAAAGTTGGGAGATTATACAATTGCAAGCATAACTAAAAACTAAATGAGGGAGAGGGAATGAGCGTAGCGTGTGTGGTTTTGTGCGGGGGGAGGAGCAGTCGTATGGGGTGTGATAAGGCGTTTTTGCCCTTTGGCGAGAGGGATTTGGCGCATTTTGTGTATGCGCGCTGCAAGGAGGTGTTTGCCAAAAGTTTTTTGTGCTTTAAAACCCCTAAGCCTAATGTGAATCTGCCTATGATTATAGAATCCCTTCACTCCCAAATCACGCAAACACATAGCCCCAATAGCCAAAAAGTGAGCGAGGGCAAGGATATTGCCTTTTCGCCATTGCACGGGATTGCGTGTGCGCTAAGGGAGCTAAAAAGCGCGTATGTCGCCTTTGTGAGCGTGGATACGCCTTTTGTTAATCCTAAGATTCTTTATACGCTCTATGAGCAGGTGCGCGAATGCGGGGCAAATGGCGGCTACATCGTGCAAGTTGATGAGGCGGGGGCTTTGGTGCGCGAGCATTATCTGCTCTGTGTGTGGCGTAAAGACGGGTTAGATTCTCTCGCGCGCGCCATAGAGGCGGGGGATTTTGTAGTGGGGGATTTGGTGAGAGAGCTTGGGTTTATCACATATGTGGTGTGTGATGAGGGCTTAAGCCACAATCTCAATACGCCGCAGGACTATCAGCACGCGCTTAAGAATCTACCCCGTGTGCGGTAGATTCTAAACGCACGCGCTCTTAAAGATAGCAGGCTTTTGTGATAAACTCCCGCGCTCTGCTCAACGCCTCTAAGTCTATCGCCTCGCCCCATATTTGTCGTATGCTTAAATCTAGATTTGTGAGCATTGCCTCTTTTAAGTCTTCAATATCTGGGGCTTTTGGATTAAAATCCACGCGATTGTGGCGCAAATCCTCTAAGCTATGGGGCTTTAGGATTGTGCAGGGCTGAAAACCGCGTGCTTTGCTCTGGGCTATCCTGCAAAAAGAGCACGGGTATGCCCATCGCGGTGCAGGGCGAGGCGCAGTGCAGGGCAGTGGTGATGACGAGTCTTGCCTGTGTGGCGTAGCGATCTAGGAGTGCTTGGGTGCTCTGATAGTCCCCATTAGCGATTCCTTTCTTCTCGTTTTTGGAAATATGTCTGTATGGTTTCTTGGCTTGGGTAGGTAAAGTTTGTCCTGCGCTTGGCAAAAATCTGCTCCTTGTTATCAAGCGCGAAAGAGCGCAATATGATAGGATAGATACTATCGTTTCTGTCGTTTTTGGAGAGATTTTCTCTAGCGCGTATGGTTACCATCTCTGTGCGCTTTTGCCCGGATTTGACGACAAAGGGATCTTTGGGCTTGATAATCTCTAGCTTGGAGGCGATGTCAGAATCCACACTAGGATTTAAAATCTCTATAGAAAACTCGTGATCGATACTATCGGTATTGTGAAACACCACTCTAAAGGTATTATCCACCACTTCGTGGGTGCGGATTTTATAGAGCTCGGAAGTGTTGTTGATATTTAGGAGCATACCCTCTTTTTTGGTGCTCACCACTAGCAGCGCGACAAACACAATGCTAAGCACGACGATGTAGGCAATCGTGCGGAATCTAAAATAGCGCACCTTTTGGTTTTGTTCCATCGCGGTGGGCGAAGTCCAAGTGACAAGCGAGGGCTTGTGGAGCTTGCCCATCACGCCCGTGCAGGCATCTACACACTCAAGGCAGTTGATACACTCTAGCTGCATACCCTTGCGTATATCTATGTGCGTGGGGCAGACTTTGACACACTGCTCGCATTCTATGCACTCGGCGTTTGGATCGATGAATTTTAGCTTTTTGTCAATCTTAATGCCGTGCTTGTCATACACGAAGCCCCCGCGGTTGTAGTTGTAGGTGGGCATAAGCGTATCGTTGTCATAGAGCACGGATTGCACGCGGCAGTATGGACAGATATAGACGCAGAAATTTTCTTGGATAAAGGCAATATCAAAGATAAAAAAGATCCCAAAACCTAGCCAAAACACCATAAGCACAGGGTGCTCGGAGGGCTTGGCAATATAGGCGAAAAAATCCTCGGGTGGCACAAAAAACCACATAAGGTTTGCCGCAGCAGTGAGACACAGAAACGCGATAATCACAAATGCAAGCGTGGCTTTGAGCTTATCAGCGAAGCTCTCAAGCCGCAAGGGCTGCTGTTTGTTGGAAATTTTTTTGCGCAAGCCAAAGATGGTGGTTTGTAGCAAATCCCGATAAATCACGCGAAAAATCGTCTGCGGACACGCCCAGCCACACCACAGACGCCCCGCCAAAGTCGTGATAAAAAATATCCCCACAAAAAGCAATATGAGCAAAAATGGCATCAAATAGAGCTCTTGCATATTAAAACGCGTGCCTAGCAGGTGCAGCTCGCCGTGATCAAAAGAGAGCAAAAAGATGTGTGTGCCATCGATAGTGATAAAAGGGAAACCAAGGAGCACGACTGCGGCTAGAAAATAGACGAGATAGCGCTTCTTGCGATAGAGCACTTGCTTTGGCGCGGTGGTTGGCAGAGTGGCAGATTGCATACAAAATCCTTATTGTGTTGTGGTATGAAGGCTACTATTATACACTATTTTACTGCAATTTGCCTTTGGCAAATTGCCACCGCTCGTGGGGAGTGAATCCCCACTTCGCTCCGCTGCGCGTTCATACACGCAATCTTGAAGCGAGATTCTGTGATTGCTTAGTGTAATCGCGTCAGGAACGCCGCTTGGACTAGCACCTTTTCTATAAACCGAGCCAGAGCCTATCATTTAATGCAAGTTTTACGCAGTAAAACTTGTCTATCGGGGCGTGGGCAAAGCCCCTCGCCCCTCCGCTTACGCGAGCATACATTGCATTTTTTAGCAAGGTTACAGAATCTTTTGGTGTAATCGCGTCAGGAGTGCGATTTGGCAATGGAATAGATTCTATAAACCCACCTTTTGGCAAAACTTGTTATCGGCAATGTGGGTAAAGCCCTCACTTCGCTCCGCTGCGCGAGCATACATTGCATTTTTTAGCAAGGTTACAGAATCTTTTGGTGTAATCGCGTCAGGAGTGCGTGTGGCGTTTGCACAGATTCTAAACCGAGCTAATGTAACAATTTGTGAATCCACAAAAGTGTGTTTATTGTGGAAAAGTCTCGTCTTGCATTGTTTTTAGCACTTTTTGCGCGAGATTTTGTTACAATCCATTTACTAAACCAGAAAAGGAGGATTTTATGGAGTTTTTGACGAGCTTAAATGAAGGCACGCAGTTTGCCATACAAATCGCTGTGGTGCTTGTGTGCTTGTTTTATGGTGCGCGCAAGGGCGGCGTGGCATTAGGGCTACTTGGGGGCATTGGTATCCTTATGCTTATCTTCCTTTTTCACGTCAAGCCGGGCAAGCCCGCTATCGATGTGATGCTCACAATCCTCGCAGTGGTGGTGGCGTCAGCGACACTGCAGGCTAGCGGGGGTTTAGATGTGATGCTCCAAATCGCGGAGCGTATCCTGCGTAGGAATCCAAAATTCCTCACGATTTTGGCACCCTTTGTAACCTGCTTTTTGACTATCCTCTGTGGCACGGGGCACGTGGTTTATACGATTATGCCTATCATCTATGACATTGCGATCAAAAACAATATCCGCCCCGAGCGTCCTATGGCGGCGGCTTCGGTGTCCTCACAAATGGGGATTATCGCCTCGCCCATGTCCGTGGCAGTGGTATCCCTCACCGCCTTGCTTTTAAACGCCAAGCACCCGCTAGCGGGCTTTGATGGCTATATCAACCTCTTGCAGATCACTATCCCTAGCACGCTCTTTGGGGTGCTCTGTATCGGGATATTTTCGTGGTTTCGGGGCAAGGATCTCGATAAAGACGAGGAATTCCAAGCGCATTTAAAAGATCCCGAGTTCAAAAAATATGTCTATGGCGAGAGCAAAACCCTGCTCAATGTCAAGCTGCCCAAAAAAGATTGGGTGGCGATGTGGATTTTCCTCGGAGCCATCGCGCTTGTGGCGACTATCGGCGTGTTTGATAGCCTCAAGCCAAACTGGGGACAAAAGATGAGCTACACCTACACGATTGAAGCAGGTGGGCAAATCTCTTGGACGCCAAGCGGGGAGAATAAGGGCAGTATCGATCTCAAAAAACTCGGACTCGATCAAACGCCCAAAACTACTGAATTTGGGGAGAGCACAAGCGCGTTTAAAGAAGCACTAGATTCTGGCGCGCTTGTGGCGACACCACAAAAGGACAAGCTAGGCAACCCAAGCTATGACTATATCTCGATGGTGAATGTGATCCAAGCCTTTATGTTGCTCGCGGGCGCGCTCATCATTATCTTTACCAACACTGATGTGAAAAAAATCGGCTCTAATGAGATTTTCCGCTCGGGTATGATTGCGCTTGTGGCAGTGTTTGGGATTTCGTGGATGGCGGATACGATGTTTGAGGTGCATACGCCGATGATGAAAGCACTGCTAGGCGATGTCGTGAGGGAGCACCCTTGGACTTATGCGCTGATGCTGCTACTCATCTCTAAGTTTGTCAATTCCCAAGCCGCAGCCATCGCAGCCTTTGTGCCTTTGGCACTCAATATCGGCGTGGAGCCCGGTGTCATCGTAGCTTTTGCCGCGGCGTGCTATGGGTATTATATCCTGCCCACTTACCCAAGCGACTTGGCGACTATCCAGTTCGATCGCTCGGGCACGACGCGTATCGGGAAATTTGTGATAAACCATAGCTTTATCCTGCCCGGGCTTATTGGCGTGTTTAGCTCCTGCTGTGCGGGATATGTGCTCGCTATGGTTGCGGGGTATGTGTGAGACTATATCTTTCTTAAGCCTCATTTAGGCTTTCTCTAGGCTCTGTCTCTTAGAGTAGCCTAGAGCCCAAATGAGGCAAAGGGAGCGAGAGTGCCTCTCTAGGGCTTTGCGCTCCCTTATGTTTTCTTATACCCCCTTGCCTAAGCCCCATTTTCTTTAGTTATCAAACCACAAGCTACGATTTTATAGATTCTGTGTCGCTTAGATTCTGTCTTTGTGTGTTGTTTAGAATCTCTTTAGATTCTGTGCGTGTTTTAGAATCTGCGTTGTTTGGGGATTGGTTGTGTGTTTATGAATCTATGGAGGTAGATTCTGTGATTGTTTCAGATTTTGAATCTGTCTTAGATTGCGTGCTCCCTACATTTGCTCTTGTAGATTCTGTAATCGCCTTTGAATCTGCCTTAGATTTTGTGTTTGTTTTAGAATCTGCTTTGGATTCCCTAAGTTCCGCATTACTTAGATTCTACCCTTGCCCATTTTTCAGAATCTCTTTAGATTCTGTATTTCTTAGATTCTCATTCTCACGAATATTCCCTAGATTCTCAAAATCACTTGTTTGCGCAAAAGAAAAGGAGTTTATCCCCTCCTCACATCCTTTAGCCCCGAAAAGATAAAGAGCCATTTCTGTGCGATCATCGCGTCTGTGTGCGCCATGCCTCCCACTCCTCCCAGCTCGCAGCTTCCTTGTTTTTTAGCTCATAGAGCGTGCCACCGAGATTCTTATGTCCGACATGCTTATGGCAGTCTGTGCATTTCATCGCCTCATCTGTGCCCTTAAACTCCAAATACTTTTGGTGCATTTTACTAATGCCCGAAGTTTTGAGCGCATTTGCCTCGATAAAGGCGTTTTCGTGGCATCGCATACACGAACTATCAAAGGTATGATTTGCCCTTGTGTGCTCGCGGTTGCCTAGCCAATCTTTTGTGCTAGGATCGCCTGTGAGCGTAGTCCAGCCCTCAGCGATGCCATTTTTTGCCTTGGTAAAGAGATAGTTATGTAAGCTATCATGGGGCAGGTGGCACTCCGCGCAAGTAGCTTGCACGCCTTTGGGGTTGCTCGCGCCGTGGATTGTATCGGCGATATTTGTCTCTGCTATCGCCCCGTCCCACGCGTGACAACTCCCGCAAAAGGGATACTCGCCGCTCGCCACCACCGCCTTATAGCCTAGCGAAGTAGCGATCAATGTCGCAAACACGCTTACCACAACTATGTAGAAAATTTTCTTTTTCATAGCCTCACCTCGCTATTAGATTTTGCATCGCTTCTTGTCCGTGGCATTGCGCGCACAGGACTTTTGGGGCTTTGGTAGAGCTTAGATTCTCTGCGCCTGCACTCACATCGATATGGCTTTTGTGGCAAATATCACAATCCAAGCTCTCATAATGCGGGCTTTGGTGGATATTGTTATTATGCCCTAAACCACTTGTGTAGTCTGCGAGCTTGTCGTATCCGCCGTGGCATTTCTCACAGCTCCTATTCATAGCACTTGAGTAGTCTTTTGGCTCTTTTTCTAAATGGCAATCCGTGCAGGAGAGATTGAGCTTTTTGTGGATTCCATAGATGGGGAACCTCGCCTCGCTAAAATCCTGCGCTACTTTAGAATCTCCCTTAGAATCTTTTAGAGCATTCCCACCCTCTGCCCACGCGAGCACACCACACAGCATTACACATACGATAACCCATCTCATCACACACTCCTTATTGCATTGTATCGTTTGGCTAACGCCTCGCCCGCGCGCATTCCATACACGAGGCAATCTAGCACCGCGCAGCTCCCTAGGCGATTATACCCGTGCCTCCCGCCTGTGAGCTCCCCGCACGCATACAAGCCCTTGATGATTTTTAGCTCATTATCATACACCTCACACCAAGTGCTAGTTTTCACCCCGCCCATACAATGATGCACCTTCGGACCCGGGCGCGCGGCAAAAAATGGCGGTTTCTCTACCTTGATGTATTTGCCCTTAAATTGTGAAAAATTGCGCCCAAACTCCGGATCGGTGTAGTTTGGATTTTTTGCTGCCTCATCGACAAAGCCATTGTATCGCGCAAGCTGCTCCAAAAACGGCTCTTTGTTAATCCCATAGTATTCGATGAGCTCATCGAGGGTTTCAAACTGCCGCACCGCCCCTGCTAGCATACCGCGCTGCAAATCAGGCAGCTTAATCGTCTTTGCCCCCTCTATGTCGGTAATCACCACCGGTGGGATTCCCTCATTTTGTGCCGTTACCTTGAGGATCGCGTCCGAGCCGATTTTCCTATCTGCAATTTCGTTAAAAAACCGCTTGCCCGTCTTTGGATTAATCGCGATTCCATAATCATAGGCTTGAGTGATGAAGCGATACCCAAAGCCAAATCCACCCTCATCAAAGCTCGTTACGTGCATACTTTGGATATATTGCATATCCACAAATTTCACATTGTCTTTGAGCAAAATCTCTGCGGTATAGCCCGTCGCGCCGAGGTGGTTTGTGGTTTTAAACTCTTTTGTGAGACTAGAATCAAAGCGCGAGCGGAATCGATAATCCGCGCCCCAGCCGCCCGTGGCGAGGATCACGCCGCCCCAAGCCTTGTAGTATTTTACCTGCCCGCTTTTGTTGGCAGATTCTATAGCGTCAGGATTGAAGTCAAATTGATACTTCTCGCGCACTTTGAGCCCAATCACATTGCCCTTTTTGTCATACACGATGCCATCCATTATCACGCGTGTGAGGATTTTGCCGCCATCTTTTTGGATTTTTTCTTGCAGTGGGCGCGTGATGTAGCTCCCCACGCCCGGCGAGAGCGAGCGCGCCACCGAGTGCCCGCCACTGCGTGTGAGCGCGCTAAACTTCACGCCACTTGCCATAAGCCACTCTAACGTGCGCGGCGCGTCTTCTACCATAATATCCACGAGCTCCTTGTCATTAATGTTGCGCCCGCTTTTTAAAATGTCTGCGACAAACTTTTCTTTAGAATCTTCTACATTCTCCTCTTTTTGGAATCGTGAGCCAGCCACGGCGATTTTACCCCCGCTGTATGCACTATTGCCACCCAAATAGGGCATTTTGTCTATCATCACGACATTTTTTATGCCATTATCTAGCAGGCTCTGCATCGCCGCTGAGCCCGCATAGCCACTCCCCACGACGATAGCATCAAACTCCCTATCCCACTTTGGGATCTCCTCCTCAAACACCTTTGCAAGCGCGCTTAGTGGCAGCGCACAGACGCCTACGCCCCCAGCGATGAGTTTCAAGGCTTTTCGTCTCTCTTGCATAATGCCCTCCTTTATTTACTTTTGATTTACTTTACTACAAAAGCCATAAAAGCACAAGGATTTTTTAAAAAACTTGTATTTTTGTCTAAAAACCTCGTAATTTGGTGCATTTTGCGGGAGGGGAAGCAAATAAGGGGCGAGTGGAGGAAACAAGGAGGGGTGCAGAGGATAAGAGGAATGGAGGGAAGCGGGACAAAAAGAAAAAAGCAGAGAGGTAAGATAAAAAAGAAACAAAAACGCAAAAAAAAAGGGGGAAGCAAAGAGGCAAAAGGCAAAAGAAGTGGGGCAAAAAGTAAAGAGATGGAAAAACAAGGCAGAGAAGTGAAAAAGTAGAATAAAGAGATGGGACAAAACAGAGGCGGGAGCAAACGAGGGGCGGGATTAGTCTAAAAATAGCGGGTTTTGCACGATGCGCTCGAGATTAGCAAGAGCTAAGTGTATGCGGTGCTGGGATTGGTTAAACTGCAGACGCGCTTGGTTGAGTGCTACCTCGACATTGAGCAGCTCGCGGGAAGTCTCGATATTTTGCTCATAGCGGTTTTGCACGATTCTGTAATTCTCCTCGGCTAGCACGATTGCCTTTTGTGAGACTTCGTATTGCTCCTTGGCGATGGCTAAATCATCGAGAGCTTTATCAAGGGCTAGGGACATTTCTTTTTTGAGATCGCTTAGCCTGCTCTGCATTGCTAGTATCTCATAGCGTTTAGATTCTATGGCATACGCATCGCTAAGCCCGTTAAAAAAATTCCACGACACGCTTAGGCGCGCTTGGGATTGGAGGTTGGTGCCAAAGCGATTGAGCAGGCTCACATCATTGCTATACCATCGCCGCGAAAAGCTCACATCAAGTGCGGGTAAAAAACTCCCATACAACGCCTTTTGTTGGTTGCCCATAGAGGAGAGAATCTCCTGCATATACAGATACTCGGAGCGATGGGAGAGCATAAGCCCCATAAGTTTTTGCCGCTCAAAGCGCAGTTTGTCTAGCTCATAGGCTCTAATCTCTTCAATCGCGTGCGCGCTCACCTCTTGCATAATGAGCTTTTGGAGTGCTAGGGTGGCGTAATGCAGGGTGTTTTTGTCATTGCTTTGGGTTACCTTGGCATTAGCGAGCATCACCTCCACACTCAAAAGATCGCTCTTTGCCTTCACACCTTGGAGGTAGAATTGCTGGGCTTGGGATTTTTGCAGCTCTAGGAGGCGGATAGATTCTGTAGAGATGGCGAGATTGTCTCTGGCTTGGAGAATCTGTATATAGAGGCTTTTAGCAAGTAAGATAATATCCTGCCTGCTCGCCTCATACATATGCTGCTGGGCTTGGTAGAGATCTTTATAGAATCTAAACCCATACAAATCTCTTAAGCCATTAAAGAGATTGTAGCTCATTTGGATATCGCTAAGATTTATGGTGTAGATGGTGTCATTGACGCGGGTATTTTGCGTGATGGTGTATTGCAATCCTAGCTTTGGGGCAAATCTCCCATATTGCGCCAAGAGATTTGCCCTGCTTTGCTTGGTGCTAAACTCCTGCTCTTTTATCACATCGCTATTTTGGAGGGCTAGGCGTATGACTTCATCGAGGCTTAGTCCCCACGCGCAAGTGGGCAATATCGCAGGCAGTATCACTGCCAAAGCCACCCTCCACATCGCCCTTTTCATCATTTTTGGCACCTCCACTTTCCTATCTGCTGCCAACTTTTTGCGCGTTTTAGAATCTCCCTTAGCCTTTTTGGGATTTTTATAAGCGCGTTATGCTCTCTTTTGCGCGTGCTCCCTCTGCGCTCTTTAGCCCAAAAGTAGAGCAAAAGCGCGCTTGGGATTACTAAGAGGCTTAGCACTCCTGAAAAGAGTAGCCCACCCACTAGCACCGAGCCAAGCCCTCTGTATATCTCGCTTCCCGCCCCGCCAAAAAGCACGAGTGGGAGCAGCCCAAATACGCTTGTAAAGATACTCATAAAAATCGGGCGCACGCGGGATTTGGTAGATTCTCTAATGCTTGGCAGATACGCCATACCATAGCTTAGGTTAAACTGCGTCTGATACACGATTAAAATCGCGTTATTTACCACGCTTCCAACAAGAATAATAAAGCCTAGCAGGCTAAGCATATCGAGGTTTTGGGGATAGACAAACGCATTGACAAAGCTAAGCCCAAAGAGCCCGCCACAAATGGCAAAGGGCACGGTTAGGATAATGATAAAGGGATAGGAAAAATTCCCATACAGCGCGCATAAAATAAGATATGTAATAAAGAGTGCCAACGCAAAGCCCATATACAAATCCTCCCTACCGCCCTGCATATCCTTAGCACTCCCGCCAAAGATGAGACGATTATCGCGCAGCTCGCCCTTTGTCTGAATCTCAGGGAGCACCTCCTCGCGTATGGTGGAGAGCACCTCCTCTAGGGGCTTGTCGGCGGGGGAGTTAAGCACGAGCAAAATCGTGCGCTCTCGCTCAAAATGCCGAATCTGCGCCATCGTGTATTCTTGGGCAATGTGCGTGAGTGAGCTTAACGGGAGGAGCTTGCCGCTGGGGGTGTAAATCTGTGTGTGCGCAAAATCCTCGGGTGCTTGAAAATCCACACTCTCCCTAGCGCGCCCTATGCTCTCCTCGCTCAAATCCGGCAGGGCTTTGAGCACGAGATCGATAGTCTTGCCACTAGGGGTTTTGAACTCATCGATTTGCTTGCCATCAAGCACCACATCGATAATATCCCCAAAGCTCTTAGCGTTTAAGCCATTGAGTGCTAATGCCACATAATCAGGATAGAGCACAATCTCGCGATTGGTATTCTCTAGTGCTGGCAGGGGGCGCACCTGCATATAGGGCATTTTTTGCTTGATAGCGTTGCTTAGGGCGGTGGCGGTGGAGATGATTGAATCTAGCTCGCTCCCCACGACATTGATATAGATACTCTGCGTGCTAGAGCCCTTATCAAATATCCCCTGCTGCACCACGGAGGCTTGCACGCCGGGGATATTGCTAATGCTTGTCTGAATCTGTGGGATAAGCCGCCTAATCTCTGCGGGATTGCTAGAGGTTACGCCAAGCTGCATATAGCTCTCACTCCCCGAAAAAAATAAATGCTTAATAGGCGGCAAATCATCAGAATCTTTTTGTGTGTAGCCTAGAGATTCTATAAGGTGTTTATTTTGGGCAAAGATACTCTCGCCGATTTCCTTGCGCTGCTCATAGGAGATACCCGGCGGGGCGTTTATGTAGCCAATGAGGAAGTTTTGATTACCCTTAGGCAGATAATCAAGCCTAGGGAAAAGCACCCAGCTAGCAAGAGCACAAAATACCATAAATGCGATGATAAACCACGCACTGCGCCTAGGCGTGCGCAGGATAGAATCTAGCACGCGTATAAGATATGCGCTCAAAGCACCACCAAGCCTCTGATACCAAGCAATAGCACGACTAGATTCAAAGCTAAAGCGTCCCATACACACATACAGCATCGTAGGTATCACAAAAATCGAGGCAAAAAACGAAATCCCAAGCCCAAAGCACACGCTAAGCGCGATATCATAAAAGAGCTGCCCCAAATCCTGCTGCATATCCATAATGGGGATAAAAATGGCAATAGTCGTAACCACCGAGGCAAAAATCGCGCCAATCACTTCCCGCGTGCCATCGATACAAGCACGCAAAAGGGGCTTTTGCATATGCAAGTGGCGCGTGATATTCTCTAGCACCACGATGGCATTATCAATAAGCATACTCATCGCAAAGCTCACACCCGCGAGCGAAATCACATTGAGCGTGCGTCCCATAAGGTTTAAAAAGAAAAAAGCAGCGATGATACATATCGGGATACAAATAAGCACCACCGCCATAGAATAGAGATTGCGCAAAAAGAGATAAAGCACCGCGCACGCGAGCGCAATACCCACGATGATATTGTCTTTGACAAGGCTTAGCGCATCAAGGATATAGCCCTCCTGATCCCTGCTCCACACGAGCTCCAAGCCATTTTCGCGCAAAATCCCCTCGTTTAGATTCTGCACGATGGCGCGCGTCTTTTGGGTAAGCTCTAGGATATTGGCATTTGCCACGGGCACGATTTGCACGCTAAGCGCGCGAGTGTCATTTAGGTAGCCATAGCTTGCCTGCTTGGCAAAGCCTTCAACCACGACGGCGAGATCTTGGAGATAGAGAATCTTGCTACCGGATTTTTGGATAGGCGTGTGCAGGATCGAGGCGGCGTTGTTGTATTCAGATTCTACTTTTATCTTGTAGGAGCGCATACCATAGTCCAGACTCCCTGCGGTGGTGTTTTTATTATGCTTAGTGATGGCAGCGATGACTTCAGCGATGGCGATATTGTGGTGCGCGAGCTTTTTAGAATCTAGCAGGACTTGCATTTGTGTGGCGCGCCCACCGGGATAAAACACCTCGCCCACGCCCTCTATGCGCTCCAAATGCCCTAGCACATAATCCTCAAAAAATGTCTTATAGGTATCCACTTCGCGCTCATTCCCCTCCAATGTGCGCAAAAAGAGATAAATCGCTGGCGGGATACTCTCGCCACTTAAGGCGATGGTGGGCTTATCCACATCATCGGGATAGCCCTTTATCTCGTCCATTTTGGCACTCACTTTAAACAGCGCGAAGTTTATATCCACCCCGCTTTTAAACTCTAGCCCTACCACCGCGCGCCCCTGCCTCGCAGTAGAGCGGATAGATTCTAAGCCTTCAATCCCTTTTAGGTATTTTTCTTGACGATTGATGATCTCCTTTTCCACCTCATAGGGCGTCGCACCGCTCCAAGTCGTGTAGATACTAATCGTGGGCTTGCTCACTTGGGGCATAAGCTGATAGGGCATAGATTTTAGCCCCAAAAGCCCAAACATCAGCGCAAAAATCACGCACACAAATACCACCATAGGATTGTGTAGGCAAAATTTGAGCGTGCGTATCATCGCCACCTACTTTTTGAGGCTTTTTAGCTCGATAGTGGATTCTTTGACTTGCATACCATTTTGGAGGCGATCCTGCCCGCGATACACGACAGAATCTGTGCTTTTGAGATTGCCCCGCACGATGGCATTGCTCCCCTGCACGCTTAGCACTTCCACAGGCACAGCGTATGCTCTAGAATCTCGCACCACAAACACACTCTGCATTCCCAAATACTCCACGATACAATCCCTAGGCACCATATTGCCCTCAATCACCCCGCCACTAGAGAGCAGGACTTGTGTCGCCATACCATCGACAAAGCTCCCATCGTTCTCCACACTGATATGCACGGGGAATGTCCTCGTATGCACATCCGCGCGCGGTATGATGGCATAGATTTTACCCTTATAATGCTTTTTGTTGATAAGCACGCCCACTTCCTGCCCTCTCTTTAGGTGTGTGAGCATATGTGAGGGCACATCGACAATGATCTCCGCACTTGTGGTATCCACGATCTCACAGATTGGATCGCCCACATTAATCCACTCGCCTTTGTTGATTTTTTTATCCACGATGATGCCGCTGATTGGGGCTTTGATATGTTTTTTGGCAAACTCCATTTTGGCAGATTCTAGCTCGGAAGTGAGGGCTAGGATATGGCTATATTGGGATTTTTGCTCGTATTCTATGCTCTCATACTGCTGGAGCGAGACAGATTCAGACTTTAGGAGGTTTTTGTAGCGCGCGAGCTCTTTTTGCTGGCGTTCGTGGATATATTGGGCTTGACTAAGCTTAGCCTGCTTGCTTTGGATTTCTTTTTGGAGTAAGTCGGCATTGACTTTGGCAAGAGAGGCATTGAGTTTGATAGAATCTCCGATTTTAAAATACACCTTTTCGACTACCCCGCTTGTCTGGGAAGCGACTTTGGAGCTATTGAGAAAGTGCAGCGTGCCAAGGAATGGAGTTTGTGCCTGCAGCGCGCCTTTTTGGATAGGTTTGGAGATGATGACTGCCTCTGGGGTTTGGGCTTTTGTTTCACTCTTTGTGCTTTTTTGAATCTGTGATTTGCTGCTCACTTCCTCTTTTTTTTGGCTTGATTCCCCTTGGGCAAAGAGACTAATCCACACAAATGCTAAGAGAGCTACAATCCTCATTTGGCTACCTTTACTCTTAAAATGCGGCGGCAAAATGCCAGCGCGCACCCATATAGAATCTAAATCGTGTAAAATCCAAATTGTTTCAATACCGCTTCCATACCGCCTATGCTAATGGGGCATGCCACAGATTCTGTCCTAAATTCTGCAAAAAAGCGATGAGATTTTATAAATGTTTCATTTTGTGTATATGCCATAGAATCCCCTGTGTATAGGCATTTTTAGAGAATCTAAACGCACAAACTCTCCAAAATTACCCTTTTGTGGTGGCAAAAGTTCCACAAATTGTTGTTTTTTTGTTACATTGATAGGGAATCTCAACAAAAAGGAGTGCCTTATGACAAGCAACAATAGACAGGCTGTGTTGCAGCGTTTTCAGCAATTCGTGAGATTCCGAAACAGATTCGGACTTGCTCTCGCAGTGATTGTGCTCGTATGCTACTATGGCTTCATCGTGGGCGTGGGATTTTTCCCTGAAGTTTTGGGGTATAGGCTAGGGCCTAGCTCTATCACATTTGGCATTATGTTTGGTATCTTCCTCATTGTGCTCTCCATCGTGCTTACAGGTGTTTATACATTTTTTGCCAACAAATACTTTGACAAAGAGCAAGAAGAAGTGATAGAAGAGTTACACCAAAGTGGGCTTATCGATGAGTTGAAAGACGGGAGGTAACATTATGAAACATAAAATCTTTTTAGGGCTTTTGTTTGCAAGCCTTACACAAGTCGTATTGGGCGCGGGCTTTGACGCAGGAGATGTAGAAAAAAGCGATCTCAATCTCATCGCTATCGCGCTTTTTGTGCTCTTTGTGCTCGCCACGCTAAGCATTACCTATTTTTCAAGCAAAAAGTCCAAATCCGCCGATGGATTTTATACCGCAGGGGGTAATATCACGGGTATGCAAAATGGTATCGCCATTGCGGGGGATTATATGAGCGCAGCGAGCTTCCTAGGAATCGTCGCGCTAGTTTTTACCAATGGCTTTGATGGCTTGATTTATTCTGTGGGCTTTTTGGTTGGTTGGCCTATCGTGCTTTTTTTGATCGCAGAAAAATTCCGCAATCTTGGCAAATACACCTTTGCCGACATTGTCGCCTATCGCCTCAAATCTAAGCCCATCCGCACGATTTCAGCCATCAGCGGCTTAGCGGTAATCGTCTTTTATCTCATCGCACAAATGGTGGGCGCAGGGCAGCTCATACAAGTGCTCTTTGGACTTCCATACACCGTGGCTGTGGTGCTTGTAGGGATTTTGATGATTTGTTATGTCGTCTTTGGGGGAATGCACGCCACCACTTGGGTGCAAATCATCAAGGCGTGTTTGCTTTTGGGCGGTTCAACCTTTATGGCGCTTATGGTGCTCTATCATGCAAATTTTGATCTCGCCTCTTGGTTTGCTAAGGCTGTGTCTAATCATAGCAAGGGCGAGGCGATTATGAGTCCGGGGACCTTCCTGCCCGATCCTGTTTCTGCGATTTCTTTGGGGTTAGCGTTGATGTTTGGCACGGCGGGCTTGCCCCATATCCTTATGCGATTTTTTACCGTCAAAGACGCTAAAGAAGCGCGCAAATCCGTGTTTTATGCTACCGGACTTATCGGATATTTCTATATCCTTACCTTTATCATCGGGTTTGGGGCTATCGCGTTTTTGCTAGGCAATCCGGAATTCACTGATAGCGAGGGGAATTTTACCGGTGCGAGCAATATGGTGGCTGTGCTCCTAGCTCAAGTGCTTGGTGGCGATGTGTTTTTAGGATTTATCTCCGCAGTGGCGTTTGCTACGATTTTGGCAGTGGTGGCGGGGTTAGCCATCTCTGGAGCGGGTGCGATAAGCCACGATTTGTTTGTCAATGTCTGCAAAAACGGCGTGTGCGATCCAAAGCTTGAGATGCGTGTTACCAAAGGTGCCTCTATCGGACTTGGAGTCTTGGCTATCGTCCTAGGCATAGGTTTTGAAAATCAAAATGTCGCCTTTATGGTGGGACTTGCCTTCGCTATCGCAGCAAGCGTGAATTTCCCTATCATTCTACTTTGCATTTATTGGAAAGATCTCACGACAAAAGGCGTGTTTTGGGGCGGACTCATCGGACTTATCAGCGTTTTGGCACTTGTGTTACTTAGTAAAAGTGTGTGGGTAAAAGTGCTACATTTCCCTGAGGCGATTTTCCCTTATGAGCACCCCGCTATCTTTACGATACCATTGACACTTGTCCTCATCTATATCATCTCTAAGCTTGATAATAGTGAGCGTGCAAAAATCGATAGAGCAGGGTTTAAAGCCCAAGACTTCCGTGCTCAAACAGGGATTGGTGCAAGCGAGGCAGTGGCTCACTAAAAGAGCCGCTTAAGCCCTATGGATTCTATTAAACCACCTTTTGTGGGAAAATGGGGCTCTGCGGGTTTGCAATGTGCTAAGGTTGAAGAATTTCTAAAGAAACTTCGTTTTCTAAAGAAACTTCGTTTTGTGAAAAGCATATCGCAATGAATAGTTTTGCTAGCAGTAGCAATCTTACAGAATCCACACAAGGCAAGCAAGACCACGCACAGAATCTCAAGTGGCTTTAGAATCTAGCCTTATAGATTCTAAGGCCATTGCAAAATCCGCTCAAAATCCACAAAAACAAAACCTAGAATCTAAAAAATCGTAGAATCTACAATATAGAATACAAAAAAGATTCAAAACTTACCATTTCAAAAAACCTCATCAAGGCTTTTAGTGTTGTAAATTTGCAAATTTTCCAATTGTTTTGGATTCTCAATCCATGTTGGATTCTAAGCCCACACTAGATTCTGTGTTTTGCTTGGGATTGTGCGCTTGGCTTGGCATTTTGTTATAAGCTCTTTAATCATTGTAGTGCGTAAGCTTGCTTTGAAAGAAGCAGAGGCTAGCTCCACGCCCTCCAAAAATCTGCAATCTTACCGCACACATCACATACCCGCTTGACTTAGTGTGGAGGGAAACAAAAAGAGTTGTTTGCATTATAGAATCTAAAGACTGCCTAGATTCTCTAATGCTAGGTTTTGGGATTTAAGTCCTAGAGCTTTTTGAGGAGCTCTTGCATAAGCTTCACTTCACTCTCTTGCTCGGCAATGATGCCTTGAGCGATTTTGCGAATCTGGGGATCTTTGGCATAGGCGAGGATAATTTTTGAAGTCTTAATCGCGCCGTTGTGGTGAGCTATCATCGCACGCACGAAGTCCTTTTGGATATCATCTGTGGGCTTTATCTCGTGCATTTGGTGCATCATCGTATCCATCGCCTGCCTGTTGGCTTTGAGAAACTCCTTGTAATCCGCGTTTGATAGCGTCGTGCTTGTGACTGTATCGCCGCTAAGCAGGGCTTTGAACTCCTCGATTTCTTTAGTTTGGGATTGGATGATGTTTTGTGCGAGTGCGCGTAGCTCATCATTGGTGATATGTGGCAAAAGCAGCGTCGCAGAATCCACCGCGCCCTGATGATGGGGGATCATATCGGTAAGATAATCGATCTCTGGGCTTCTGGATTCTGAAAAGTCTTGGAGCATCATCGGTGCGTGCATAGAATCTAGCATTGCTTGGCTTGAGGCACTTTGGCTTAGCGTGGGTTGCTCTTGCTGGGTGTGGTGCTCGTGATGGGCGTGGTGATTGTGTGTGTTGGCAGATACCAAACCCATAGCCAAAAATCCTGCAAAAACAAAACGAAGTAACATAAAAATCCTTTCAAGTGGGGAATTGTGCTTGGCATTATAGGGGAGAAGTTTTAATTGATACACTTTATTTGGGGAATTTTTTGTATAATTGGCTCTTTGCAAACATCGTGGCTCCTAGCCATCTTGCTATCCACACACTCACCTCTCGACCCCTTCATCTAGTGGCCAAGGATACCGCCCCTTCTAGGCGGTTACGCAAGTTCAAATCTTGCAGGGGTCGCCAATCTAGCGTTTATTTTCTCCTTCATCTAATGGCTTTGAGGGCTTAGATTCTGTATGTTGGGATTGTGCTATTTGCTCGGATTTAGGCGTATGCGTATCCTGCGCCTTTTTGGCTTGCTTTTTATCCTTTTTGTTTTTGCCCTTATCTTTTGTCACTTTGGTTTTTGCGAGCTTGTCTTTTTTACGCTCTTTAAATTGCGCCAAAACCTCCTTGGTGGGATCGTCGCTATAGTGTTGGTATTCAGAATACTGCCACACGATATGCGGATCTGGGAGCAGGCACACACGCGTTTGATCCTTGTCCTCGTAGTCGATTTTGCTTAGCAAATCGCGTGCGACATTGAGCCGTGCGCGCTTTTTATCGTTGGTATTGACGACTACCCACGGGCAAAAATGCGTATGTGTGCGCGCAAACATCTTTTCAAACGCCTCGGTGTATTCATTCCAAAGCCCTAGGGATTTGTCATCGATGGGACTTAACTTCCACATACGCAATGGATCGGTTTTGCGGCGCAAGATTCTGCGTTTTTGCTCATCTTTGCCCACATCAAGAAAGTATTTAAAAATCATCGTGCCGCTTGCGATAATCATATGCTCGAGATTAGCCACTTGCGTGATGAATTCCTTATATTGCTCCTGGGTGCAAAAGCCCATCACTTTTTCTACCCCCGCACGGTTATACCAACTCCTGTCATAAAAGACGATTTCCCCACCGCTTGGCAGTGTGGAGATATAGCGTTTAAAATACCATTCTGTGCTTTCTGTCTCTGTGGGCTTTGAGAGTGCTACGGTGCGGCAACCTCTGGGGTTTAGGTGCTCGGTTAAGGCTTTTATTGTGCCGCCTTTGCCTGCTGCATCGCGCCCTTCAAAGATGATCATTATCTTTTTTTTGTATTTTTTCACCCAATTTTGCAGTTTGCAAAGCTCTATATGGAGCTTTTGGAGCTCGTTTTCGTAAAAATCCTCTTTCATTCTGCCGGATTTCTTTTTATACACTTCTTTGATATCCATACTATTTTCTGGACGGATTACAAGCTGCTGCTTTGCCTTTGACATACGCGCTCTCCTTTTTGTGTGGATTATCCACCGAGGGTATAAAAAAACGCATTAATAAATGCTAAAATGCCACAATCTGCAATAAAAATACTCCAAAAGGTGCTGTTATGAAACATACCCTCTCTTTTTTGCTCATCGGCATAGATTCTCTAAGTGCCATCACGCTCCTTAGCTCGCTTGCGCAAAAAAACGATGTGCTTTTAGAATCTAGCGGCTTGTTTGTCAGAGCCACGCACACGCACAAAGCCACCCTAGAGGCGTTTATGCGTGAAGTGAGTGCGCTCTTTGGCTCTAAGCTCGTGCGGGGCAAAAATCTCGCCCAAACCGCTATCGCGCTGCTCAAAGCCACGCACCAAAAGCTAAGCACCGCAGAGAGCTGCACGGGCGGGCTGCTAGGCTATAAATTTACACGCATTAGCGGGGCTTCGGAGGTGTTTTTGGGCGGTGTGATAAGCTATGATAATGCCATCAAGGAAGCTTGGCTGGGCGTAGATTCTCACGATTTGCAGAGCTTTGGTGCGGTGAGTGAGGTAGTCGTCTCGCAGATGTGCAAGGGGGTTTTGCGCCTAAGCGGTGCGGACTTTGCCCTAGCGACAAGCGGCATAGCCGGACCGGGCGGAGGAAGCGCACAAAAGCCCGTGGGGCTCGTGTATATCGGCGTGCAGCACCGAGGCGAGGCGGCAAAGGTGGAGCGACATATCTTTAGCGGTAATCGCACAAGCGTGCAAAAACAAGCCGCACAAACCGCGATACTTATGCTACTGCGAGAGATTTTGTATCTTTAATCCTAAATCCTTTGAGAGAAAATAAATGGGGAAAGAAGTCTCGTTGTGCTTTGTCCCAAAGCCTAGTGAATGAAAATGTAGAAGCGCGATTATAGTGTGCGGTTTATAAAAATATTTATACTGAGTTTATGATGGCGTGTGATAATGTCGCGCTAAAACACATTAAAGGAGTGCAACAATGAAAGTAAGGAAAGTAGTTTTGGCCTTAGGGCTTAGTTTATGTAGTGTCCTGTGGGCGCAATCTGGCACAGATTCAGAGAGTATCGCCGAGCTGTTTTATACACTCAATGGCGATGCAAAAGATCCACACAAAAAGATAAACCACACTAAGGGTTTTTGCGCTATCGGGGAGCTTGTGCCTGTGAAGGGTATCACGAAAACCTATGATATCCCATTGCTTAAAGAATCCGCTATCCCCACACAAGTGCGCTTTTCGCTTGGTGGTGGGAATCCTAACGCAAGCGATGGCACAAAGGGCAGGGGATTTGCTCTAAAAATCGGGGGCAAAAGCGATAGTTGGGAGATTGTCGCGCTCAATGCCGAGATAAGTTTTGCAAAAGACTTAGAGGAGTTTGTGAAGTTTTTTGAAATCAGAATCCCAAAAGATGGGAAGGTGGATTCCCAAAATCTTGCTAAGGTGACTAAAGAAACGCCATCTTTTGCAAATTATGAAAAATACCTCGCTACCCTCCCGCTCACGCCTAGTGTGGCAAACACGAAGTATCATAGCGTGCATACTTTTTACTTCAAAGACACCAAGGGCAGGGATATCCCAGCGCGCTTTGCCTTTGTGCCTGTGATGGGCGAGAAGGGACTCACACCCGATGAGGCAAAAAAGCTAGGCAATGACTTCCTAGAAGCGGACTTTAAGAATAAAGTCGCTAGCAAGCCTATAGAATACAAAATGATGCTAATCCTAGCCAATCCAAAGGATAAGACTGATGACACCACCGCCCTTTGGAGTGGCAAGCACAAAGAGGTGCAAATCGCCACGCTTAGGGTTACAAAATACGATGGTGATGGCTGCAATCGCGATGTGTTTATGCCAGCGGTGCTGCCAAAAGGCGTGGGTGCGCCCAAAGATCCGCTCTTTGAAACAAGGAATGAAGTGTATGGCATAACCTTTGGGAGACGGCAGTAGGGTGGATTAGGGCTAGATTCTATGCAGATTGTAGAATCTACGCCGCCACCACCGCGTTTCTCACGCACTAATGCCAAAAACCACAGAATCTCGCACTTAGATTCTATATGTGCTTACCTAGCACAGGCAATGGGAGTGTGAGCTCGCATTGCCAATACATAGGCTAAACCTGCATAGACAAATCCCCCCTACTCGCATTTAAACAAATCTAGCTGCTTATTGAGTGTATCCGCCTTAGAAGCTATGTCTCTAGAGATGGTGTTTATCGTATGCACGCTTTGGCTATTTTGACTGATGAGCGTATCTAGCTGCTTGAGGTTTGTTAAAATCTCACTGATAGCCTTAAAGAGCTCATTTGCCTTGTGCAGTGATTGGGAGGAGGCATCAAGCGCGCTTTGAAGTGAGCGCATACTCTGCTCTAAAGATTCCGCACTCTCAATCGAAGAATCCGCCACCTGCGAGATATTCTCCACATTTTCTCCCATCGCTGCGTTGGCATCGTGTGAAGATTGGATGATCACATTGACCACTGCATTTATCTCGCTTAGCCCCTTTTGTGTGCGCTCTGCAAGTTTGCGCACCTCATCAGCCACCACGGCAAAGCCCCGCCCCGCTTCTCCAGCGCGCGCGGCTTCTATATTAGCATTGAGCGCGAGGAGTGCGGTTTGATCGGCGATTTCATCGATGAGAGCAAGCACATCTTTGATACGCTCACTCTCCTTAGCATCGGATTCTAATCGGCTTGCGATTTCGTGCTCTGTGCTCACATTTTGTTGGAGAGAGCGCACCATTTGGGCAAGCACTTCTTTGGTGTTTGTGAGTTGGGTAAAAGATTCTTTCACATCATCAGCACTCCTTTGTGCCAATGCGATAGAATCTTGGAGCACCACTTCAAGCTCCTCGCGCATACTCGCGCTTTTATGCACCACCTCCGCACTTTGGGCAATGCGTGAATCTATCTCTTGGGAAGAGTCCGAGAGATTGCGCGCTTGTGTGATATTTTGGTGTGAAGTGTGCTTGGCGTTGCTAATGGTGTCGCTAATTTTTTGGATAAAGGCATTGATATACGCGCTTGCCTTAGCTATCTCATCTTGGTTTCTTATGGGCAGGCGTTTGGTGAGATCGCCATCGCCTTGGGAGAGATCTTTGGCGACATTGGCGAGATTTTCTATGGGCGCAAACACAAGAGTCCTAAAGACAAAAAACAGCACGATGAGCATTGCACCCACCACGCCCAAAATCCACAGCACAATCTCGAGCAAAATCCTATCAGAATCCGCTAGCATCTCTTTGTTTGAAATCGTGATTTTTGCCACGCCCAGCGCGTCTCCTATCTGTGAAGTCCCGTGGCAGGCTAGACAACTCTCTTGGGCTAGGAGGGGCTTTAGCATCACATAGCCACTATCCCCACTGCTTTGGTAGGCTCTAAGCTCTTGTGTCTTATCCGCAAAAATCCTCTTAATCTCCACATCATCACTCACAGATTTTTGCAATCCCATAAGCTCGATAACATCTCTAGAGGGAAATATCTGCAGATTTAGCACGCCGGGCGTGTGCTGCGCCCCATTGATAAAGCCATTAATCACTTCAGGATCGCCAGAATTCATCGCGACTTTGAGCCCTTCAAAAAGCATAGCATTGAGTTTATTGAGCTCGCTTGTCGTGTTGTTTTTGGCTAGGCTCTTAAAGCCACTTTGGAGATTAAACAACACCACGCCAAGTAAGATGGCGATAAAGAACAAAAGTATGGCGGTAATCTTTGAGCGGATTGTGCCTAGCATTGTGCTCTCCTAAGTTTTATATTTGATTAAGCTTTATCTTAGAGCAAAAAGGCTTAAATTGTCAAGCAAATCCCCACATTGTGCCAAGGGGCGCGCTAGATTTAAGGGTTTTTGCAGAGCTTTTTTAGCTTAGATTCGTTATACTAGGCGCAAAATACCCAAACACAAGCCTAAAGGAAATCATTATGAGTGCTTTTGAGACGATTATCGGACTAGAAGTGCATGTCCAGCTAAATACCAAAACCAAAATCTTTTGTTCCTGTGCTACGAGCTTTGGTGCCAAGCCCAATACCAATGTCTGCCCTAC
This sequence comes from uncultured Helicobacter sp., assembly GCF_949282165.1. NCBI lineage: Bacteria > Pseudomonadati > Campylobacterota > Epsilonproteobacteria > Campylobacterales > Helicobacteraceae > Helicobacter > uncultured Helicobacter sp. The sequence goes on along the minus strand of NZ_CASDOV010000011.1, from coordinate 11,657 downwards.
TTGTTTGGGGCTACCCGGTGCGCTTCCGGTGCTAAATAAAGAGGTGGTTAAAAAGGCGATTGCCTTTGGCACTGCTATCAACGCACAGATTAACCAAAACTCTATCTTTGCGCGCAAAAACTACTTTTATCCAGATTTGCCCAAAGCCTATCAGATAAGTCAATTTGAAATCCCCATCGTGGGGCGTGGCAATATCGAGATAGAAGTGGGTGGCGAGAAAAAGACTATCGGTGTGACACGCGCGCATATGGAGGAGGACGCAGGCAAAAATATCCACGAAGACGCGTATTCTAAAGTCGATTTGAATCGCGCCTGCACGCCGCTGCTAGAAATCGTCAGTGAGCCGGATATGCGCAGTAGTGATGAGGCGATAGCCTATCTTAAGAAGCTGCATTCTATCGTGCGGTTTTTGGATATCAGCGATGCCAATATGCAAGAGGGGAGTTTCCGCTGCGATGCGAATGTCTCAATCCGCCCTAGGGGAGATTCTAAACTCTATACGCGTGTGGAGATTAAAAATCTTAATTCTTTTAAATTTATCCAAAAAGCTATCGAATACGAGGTGGAGCGACAAATCGAGGCGTGGGAAGATGGCAAGTATGAAGTAGAAGTAGTGCAGGAGACAAGGCTCTTTGATACTACTAAGGGCGTAACGCGCTCTATGCGGGGTAAGGAAGAAGCAGCGGATTATCGGTATTTTCCCGATCCGGATTTGCTGCCGGTGTATATCGATGAGGCATTAATGAATGAGGGGCGACAAATCCCTGAAATGCCCGATGAAAAACGCGAGCGATATGTGCGGGAATTTGGGATAAAGCCTAGCGATGCGGGCGTGCTCACAAGCGAGCTAGAAATGGCGCGATATTTTGAATCTATGCTAGATTATGGAGCGAGTGCAAAGGGAGCGCTCACTTGGCTCACCACCGAGCTTTTGGGGCGATTAAAAGGCGAAAATACCCTGCAGAATTGCGGGGTGGATTCTAGGACTTTGGCGACTTTGGTAAAACGCATTGATGAGGGCAAAATCAGCGGTAAGAGTGCTAAGGAAATCCTTGATGTGCTAGTGGAGCAAAGGGGTGGCGATGTGGATAGCCTTATAGATTCTATGGGATTAGCGCAAGTCAATGACGATGGGGCGATTATCGCTGCGATAGAATCTGTGCTAGCGGCTAATGCTGAAAAGGTGGCAGAATATAAAAGCGGCAAGGATAAGCTCTTTGGATTTTTCGTCGGGCAGGTGATGAAAGCTAGCAAGAGCGCAAATCCCGCCCGCGTAAATGAGTTATTAAAAGAAAAGTTGCAATAGCGAGCTGCAATAGTGGGGAAAATAAAGGCGCGGCGTGAATCTAAGCGGTGTAGATCTAAAGGGTGCGGTGTTTGGGATTTTAGAATTTGTGGCGTTTGTGGCCTGTGCATTGGGCGTGAGATGTCTCAAAGTCGCTAGGCACACACTTCCTAGCCTCAATCCCAACACTCCCAACACAATGAAGCACCCTAGGATTCTAAAAAGACTTAAGGACTTGTGATGCCACTCCTCCCACACACTCATCCCGTGCTAGATTCACTGCGCACTATGCGCTCTGGGCTTGAGATTCCATCATTTGCGCCCTATATCGATGCACTTTTGGCATATTTTGCGCGCCTTGCGCCTTCCCTGCCTCCCTTTGCACAAAAAGCCGCCCCACTGATGATTGTGCTTTTTTGCGACGCGCTGATGGCGTTTGTCTTTGCCCTGCCTATTTATGCACTCTCTCTTTTTGAATCTAGCCATACCGATATGCCCTATTGGCTAGGCAGTATCTTGGGGGCATTGAGCCTATATGCCTATCTGCGTGTTCCCAAATCTCGCCGCTTTGGTTTTGGCTTTTTCGTGGGGCTTTGGTGGTTTTGGTGGGTGGGACTTAGCTTTAGATTCTTTGAGCTTAGCGCACTTGCGCCCTTAATCGCGGTGTGTGTCGCGCTGGTGTATGGCGTGGTGTTTTGGGTGCTGCTCTTTTGTGAATGCCTACCTGTGCGGCTTGTGGGCTTGCTCATAATGCACTTTATCACGCCCTTTGGGTTTGATTGGCTCGTGCCCCAAGCCCTGCTCGCATATAGCCATTTTGGCGTGGATTCACTGCATTTTTGCCTGCTTATCCTCGCACTTTACTTCCTTATCATCTCCACACACGCGCACAAAAGCTGTGTGCCAAAGTCTAAAAATGCCATAGCAAACCTGTTTTTAAGCCTTGTGTGTGCATTTGGTGCGCTAGATTTTCACACCTTTAGCCCCTCAAATCCCCCGAGCTTTACGCAACATATCGCTATCGCTAAAACACAAGTCCCCCAAAGCCTCAAATGGAATGCCCAAAATATGCGTGAGATTATCGCCCAAAATTTCGCACTCATTAAAGACGCCATAGCGCAAAAAAAATCGCTCATCATCCTCCCAGAAACCGCCTTCCCTTTCGCGCTCATCGATAGCGGTGCGGCAAGCGTGTATGAGGCGCTGCGCCAATACTCCCTAGAGATTACCATCATCGCGGGTGCGCTGCACACACACGGAGAGGAGAGCTACAATAGTGCCTTTGTCTTTAGCAATGGAGAATCTAGGCGCATAGACAAGGTGATTCTCGCGCCCTTTGGGGAGTATATCCCCCTGCCACGCTTTATAAAAGAGCCCTTTGGCTTTATCGCGCAAATGGAGTTTAGCGCAGGTGCGGAGTTTGGGGATATTGATGCTTTAGGCGAGCGTTTTCGCGTCGCAATCTGCTATGAAGCCACTTCTAGTGCCCTGTATGCGGACTATCCGGAGTTTGTCATCGCAATGAGCAACAACGCGTGGTTTTACCCAAGTATCGAGCCAAGCCTCCAAAAAATGCTCCTCAAATACTACGCGCGATTGCACCAAAGCACGATTTTGCATAGTGCTAATATGAGCGAGAGCGCCATCATCACGCCTTAGAGCCTAGAAGCCCGCAGATTCTATAACCTCCATAAAACTCTGCACGCCTACCCGCTCTCGCACAAAGTCCAAAATCTCGCGCTCCAAAAGGCTTTGAGCGCGCAAAACCTCCCACGATGAGCCACGCAAAATCTCCAAAGCCCTCTGCTCATATGCCTGCACATCATACACCACATACGCGCACTCACAAAGCACATTTTTCACATCTGTAAGGTTTGTGAGCGCGATAGCACGGCTTGTGGGCGCAGGGGCATTATAGAGGGCTAAAAACTCCGTGAGTAGCTCGGTATATTGCTCCACCCAGCGCGAGATTCTCTCCTCTCGCTCTTGCTTGCTTTCTTTAGATAGCACCAATGCCACGCCGCCCTTAGCCACATATTCTATACGGCTCTCCCCCTGCTCAAGCGGGAAGCTATCGAGCCACAAATCGATGATATGCCCATAGAGCGCGCTATCGACATACCCACTAAAGCAAAAGCGATGAAGCAAATCCGCGCCCCCCTCGCGCACGATTTTTTCGCGTATCGCCCATTCATTGCCCCCACCACACGCCAGATACACGCTTTGCGGAAAGGAGCGCATAATTTCTAGCACGCTTTTTAGGTATTGTGGAGAATCCAGCTTAACTAAACGCCCGATTGTGCCCAGAATCTTGACATCGTGAGGGTATTGTGCGCGCAAAACCTGCAAGGCGCGTGAATCTACAGGGGGATTATAAAAGCGCGTATCCATTTTCACACTCACGCCGATGAACCCAAATCCACAATGCGTGATGCGTCTTTGGGCATTGCAAATATGCGTGAGGCGGTGCGTGATGGAGGGAATATCATACACAAAATTCCCGTGCGAGTAATACGCCTGCACAGGCGCCACACGCACGCTAAGCAAAAAATCGCTAATCCCATAGCCATTATTTGGCGAGATGAGACACCTCACCCCATCGGCTCGTATCGCCTCCCACAATAGCAGGGCTTTGCTAAGATGGGAGTTGTAAAAGCCCTTTGTGTTTTGGGCAAGCACCACATCGCAGATTTCCACGCCAATACCCTCTAGCTCCCTGCGCAACGCCTCATCATCAGAGCTTTTTTCAATAAGTGCCATATTGTAGATTTTGATACGAAAGCGCGAGGCAAAGCTTTTGTCGCGCAAAAGATTGCTAAAGAGCGAAAACTCGACTTTGTAGGGGGAGTTGCCCACAATGCGATCCTTTAAAATCCCTATGATTTGGCGCGTGGGGGTGGATTGTGTATGCAAATCTCCTCCGTTATTTTTAGGCGCACTCGCACTGCCTTTTTGAGAATCTAAAGGTTGCTTAGATTCTATAATCTCGCTTGCCACTATAGAATCCATATATGGCGCAAACTCCTCATACACCGCTGCTGCCCTGCTATCCACCGCGGCGCAAAACTCCCGCCACTGCTCTTGGGTATGGAAGCTATTGCCACACATATGGTAGAGAAAAAACTGCGCATACAGCACCTCATCAAGGCACTTCATTGCGCGCGCCATATCGTGGGATAACGCCTCCTTGGTGCGATCAAGCAGTGCATAAAACACCGCCTTGTATGCGGGATAGAGCTCAAGCCAACGCGTGTTGTTAAAATACCCCTCGATATTCCAGAGGCAATGCAGCTGCCAATTAAACAAGCTCCTGCGCCGTTTTGGGCTTAGCGTGGTGGCGGAGTGCAGGGCGTGGGCGAGTGCCTCTAGGCAGAGGGTAAAATCCACGCCAAGCAGCGGGAAGTGTTTGATACAAAATTCCGCTACGCCCTCGCTTTGTGGGAGATTCATATCAAGCAAGCACATATGGGCGATAAAAAACTTCATACCCTCCTCCGCGCCATACACAAACATCATCGCCACGCTACACACCTGTAAAAATAAGAGATTTTCTATCTCGCTAAGCCCATCGCTAAAGGGCTGCATCTGCTCCAAAAACACCGCAAAGCGCGTATCATTAAGAGGGGATTTCAAAGTGCGCAACACCCAAAACACGCCGATATACTCAAGCTCACAAATCGTGCCATTGTGCAGCAGCTCATAGATTCTATCCGCGAGGGCTTTGGCGACCTCTGTGAGATCGTGTGTGGGTATCGCCTCGCTTGGTGGATTGTGTGGGTTATGTGCATTGTGTGGGTGAGGATTGACAAAATCTCGCGCGGCAGGGGCACACGCACAAAGCTGCAAAATCGCCACATCAAGCGTGTGTTTGCTACAAGGAGCGCGGAGGGAAGCTAGGATATGAGCTAACTTGTCATTTATCGCATCGTGCTCTGCTAACTTACTATCACTCACAGAGGGCAGATCCCCACTCGCTCCGTTATTTTTACCCTTTGGCACGCATACACTGCCCTTTTTAGAATCTAAAGGCTGCCTAGATTCTGTAATCTCGCTAGTCGTTATAGAATCTTTCATTTTATTGCAATTTGTCTTTGACAAATTGTTATCGCTCGTGGGGAGTAAATCCCCACTCGCTCCGCTTCGCGCACACACATTACCTGAATCTAATGTTTGAGATTGTCTAGATTCTGTAATCTCGCTAGTCGTTATAGAATCTTTCATTTTCACAAACGCGCCATTAGGGCTCTTGAATCGTTTGGGTTTCTAGTAAATCCTGCACTCTCGTATCCACCACCCACACATAATCGATATCCTGTGTCTGTGCATAGGGCAGCACATCGGCGCGCAGGAAGTTGGAATCCTCATAGATCTCCACCACCTTGCCCACGGGGATATTCTCGACAAAAATCCCATCTAGCCCGTTGGTATAGACTTCATCGCCCACCTTGATATCCACCCATTTTGGGATATAATTCACGCCCACATACGCGCCACTGCTATTTTTTGGCGTATTATCGACTATCCCCATTGCTTTATTTTGCCCTATAAACACGCCATAGCTGCATTCCTTGGCAGTATTGAGCAGTCCCTGCAGTCGCCCATACTCAAACTTAGCGATACCTAGTGCCACATTGTTGCGCACAAGCCCTAGGATTCTAGATTCTGTGCTAGATTGCAGTCTTTGGCGGAAGGCAGAATCTAGCGTAAGCCAGATCCTATCATACTGCCCCATACGCACATACGCGCTCATATGTGCGAGATAAAATTCGGGTTGTAGGCGCAAGTCGTTTTGTATGAGTGATTTTAGCTCGGTGTTTTGGTTAGCAAGGGCGGTGTTTTGGAGCACGATTTTGTCATAATCTGCGACTTTTTGGCGCAGGGCTTTTATCTCATCGGCTTGAGCAAAATACGCCCTATACCATAGCCAAAACCCCTCCAAATTTGAGACAAAAAACATTCGCACCTTATCGGCTACATTGAGCACGCGCGTTTCAAAGCCCTTATTTAGCTCCATCGTTACGACAATCGTAACGCAAAACAAAACGAGAAAAATAAGGGCTTTGTAGCGCATAGATCGGTTAGTTAATCGCTAGTTCTTGGAGGAGTCGCTCATCTTCCATCGCTTTGCTTGTGCCTCGCGCGACACATAGCAGCGGCTCCTCTGCCACCCACACGGGCAGACGCACGATTTCAGAGATGTATTTGTCAAGTCCGCGTATGAGCGCGCCACCGCCTGTGAGCACGATACCATTTTCGATGATATCGCCAGAGAGATCGGGCGGGAGCTTTTCTACCACATCTTTGAGGGCATTGACGATTTCTTTTAGCTGATCTTTGATAGCCTCACGCACATCTTCGTTTGTGAGATCGATGGTGTTGAGCAAGCCACTCACATTATCGCGCCCACGCACCTGAAACACAAGCGACTCATTCATAGAATACGCCGAGCCAATCTCGATTTTGATAGCCTCCGCGGTGCGCTCGCCGATGAGGAGATTGTATTTTTTGCGCACATAGTCCATAATCGCCGCATCAAACTTATCCCCCGCCACCTTGATACTTTTGCTAATCACCAAGCCGCCATAGGACACCACACCGATTTCCGTCGTCCCCCCACCAATATCAATCACGAGATTGCCCTTCGCCTCCTCTGTGTGTAGCCCAGCACCGATAGCCGCCGCCATAGGCTCTTCTATCAGATACACTTCACGCGCGCCCGCTGCGAGGGCGGATTCTTTGACTGCCTTTTTTTCCACACCTGTGAGTCCATAAGGCACGCACACCATAATCCGCGGGCGGATGAGACTCTTGCGCTTATAAGCTTTTTCGATAAAAAATCGTATCATTCTCTCCGTCATCTCAAAATCCGCGATAATGCCATCTTTCATAGGGCGGATTATCTCGATTTTATGCGGGGTTTTACCCTCCATATCTTTGGCTTCGCGCCCTATGGCGATAATCTCGCCATAGCCATTTTTGTCGCTCTGCACCGCCACGACTGATGGCTCATTTATCACTATCCCCTCGCCCTTAATCGCCACAATCGTATTTGCCGTCCCTAAATCAATGGCGACATCCTTAGAAAACGATCCTATCAATCTATCCATTAGCAGCATACACACTCCTTACTTTAAATTCTTAATCTTATGAGGTTTTTTTCGCCCTTGATTGCTTGATGATGATGGGCTTTTTTTTGCCCTCTATGCACTCTTGCGTGATAGTTATCTCACAGCCTCGCAAATCCGGGAGATTATACATAAGATCGTTGATATGCTCCTCGATGATAGATCGCAGCCCTCTCGCTCCGATCTTACGCGCTATGGCTAATTCGGCGATTTTCTCTAGCGCACCCTGCTCAAACTCTAGCTTCGCACCATCCATCTCAAAGAGTTTTTGGTACTGCTTGATAAGCGCGTTTTTGGGCGTGGTGAGAATCTGCATCATCGCTTTTTTGTCTATGGGATTTAGCGTCGTGATGACATGCAATCGCCCTATAAGCTCGGGAATAAGTCCATAGCCCACGAGATCATCGGGCTCCACGAGACTTAGCAGATATTGCTCATCGCTTTTGCTATGCTTTTTACCGTGGAATCCTAGGGCATTGCCCCCGATGCGTCTTTTGATGATCTCGCCTAGTCCATCAAACGCCCCACCACAAATAAACAAAATATGGCTTGTATCAAGCTGCACAAACTCCTGATTTGGGTGCTTCCTGCCACCTTTGGGAGGGATATTTACCACACTTCCCTCGATAATCTTTAGCAACGCCTGCTGCACACCCTCGCCACTCACATCACGCGTGATGGAGCGGTTTTCGGACAAGCGCGAGATTTTGTCGATCTCATCGATAAACACAATGCCCCTTTGGGCTTTTTCTATATCGCCATTGGCAGCTTGGAACAAGCGCGTGAGGATATTTTCTACATCTTCGCCCACATAGCCAGCCTCCGTGAGACTTGTCGCGTCAGAAATGGCGATAGGCACATCCAAAAACCTCGCCAAAGTCTGTGCCATTAGCGTTTTTCCACTGCCCGTAGGACCGATGAGCAAAATATTTGACTTAGCAATCTCCACATCTTTAAGCTCGGGGCTCACGGGGCATTGCTCGCCACTAATGCGCTTGTAGTGGTTATACACCGCCACGCTAAAGACTTTTTTTGCCTCATCTTGCCCCACAACATATTCATCAAGGCGGGCATTGAGCTCCTTAGGGGTGGGGATACTAAACTCCCTATTATGCGCAGATTCTAACTCTTTTGGCTCTTTATAGCCTTTGAGGATCTCCTCGCTTACCGTGATACAGTTTTTGCAAATATACACATCGACAGAATTGCCTTTGTTGCCCGTTATGCAGGGGTTATTTGGCGTCTCCATTCTGCCGCAAAAGCTACAATATCTTGGCTCCATCATTATTCAGTTCCTTTGCGCCCTAGAGGTATGCCCCTAGTCGTTGATAAAATAAAATTACAAATATACACCTCTGTGCGTGAAAGCTTGCCAGAATCTAGCTCTTTTTGCACCAATTCCTTCATCGGTGCCTCCCGCGAGTAGATGCGCCGATACATCGCCGTGATAGAATCTATCTCCTCGCGACTAAAAAGCTTGCGCATACGATGCTTGTTTAGCCCCGCTATGCGCGCGTGATTGCCGTGTGCGATGGAGTAGGGTGGCAAATCCTGCACGAGTGCCGAAACCCCACCAAGCATACAGCCATCGCCTATTTTCACAAACTGATGCACCGCGCTCAAGCCCCCAAAATTCACATAATTCCCTACACTTACGTGCCCGCCAAGCGTCGCGACATTGGCAAAAATACAGCCATTGCCCACAGAGCAATCGTGGGCTATATGCACATACGCCATAAAGAGATTCTCATCGCCTATGCGCGTTACCCCCCCGCCGCCAGCCGTGCCGGTATTGAGCGTGGTGTATTCTCTGATGATATTGTTGTCGCCGATGATGAGCTTTGTATCCTCTCCGGCGTATTTGAGATCTTGGGGTGGCACACCCACACACGCACCGGTAAAGATTTTGTTGTTTTTGCCTAGCGTTGTTTTGCCCGTGATGGTTACGCGATCGCCTATCTCGCAGTCATCGCCTATCACCACATCTTTGCCTATCACACAAAAATGCCCGATTTTTACATTTTTGCCAATTTTTGCTCCAGATTCTATAATGCTTGTCGGGGAGATTCTATCCTCTGCCATATGTATCCTTTTATCCTTTATCCGCGTCGGCTATCATCGCTTTAAGCTCGGCTTGAGAGACGAGTTTCTCATCGACAAAGGCTTTCGCCCCAAGCGACCAAATATTTCCCTTATGGGCAAGCACCTCGAGCTTATACACGAGCTTATCGCCGGGCACGACGGGCACGCGGAATTTGACATTGTCAATCGTCATAAAATATACGATTTTTTCTTTTGCCTGCTGCGTATCATCGCCAAACATACTCACAAACGCCAGCACACCGCCAGCCTGCGCCATTCCCTCGATCTGCATCACACCGGGATAAATGGGGCGTTTAGGAAAATGTCCCATAAACACCTCTTCGTTAATCGTTACATTCTTATACGCCTCAATCGTCTCATTTGGCACCAATGAGACGATCCTATCCACAAGCAACATCGGATAGCGATGCGGCAAAATCTCGCGTATTTTATTGATATCCATCATACTAGCTCCTTGCACTTACAAACTTACAACACATTGCCAATGGGCGCATTCTACTCAAAAAACACTTTTAAAATGCTTTATCCTAGCCCGCTTGTAGCCCACCCTATTTCTTGCCCTCTATGAGAGCAAACACGCTCTCTTCTTGGAATATGCTATGGATAAAAATCGTGAGGCTAGATTCTATGCGTGAATCTAACACGATGATAGGATTGACACTCCCCAATCCACACAGACAAATGCGCAGCGCGTTTTCTAAGCTATAGGGGATGGGCGCGCGGCTTAGCTCCCGCACGCTTTGGTAGCGCGTCTCACACAGGGTGTTAAAATCCTCTAGACACAAAAACACGCTATCATCTTTACTCGCCACCCCTAGCGCAATCTCGTGAGAAACATTTGCAAAGTGCTGGGCTAGGTTCTCGCTTTGTGCGGAATTTGTCGCACTTTTGGGGCGTAAAAGCCCCTGCAAAAGCAATGGCGAGCCAACCTCCGTGCGTATCCACTCAATCTCCCCCATCTTGCTATGGTTCTTACTCTTTGAATCCGCGAGCACATACGCATCTAGCGACTTGCCCTCAAACTTAGCCGTGCTGCGCAGGTTTCTCCACGCCATAATCGAGCGTTTGGCAAGGATATATGGCACACGATCCGCCTCTAGGGCGTTGCGCCGGCTAAAAGTCTCAAGCCGCTCTTCATTGCTCGCAGGCTGAATCTGCCTCCCGAGATTTTCCACTAGCTCAAGCGAGAGTTTGCCCTGCGCGTCACGCTGCTTTGTCAATGCAAATTTACACCCGCAATATGTCTGCCGATAGAGCCTATCTTTTTTAGCTAGCTTGGCTTGGGCTTGGGTGCCGCCGTTGCTGCGCACATCGATTTTGATAAACTCGAGATTGTGGAGGCGCGCTATCTTTTCTCCTTGTGTGAAAAGTATCTCGCGCTCTTTCATCGGACTAGAGAGGAGCGTCGTGGTAAAAGTCCCAATCCCCTTTTGCTTCGCAAAGCTCGCCGTGCGCAGCAAACGACTATCAAAGCACGCCACGCACCGCTCGCCCTTCTCGGGCTCCTCCTCTAGCCCCCGCACATCCTCTAGCCAATGCAGCGTGTCGTATTCTCCCTCATAGAGATCTATGCCGAGCATTTTGCAGCTTCGCTCCACATCAAGTAGGCGCAAATCGTATTCTGCCTTGGGATGGATATTGGGGTTATAAAAATACCCCATGAGCTTTGAATCTGGATACTGCTCACGCAAACGCTGCAAAAAATAATGGCTATCTACAGAACAACAAATATGTACAAGTATCATACTTCTCCTTTTATTTTTTAATGCAAGTTTCACGCTGGTGAAACTTGTTATCGGGGCGTGAGGCAGAGCCCCTCGCCCCTCCGCTGCGCGAGCATATACAGAATCTAAATGCGAGATTCTGTGGCTTCTTGGTGTCATCGCGTCAGGAACGCGTTTTGGGCTAACACCTTTTCTATAAACCAAAGATTCTATCAAAACACACTATAGAATCTAAGCAATTTACAGAATCTACCACTTCAAAAACCTTAATAAGGCTTTGCCAAATGATATAAATAGTGCGTGCGGTAGCACGAGCCTACTCTCGCCCTTGTCGTGGTGGCAAAAATCAGGAAAAAGGTGGCAGCAGTGCCACCGCTGATTTTTCTAAAGAAACTTCGTTTTCTAAAGAAGCTTGCGCTT
>NZ_CASDOV010000010.1:0-45075 GCF_949282165.1 uncultured Helicobacter sp. | reverse complement strand
ACACTGCATTTTTTAGCAAGTTTATAGAATCTCTTGGTGCAATCGCGTCAGGAACGCCCCTTGGGCTAGCGCATTTTCTATAAACCGAGCTAGATTCTAAGCAATCTACAGAATCTACAACTTCAAAAACTTTGTGCAAGGCTTTGCCAAATATCAATAATAGTGCGTGCGGTAGCACGATGCCTAAGCAGAATCTATGCCAATAGATTCTGCCATTTTTGCAATGCAAAAATCAAATGAGATATGTAGCGCGATAGCGCAACCTCTCGCCCTTGTCGTGGTGTTAAAAATGCGTTAAAAAAATGCAGGAGTGCATTTTTAGCATTTTTGACTAGACAAGGAAAAAGCGAGACTCTCCCGCCAAAAGATATACTTTTGGCTGCGCAAAAAGACCCAACGGGTTGCAAGCAAAGCGCAGCAAAAACAGCGACGCTTTATTCTTTTCGGGGCTTTGAGAGTGCGGGGAGAGGGGATAAACCCCTTTTCTTTTTGCGCAAACAAGCGATTTGAGAAATTAGACAATATCCGTGAGAACACGACTCTAAGAAACTTAGAATCTACAGAATCTAGCGTAGATTCAGAATCTAAAACATTTATAGAATCTAGTGCGGAGATTCTAAAAGACGCACAACTTTCAGAATCTAGCCACTTAGATTCTGTATTTTCTCATTTCTTGGAGTCGCATTCTCACGAATACTTCTTTGCTTCTTAGAATCTTGTGTTTTATGCGAGAAGGGGGAGGGGCTTGAATGTGCAGGTATGGGCGAGTGGCGTTGCCACGCGCGCGAAGTCGCTCCCGATTTGGGCGGGCGGGTAAGAACTCTTTAGCCTCCCCCCACCCCGACGACGCTTACTACGGGGTGCTCCACACGGGATTTTTGATTGGATTTTTGCTGCGCAAAAATGGCAGAATCTAAGGACTTAGATTCTGCTCGGCTTGCGCTATCGCGCCCATTATTTGAATCGGGCAAAGCCTTGATAAAGTTTTTTGAAGTGGGAGATTGTGTAAAAACTTGAGATTCTAAACTTTGCTTTTGTGAATCTTGATTGGATTGCGCAAAGTTAGATTCTGTATTTTTTGTGGATTGTGTAAGTTTTCTAGATTCTAAATGTGAGTTTAAAACCTTGAATCTAAATTTTTCTTAGATTCTAAATCCCATACTTGGCTTAGTGCGTGGTGGGGGTGTGAGTTTTTAGAGTCTAGGGATTTTGCTTTGCCCAATATGGGGAGATTGTGTGTTTGTAATAGGATTGTGTGCTTGGCTTAGATTGTAAATCTATCGGCTAGATTCTACACAAAGGATTTGCGCCAAGCCCTCACAAAGCCCTCAAACTCCGTGTCAAACCCCCAAAAACCCCGCGCTAACTCTCCAAACTCTCCAAACTCTCCAAACTCTCCAAACTCTCCAAACTCTCCAAACTCTCCAAACTCTCCAAACTCTCCAAAATCCTAAAATCCTTGTATCACCCTGCTTAGCATAGCATCGTTTTCTTTGAGCTTGAGCGATCGCTCTACAACTGTGGCGATGACTTCTTGGGATTTGTGTAGGAGGCTATTGATAGAGTTTAGCTCCTCGATGATACTCCTTGTGCGCTTGCCGATCGTGATCGAGCTATCGGACTGCTGATGGATATTGCCCACCACTTCAGACATAAACTCCTGCACCTTATGCAGCGATTCTTTTGAGAGCTCTGTCTGCTCTGAAAGCGTTTCAAAAGTCTTAGAATTGGTGCTGATGGTTTTGTTCATCTCATCGAGGCTTTGCATAGTCGTGCCGATTTTCACCTCGATTTCTTGTAGGCTCTTATTGGTGCGCTCAGCGAGCTTGCGCACTTCATCCGCCACCACGGCAAAGCCTCGCCCATGCTCCCCTGCGCGCGCAGCTTCGATCGCAGCATTGAGTGCGAGGAGGTTTGTCTGTGAGGCGATATCAGCGATGAGCGCGGAGATCTCGCTGATTTGCTGGATATTTTCCGAGAGGAATTCTAGCTTGTCATGCAGCTCGCTCTGGCTCTGTGCCGCGCCCATCATCGCATTGCCTAGCGCGTCAGAATGCGTGCGTGTCTCATCGAGATATTCTTTAGAATGCCCCATTTTCTCGCTAGAGGCGTTGGCGATCTCGATATTTTCATCGAGGCTGCCTAGGATATGGTTGCCGCTTTTTACATTGTATTCGGTTTTTTCCACGATGTCAGTGATATTTGCCTCGAGGTTGGCGATGTATTGGTTGAGCTGCACGATCTCTTTTGTCGTGTGCCCCGCCACTTCGATCGTCTCTTTCATCTTATCGACAAAGGAGTTGATAAACACGCTCACGATTTGCAGCTCGTCCTTCTCCCCGCGGTTTAGGCGTAGCGTGCCGCCCGCACGGAGCTTGTCCCCGCCGCGGCTCACATCATTGAGATAGCTCACCACCGCTTTAGAATCCCGCTTAAACACGCCTAAGATTCTAAATATCGCATACATAGTAACTGCGGTGATTAGCATAATCACAAAGAGCATGATAAAAATCACATTGGATTGTGTGTTGGCAGACTCCCTTTTCTTATCGAGCTCGCCCAAATCCCCGAGGATAGAATCTAGCTCCGTGGAGTTTTGGCTAAGCCCATCGCCGATTTCTTGCATATTGGTCATCGAGCTATTGAGCTTCTTGCTCACGCTCTTTGTCATCTCATAGGTGCGCTCGATAAGCGTGGCATAAATCTCTGTAAAATGCCCTTGGAGCTGCACGGAGAGCTCTTGGGCGCTTTTGGCTTGCAGCGCGCTAGCGATCTTGGGATAAAACTCCGCGAGATCCTTATCGGTTTTGATAAAGCTCTCATTCCAGCTTGCTGTCATTTGGAGTATGAGGGATTTGTTTTTGCTATCACTCGGGTTTAGGAGGAGGTTGATTAGCCGCATATTTATCTGCCCGATAAACTCAAACTGCTCGATAAGCTCCTCATAATCCTCCATAGTCTCCTTAGTCTCGTGTATGTGTGCTTGGAGCGTGCCGATTTGCTCGATGGCGTTTTGTGAGAGCGTGCTGATATTCCCAAAGCTCTTGTGTATGCCCTGCATACTTTTAGATTCTGTATCGATAAACCCGCTAAAGGCGTATTTGAAGCTAAAAAAAGAAATGGCTAAAAGCAATATCCAAATACTTAGCGTTGTAAGCCCGGCATTGAGCTTGGCGGCGAGACTTAGGGCTTTTAGGCTTTGTAAAATCGAGGTTTTTTGCATTCACTCATCTCCTTTTTTGTATCTGCTCATCCTCCCCCTCAAGGGAGGGAGGTGGTTATTTACCAGCAACTTGCTCTTTGTTGGGGTTATCCGCAGCGCGCGCTACCATGCAGGTCTCTAGTGTCTTAGCGTCGTTGCTATCATCGACTTTGCTAGAGATCCAGCGCGTGATTTGCGCCATGGTTTTTGAGCCCGGATCGGGTGCGTTGTATTTTTGCATGAGTGCCTCGCAGTTGCCTAGCATCACGCTAGGGATAAATGCAAGAGCTGCCAAAAGTAGTAATTTTTTCATACTTCACTCCTTTGTTTAGAATCGCAAGATATATGCCGCAGAGAGATTTTGCGTCGTGATATCAGCAGCAGCAGTCGCACCATAGGTGTTGGCTAAGCCATAATCACGATGCAAGTAGGTGTAGCTCAAGCGGAAAAACTGGAAGGTATCAAGCTGGAATATCGCATACACATCATGCACATCACCGCGGGTGTTGCGGATATTGAGCGGATCATTAGCACTCACGCGTGAGAAGGCATACCAGTTTTTGCTCCCGTGGAAGTATTCATAGCCGAGCTTGAAGTGACTGCCAAAGTCATAGCGCGCACCAATATGGAGGGCGTAGGAGCCTTGTCCGTTAAAGAGTGCTACTTGTGGTAGCGTATCTGGTGTATTGCTTGCGTTGTGGCTATCTGTGCCATTTGCCCAAGTAAATGAAGCAAACCAGTTAAAGCCTGAGCCCGCGAGATTGAAGTTTTCGAGATGGATATTAGCGTATTGCAAATCCCCGATATTTTTTCCATCAGCACTACCGAGCAAAGTATTGCCTGTTTGTGCCGCTCCCTCTGGATTTGGCACAAGCCCTGCCAATGTAGGTGGTATAGAGTAGTTTGAGATATACATATAGGAGAGCATTAGGAGGCTTTTACCCGCAGATTTGGGGAGGAATGGCGTCTCATAAGCCACAAACATCAGATTCATATCTGCTTGTCCATTGCCACCAGCTTCATTAAAGATATTGCCCGCACCAGAATATAGATTGAGATACAACGGCTGATAGACTTTCGCAAATCCCGCGCGGAGTGCTGCGTCAGTATAGGGCTTGAATGTCACCACGCCCCCATCGCCTAGGGCATTGACAAGTAGCGCGGGGTAGGTAGACATACGCGCTGCGCCATTGCGGAGGTTGTAGCCCGGTCCTTCAGTCCCGGGGAGTCGCCCTACAGTGAGCGCCCAGTAGTTGCCTAAGAATAAATCCACATACGCACGCTCCACATACACCGCCGAGCCGCCAGCCACGCCCTTACCAGCATCTAGCGAGGTAACATAGCTCGCACTTGGCATCCACGAGAGATCGCCAAATGCCTTAGTCATCGCTAATCGTCCGGTAAATTTGGCGTATTTGGTCACATCGGCGTTCATGTTGAGATAGAGTCCCATAAGCCATTTGTTGGCTTGCGTGCTAGAAACGCCGTTGTTGTCGATAAAGAAGTTGTTCATCGAGGCGTTAAAATCTAGCCCGAATTTGACTTTGTTGAGCGTGGCTTGCAGCTCGTTTTGATCCACTCTGTCGTTTAGCTCATCGATTTGCTGCTGCAGTGATTTCTCCGCGGCAGCAAGAGGAGAGAGCGCTAAGAGTGAGGCGAGAAGTATCCCTTTTGTTTTCATCTAAGCTCCTTTTGGGTTGTTTGTTGGAATATTTGTCTCGTGAGAGGCAAGTTACTAAGGTGCGTAGCACAAAATCCTAAACCAAACACAAAACAAAACGCCTTATTATTACGCGTGAATTCTTAGCCAGAGTTTAAAAAAAAAAAAAAAGATACTATCGTGTGAAAATGCGTAACACAGCCGAGTTTGCAAACTCTGCGCACGCTATGGCTAAGCTTTTTTTAAGCGGATTTTAGGGATTTCTCACTAAGATATAAAAAACTTAAAAAAGGTGTAAGGTATGCACACACAAACACTCCTCCAAGCCCTGCCCAAAGTCGATACCCTGCTCTCACACCCGCGCTTTGCCTCGTATAATGCACAAGTCCTAAAGCCAATCATTCAGAGGCAAGTGGAGCGCGCGCGGCAGGCTCTGCGCCAAGATCTGTATGGAAGTAGCCTCGCAGCCACGCATACAGAGCTCGCGGCGTGTGTGATGCGTGTCGTGCGCGAGGCAGGGGCGGAGTCTCACGGAGCGCAAATAAACGAGGGACAAACAAACGAGGTGCGCGAGGAGTTGGGAGATTCACACGCGCGAGGCGAGGCGGAGGATTCTAAGGATTTGGGAGATTTGCGCGAGGCGTTGGGGGAGCTAGAGGATTTGGACGCACTGCGTGAGGTGCTCGCCCAAGCCCTCATAGAATCTATCGCTAGGGAGTATGAAGATCTCACTACCTCTTCGCTTGTGCCTCTAGTCAATGCCACGGGCGTGGTGGTGCAGACAAATCTGGGCAGGAGCGTGTTTGCGCCCAAACTCTTAGAGCGTATCGCGCCCCTGCTCACACGCTATTGTAGCTTAGAATACGACACACTCGAGGGCAGACGCTCTAGCCGCTACGCCCACGCCAATACCCTGCTCAAAGCCCTCTTTTGCCAAGAATATGAGTTTTTGCTCGTCAATAACAACGCCGCGGCGGTGCTGCTCATCCTCAATACCTTTGCCAAAGATAGGGAAGTAATCATCTCGCGCGGGGAGCTCGTGGAGATCGGCGGGGAGTTTCGCATACCTGAAGTGATGATCTCTGCTGGCGCGCTGCTAGCAGAGGTGGGCGCGACAAATAAGACGCATTTGAGAGATTATGAGCGCGCACTGAGTGAGCACACCGCAATGCTGATGAAAGCGCACAAGAGCAACTTCGCACAGATTGGCTTTTGTAGCGAGGTGGATATGCGCGAGCTAAGCGCGCTAGCACGCAAATATGGGCTTATTGATTATTACGATTTGGGGAGTGGGTGCGTGCTGGATCTGCCCTGTGAGAGCGTTGATAGGCGCGCTAGTGTGCGCACAGAGCCCAGCCTGCGCGAGATTTTTGCCGCGCCGCCCTCACTGCTAAGCTTTAGCGGGGATAAGCTCTTTGGCGCCTCACAAGTGGGGATCATCGCGGGCGAGCCCCATCTCATCGCCACACTCAAGCAAAACCACCTCTTACGCGCCCTGCGCGTGGATAAGCTCTGTATCAGCGCACTGCAAGCCACACTGGAGGCATACCTGCGCGATGAGCTAGATTCTATCCCCACGCTCGCTATGCTCTCCCTCACGCCTGATGTGCTGCACAAGCGCGCTAAGAGGCTGTGCCAAATGATAGAATCTCGCGCGCCTAGGGGTATCAGCGCGCAGATTGTGGAGGTGGATTCTCTAGCGGGCGGGGGGAGCTTGCCCGATAGGGTGTTTAGGAGCGTGGCAGTGGGGCTTAGGAGCACGAGGCTTAAAGCAAGCGCGCTAGAATCTCGCCTGCGCGTGGAGCACGCTATCATCGCGCGCGTGAGTAGGGAGTGGGTGCTGCTTGATGTGCGCACCTTGCTAGAGGGCGATATGGAGCGCATTTGTGAGGCTCTAGGCGCGATTACAGAATCTAGCGCGAAAAAATCGGAGAAGTGAGAATGCAGCAAAACTTAGGCAATCTAATCACAGATGGCGACACGACGGATAATGATATCATCGTGGGCTTGTGCGGGCATATCGATCACGGCAAAACCTCGCTCATACGCGCGATAAATGGCTTTGATGGCGATGGATTGAGAGAGGAGAAGGAGCGGGGGATCACGCTGGATTTGAGCTTTTCGCACCTGCGCACGCCTGCGCGCAATATCGCCTTTATCGATGTGCCCGGACACGAAAAGCTCGTGAGGCAGATGATCGCGGGCGCGTATGGGATTGATGTGCTGCTGCTCGTGGTGGCTAGCGATGATGGCATTATGCCCCAAACGCGCGAGCACCTCGCTATCGCTGATATGCTGGGGATTAGTCAATGCGTGTGCGTGCTAAGCAAAATCGACAAAACCACGCCCGAGCTCATAGAAAAGCGCAAGGCAGAGATAGCCGAGCTCTTTAGCGCGCACACGATCGCGCTTGTGGAGATTGTGCCCTTTGCCCTGCTAGATTCACAAGGCACAGAGTTTCTCCACAATCCCTATGTGGAGCAACTCATCGCCCTGCTCCAAACCCTGCCCAAGCCCGCTAGGCGCGATTATGGTATGGTGGTGTATTATGTCGATAGGGCGTTTAGTATCGCAGGGGCGGGGTGCGTGGTGAGCGGCACGCTCACAGGCGGGACAATCGCCAAATCCCAAGAACTCCTTGTCTGTGAAACCCAAAAGCAAGTCCAAGTGCGCAATATACAAATCCACGATGAGCCCACGCCACGCGCCACGCCCTCACATCGCGTCGCACTCAATCTCGCCCACACAAGCCCCCACGAGCTCCAAAGGGGCTTTTTGCTCACGCAAAAGGGCTTTGTGCGCGGGGCAAACCTCATCGATGCGCAGGTGCGCTGCTTTGAGGGCGTGGAGATAGCGCATAATGCCAGCTATGAGCTGTGTATCGGCGCGCGGCATTTGCCTGTGAGGCTCAATGTCCTTGATGAGGAGCTAGGGCTGTGCTCGTTAAGTGCTAGGGAGCCAATTTTTGCGCTGTTTATGCAGCCTTTTATCCTGCGCGAGGGCAATGTCAGCGTGTGCGGGGGCGTGGTGCTAAACCCAATCAACGATCCGATCAAAAAAAAGAGCAAGATTCCATTGCTAAAAGCCCTTTTGCGCGGGGATTTTGCGCAGGCTTTCGCGACTTTGACGCGCATTCATAGGCACGGATTTGGCGTGGTGAGCTCCACGCAGCGATTTGGGCTAAGCCACCAAGAAAGCAGCGCGATACTGCACACTCTCCACGAGAGCGGCGCGGTGTTTTTTGACCCAAGGGATCTCGTAGCCTATCCGCTAAGCGAGCTAGAGTGGCTCAAAAACGCGATTTTGGATATTTTTTATAAAAACAAGCACGCCCTGCTCTCTGCCCAGAGCCTGCAGCTCAAATACAAATGGGCGTCTTTGGGGCTTTTGCAATGCGCGCTTGATGGGCTTGTGGCGCAGCGATTTATCTTGCAGCGCGATTCGCTCTTTTTAGCCAAAAACAACGATATGGGCGATATCGAGGAGTTTTTGGAGCAAAAAATCTATGGGCTTTTGTGCGAGCAGGGGTATGCGCCCATCGCGCCCTATAATCTCTATGATAGCCTTGAGATTGATAGGAAGCTTGGCGATAGGATTCTAAAACGCCTCACCAAAGCCCAAAAAGTGCTGCGCGTGGCGCACAATCTCTTTATTAGCGTAGATTCTATGAGCGCGCTCGTGGCGATGATGCGCGAGATTATCCACACGCACGGCTATATCGACATCGCGCTTTTTCGCGAGAAGCTCCCGCTAAGCCGCAAGTATCTCATCAATTATTTGGAGTATCTCGATAGGTTTGGGGATATTGTTAAGGAGGGCGATAGGCGGGTGATGAGATTTTAGGCATTGAGCTTGCGCTTTGGGAAAATGGCTCTTTTTCGTTTCGCTACGCTCACATCAGCAGAGCGGGTATGCAATGCGATAGCAACCAACCCACACTTGCATAATACTAATTTTTTTGCTTACAATAGCAACCCCACGCAATCCACACCGAGTCGGAGGCAAGCCAAGCACGGAATGTAAAGAAAATACAGAATCTAAGGAAAGATTAGAATCTAGTTTTGATACCTTAGATTCAAACTTAGAATCTAGCCTTTCAGAATCTAAAACAATCACACAATCCACAGAATCTGAGGCTTTGAAAAACACAGAATCTCAAGCAGGTTCTAAAAAATGAGCAAAACCAAAGCAGCACAAAGCCCGCACGATCCAAAGCAGAGAGTCCAAAACACACTTAGCCTCCACAACGCCGCTAGCAGCCGCAACATCTCATATCTCTAGAGCCTGTGTGATCGCACAGACTTTGGCGATTTTTTGGGCGATGAGCGCGAGCTCCTCTGGGCTTAGATTCATAAAGCTTATGCTAAGCAGCTCGCGGCAATGGGGCTCCTCAAAGCCAAGCTCGCCTAGCACAAATGAGGGCTTAAAATTCCCCAAAAGACAATCCGCGCCGTTTATCACAGCGACATCCTCTAGCAGCAGGCTTTGGGCGAGCACACGTGCCTTTGCCCCAAAGACACGGAGTGCTAGGCAATTCCCCAAGCACGCATCTAAGGGCGTAAAAAGCCCCACGCGCTCCCCCAAAAGCTCTGTGAGATATCTAAACAAAAGGGCGTTATACCCGCGCGTGCAGTATTCCCACAAATGCGCGCTAGCCCTAAGCCCCTCGCACGCGCAATGCAGCGCAGCCATAAACCCACTAGCTAGCGGCGCATCCAGATAGGACACAAGAGATCCTAGCGAGTGCGCCACAAACCCACTGCGCGGCGTGAGCCCTATGCGCTCGCCGCTCACGACAAAGGCGATTTGGGGGTGGCAGAGCGAGGCGAGGAGCTCCCACGCCCCCACCTGCACGAGCGCAGAAACCTCCACAAAGAGCACCCACTCGCGCCCCGTAGAATCCAGCGCGTGCGCAATATCCAAAATCGGATTGAGGCTTAGCGTGTCCTCATTGACATAGGGAATGAAGTAGTAGCGCGTATCGAGTGCGCACACAGATTCTGTGGTGGGGGTGATGAGCTTTTGGAGATTGTCAAAAAGCCCAAAGCTCTGATAGGCTGCTTGTGAAAAGCCCACGCTCATAGCGCATTGCTCCGCCCCGAGCCTAAGCAAAAGCGCGCTAAAGTCCTCCTGCGTGCAGCCAAAGAACTGCACCCACTCGCGCCCAAACATCTCGCCTATGCGCCTTTGCAGAGCCTTGGTGCGCTTAGAATCCTCCAAGCTAAAGGGGTTTGGGATCGCATAGGGCTCATTGGCTAGGATTTGCCACGCCTCCTTGTTGCGCGCGAAATTTGCGAGATAGTCGAGTTTATACATTGTGTCTCCTATTATTTTTATTGCAATTTTGCCACAGGCAAAATTGCTACCGCTCGTGGCAAGTGAATTGCCACTCGCTCCGCTGCGCGTGCATACACGGCGTTTTTTAGCAAGTTTATAGAATCTCTTGGTGCCGCCACCTCATCAACGCCGCTTGGGCTAGCGCATTTTCTATAAACCCACCTAGATTCTATTATTTAACGCAAGTTTCACGCTAGTGAAACTTGTTATCGGCAATGTGGGCAAAGCCCTCATTGCCTCCGCTGCGCGTGCATACACAGAATCTAAATGCGAGATTCTGTGGCTTTTTAGTGCAATCGCGTCAGGAACGCGGTGTGGCAATGGCACAGATTCTATAAACCGAGCCAGATTCTATCAGAACACACTATAGAATCTAAGCAATCTACAGAATCTACTACCTCAAAAAATTTGTGCGAGGCTTTGCCAAATAGAAACTAAATGGGGCGTGGTGGCGCAAAGATTAGCAAAGACTAAGCGCAATTGTGTGACAGCCACAAAATGAGAGTAATTGTTACTATTTGTCAATTACAAAAATTTATCCCTCTCGATTCAGCGTAATAAAAAAAAAAAAAACGCATAATGGCCATTGCGATTAAAAGATAATAATCGTTATCATAAAATAAAGGAGAAGTAGAATGAAAGGATTACAATATGGCTTGTTAGCTACGAGTTTGGCACTAAGTATCGCATTAGCCGAGCAAGGCAGCCCTGCACAATCTCAAGGTGTTTCCACACAATCCCAAAGTGCCTCCGCACAATCCCAAGGGCGCGTCAAGCTCCAATCCACTTCGGTGGTAACCGCGGGGGGCTTTGAGCAGGAGCACACGCTAGCCCCTGCAAGTATCAGCGTCGTCACACCCGAGGACATCGCCTCGCGTCCTGCGCGCGATCTGGCTGAGGCACTTAGCAATGTGCCCGGAGTGAGCATTGATACGGGCGTTACCAAGACAGGGGGCTATGGCATCTCTATCCGCGGTATGGGGACAGCCTATACGCTAATCCTTGTCGATGGCAAGCGGATCAATGCAGACAACAGCCTCTTCCCCAACGGCTTTGGGGATTCAGTTACTAGCTTTATGCCCCCACTCTCAGCCATTGAGCGCATAGAGGTTATCCGTGGTCCTGCCTCCACGCTCTATGGGAGCGATGCGATCGGCGGGGTGGTAAATATCATCACCAAAAAGAGCTTTGATAAATGGGGCACTAGCTTTGGCTACGACTACACCTTCCAAGAATCTAAGCCCTTTGGCAACACGCAAGGCTTTAACTTCTACACCGCAGGTCCGCTAAATGAAGCCAAAAACTGGGGCTTATCCCTGCGCGGGCGACAATACACGCGTGATGGCGTCTCCACTAGCGATCTCGCCGTCGCGCCAAACCACACAGGCACGGGGACAAGCCACCTCACCGCAGGCGGCGTAGTGGGCTCTGCTCCGGGCAGGATCTACAATCTAGGCGGGCGACTTATATGGAATAGCCTCGATACCCTAGAATCTAAGCCCAAAAATAGCGTGTATCTGGATGTGGATTATTCACAACAATCTTACGACAACTCCGATGGTTTGGTAATGAGCAATCGCCGCCAATGGGATCAAAACAGAGATAAGCCCGATCAGGAATTCCAATCAGTGTATGGCTATAGCAGGAAGTATAATATCTATCGGGGCAATGTGGTGCTAGCGCACAATGGGCATTATATCTCTAGCCCTACTGGTATCCTCTCAAATCTCTCCACTGACACTTCAATCACTTATAATATCACTAGCAACGCAGGGCGCAATGTCCCGGGCGACTCATTCCCTAGGGCTAATGGTAGTAACGGAGGCGGTGGAGGAGGAGGCGGCAGCAACAACAACGGCTTCCTCAATGGCGTGCGTGCGGGCGATAATAGAGAGCTCATAAGCCAAGATCTAATCCTCGATCACAAAACCAATCTTTTCTTTACTTTCTCAGACAATTTCGGGCTCAATACCACCATAGGCGCGCGCTATTGGTATAACAACTTCCATGATAAGCTTCTCCAAGTAACCAGAGGCAACGCCACGGCAGATCAGCACATCGGCGCGCTCTTTGGCGAGGGCGAATTTATATTCTTTGAGCGATTATTCTTGACACTTGGTGCGCGCGGGAATTTCAACTCTATCTTTGGCTCTAACCTCTCGCCTAGAGCCTATCTCGCCTACAACGCCATCGATAAGTGGCTTACCCTTAAAGGCGGGGTGAGCACAGGGTATAAGAGCCCAAGCCTCAACAACCTCGTGCCAGAGATTGTGAGCTTCTCAGGCAGCGGCGCAAACCCCACCTATGGCAATCCAAACCTACGCCCAGAATCTAGCATAAATTACGAGCTTTCAGCCATCAGTGATAATGAGTATTTCAACCTCTCGCTTACAGGATTTTATATTGATTTCAAGGACAAGATTAACCAAGTGGGGGGCTTAGCTGGACAGATTACCAATGGCATGATAATTCCCGTAGTCGGCGTGCAGTGCCAAGCCACGAGCGGTGCGTGTAGCTACTACGATAATGAAGATAAGGCAGTGAGCTATGGTGCGGAGGTGTTTTTGGGTATCAAGCCTATCAGCGTGGGCTATGGCGCGATAAGCCTAAGCACGGCCTATACGTATAACAAAACCAAAGTCATAGAGGGCAGTAATGTCGGTGCGCGCTTTACCAATGTCCCGCTCCATAGCCTCAATGCCTCGCTAAACTACGACACGCATACATTTGGTGCGTATGTGCGCCAAGAGTGGAAGGCTGGGATTTATCGCGGCGATCCGAGTGTGCCAAACTCCGCTGCCGCTGCCGCTGGAGAGTTTTATGATCCCTACTACCTCACACATCTTGGCGGGTATTACAAATTTACCGATAGCTTGCGCCTAAATCTCGCAGTCTATAATCTCTTTAATTTCAATTTTATCGATTATACGAGTTATGCGGCGAATGGTATGAACACCATCCAATACACAAACGCCTTCAACTATGTGCGCGAGGGCAGGCGGTATTATGTCTCATTGATGATGGATTTTTAGAATCCACAACACACCATCTCAAGCATTACAGAATCTAGCCCGCTAGATTCTGTAACAAGCGCAGAATCTAAAGCGGAGATTTTAAAAAAATACGCAAAGAGAGAATCCAAGCGGTATAGAATCTACGCCATTGCCAAATCGCGTTCCTGACGCGGTGGCACTAAAAAGCCACAGAATCTCGCCAAAAAATACAATGTATGATCGCGTAAGCGGAGGGGTGGGAGGCTCTGCCCTAAGCCCCGATAACAAGTTTTGCACCGCAAAACTTGTGCAATAATGATGTGTTCGCGTAAGCCGGAACGAGAGCGGATTCACTCCACTTGAGCGGTATCAAGTTTTTTCCACAAGCAAAAACTTGCATTAAAATTTTAAAACCTTTCCAAGCCCTTTTAGAATCTCCTCACTTTTTATGATGAGGCTTTTTATCTCAATGCGCACATTGGGATTTGTAAGGCTCTCAGTAAGCCACACATTCGCCTCACTCTCCCCGATACGCAGGGCTAGGGGCGCATTTATACGCCTAGCGCGCAAATCTATGCGCGCACCCTGCGAGCTTAGGTGCGTGCGGGGTGAATCTAGCCTAAACTCCGCATTGAGCTTCGCCTCATCGAGCTTCGCGCTAAGCGCGATATTGTGATACATTTCACTTGTCATATCCACGCCCAAAAGCCTCATCGCATCGCTACTGAGCTTACTTTGAGCGAGCTTGCCCTCTGTGCCAGAGAGCGTGAGCGTGCCAAACGCGCCGAGTGTGTTATAAGAGAGGCTGCCAGATAGCGGGGCTTGCAGGATTTGGGGGATACCAAAGAGTGCTAGGAGCTTTTGGCTCATTATAGAATCTAGCTGCGCCTTTATCTGTGAATCCCGATAGCTCCCACTAAGCGTGCCGCCTAGGCTTTGCGTGGCAAAGCTAAGGCTAGGGCTTTTGTCAAAGCTAAACTCGCCCCTAAGATCTAGCGCGCCATGTAGCGCAATCCCGCTAGCAAAGAGGAGCTTAGAAGCGTCTTTGAGTGAGAGTGCATAGTGGCTGTGCAGCGTGTGAGCGCGCGTAGTGATAGGCTGTGCCTCTAGCCGCAGTGGCTTTGAATCCACGCTGAGCTCGCCCCTGCCCTCATCGCGCTCAAATACCATAGAGAGCGCGAGCGTGAGAGGTGTGCGCGGGAGGGCTATGCCAAATTCTTTGAGGGCTATATCGGTGTTGAGCATTCCGGAGGCTTGTGCGCTGAGTGTGGTGGTGGGCACAGAATCTAGTCCTAAAGCCTGCAAATGTATATCAAGCGTGGCGTTGGCATAGGGCGGGAGATGGAGCATCCACAAAAGCCGCTCTAGTGCCGCGCCTTGTGCGTGGGCTGTGATCTCAAGCGGGCGCAAATCCCGCAAGCTAATAGCATAGCGCGTCTGTGAGCCAGAGAGATCGCTCTCCCCGCGTATCTCTAGGGCTCTAACCCCCTCGCCCTCGATGCTGCCAGAGCTCTGCAAGCCTCCGCGTATCGCCCTGCCCACTAGGGGGCTAAAGGGCGCGAGATTAGAGAGATTGAGGCTAAAGGTGCCCTGAGTGGGCAGGGAGCGCAGGGCGGGGAGCGTGAGGCTAGATGGGAGGAGGGATCTGCCCTGTGCGTGTATCGTGCCAATGGGCGAGCTAAAGGCAAAGGTGTGCGTGATGGCCTCATCGCTGCTCTGCGCGTCTAAATGCGCGCTAAAGGCGGTGTCCTCTAGCGCGATGCCAAAGTCCTTGTTAAGCGCGTGCGTGTCAAAAGCCCCGTGGCTCACCACCGCGTTTGTCGCCCCCTCTAGCTTAGAATCTCGCGCGAAAAATTTGCTATCGATACTTAGCAAGCCCTTGATATAGGGCTTATGCCCTAGCATAGCAAGGAGCTCGGGGAGGCTCGCCTCTTTTGTCTGTATATCAAGGCTCTGTAGCTCCCTATGGACAAAGCGCGTATAAAGCGTGCTAAAGGATTTGGCAATGTCGCTCTTTGCGTGAATCTCGAAGTTATCCACTCTCCCGCTCGCTTGTGCTTCAAGGCTAAATCCACCCTGCAAGGGCGTATCCACAAGCTCCCCAAAAATGCTCATATCGCGCACGAGCGCGCTTAGGCGGAGCTCAAACTCCTGTGAGGGCAGCCAAAAATCCCCACTAAGCGTGATGTCGATATACTCGCCGTTTTTCAGCACGAGGTTTAGGGTAGTGAATGTGAGCTCAAACTCTGTGATTTCAAGCCTAATGGGGGAGAGAGAATCTAGCTTTGATTGCAAAAGGGGCTTAAAAAGACTATGCCCAAGGGGGGTAAAAAGCAGGACATAGCCTGCAAGAGCGAGTGTAAGGCACGCGCCCACAATCCAAAAAAAGAGCTTTTTTATCATCACAATTTGGGCATTTGTAGCACTCTTTTAAAACTCGCAGCAATGATGAGGGCTAGGATACCCGCCACGAGACAATAGATATACCACGGGATTTGCCCAGCCTCTCCGCTCGCATAAGAGTGCATACCAGTAAGGAAGTAATTCACCCCAAAATAAGTCATCAGCACGCTCAAAAACCCTAGCGCGGAGGCGGAGCTAAAGACAAATGGCAGGTTTTTGAGCCCAAGAAAGCGCAAATGCAGGATAATGGCATACACGCCAATGCTAATGAGCGCCCAAGTCTCTTTAGGATCCCAACCCCAATACCGCCCCCACGATTCATTAGCCCATATCGCACCAAGGAAGTTGCCCACTGTGAGCAAGAATAAGCCTAGTATCATACTCATTTCATTAATCGCACTTAGTGAGAGGATAGAATCATCGATATGTGCGCGTTTGGGCGAGCGCAGGATAAAAAGCAGCAGGCTAATGCACCCAAGCACGAAGCAAAGCCCCAAAAAGCCATAGCTAGCAGTGATGACGGATACATGGATATTGAGCCAATAGGATTTGAGCACGGGCACGAGATTGCCAATTTGTGGATTCATATCGCCTAGATTTGCCACAATGAGCGTGATACCTGCAAGGAAGCTCGCTGCACAGAGTGCAAGGGAGGATTTTCTAAAGCACACCACACCCGCGAGTGCCCCAGCCCACGCGATGTAGAGCATAGATTCATAGGCATTGCTCCACGGGGCGTGTCCGCTCACATACCAGCGCACGCCTAAGCCAAGCGTGTGCAATACAAAACAAAGCCCGATGAGAATCCAAAATAGGCGTGAAACCCAAACGCTAAGCGGCTTGCCCGCGATGATAGCAAAGAGCACGAGGACAAAGAGCAGTGCGCCAATAAGCACATAGGGATAGGCGAGTTTTTCAAAGATTCTGCTTTTGTTAAGCCATATCTCGGCTTTGACTTTATTTGATGAGATGATGAGCTCACTCCCGTGGGATTTTTGATACGCTTGGAGCTTGTCTAGCCCCTCAAATGCGAGCTTCCACTCATTTTTTTGCACGCCGCTTACAAAGCCATGCGAGAGCGCGCTCACGATCCACAAAAGCTCTTTGAGCTCGCCCTCATCACCTGTGCTTGCGTGCAGGGCACCCTGAATGTCATGCCATGTAGAATCTCCCTCCTGCGTGCTAGGAAACACGCGCAAAGTCTGCCCCGAGTAGATGAGCCCAAAGAGATAGAGACGCTCATTGACCTCAATCACATCTTTATCAAACACATCTTGATTTTTTAGCGGCTTTTGGTTGGCAGCCTCGACATAGTTGCGCAGGATATAGCCGCCCTCTTTGGTATAAGCATCAATAGCGGCTATGTATTTTTGCTCGCTATCCACACCTAAGATCTCGCGCAGCCTCGGGCTTTTGGTTTTTATCATTTTGATATGGCGGAAGTATTCGGGATACATCGTGATACCCAAAAACATCTGCATATTGCTAAGCCCCAAAAAGCCATCTCTCCCCGTGATTTTGTGGATATATTCTGACGCGATGGTATCAAGGGGCTTTATGCGCCCCCCAGAATCTTGCACCAAAAGCGCGGCAAAGGCTGCACTAAACTCGCTCGAGTTGGCTTTGATATTGGCGATGAGGGTTTGGACTTCCTCTGTGGTGGGGGGCGTGAAGTCCTCGCTAGGCTCGTCGGCATAGGAGGCTTGGAACAGGGCGCCATACACGCTAAAAGCCATCAGTGCCACGAGGCTTTTAGATCGCACAAAGCGCGAGAGAGAGACAAAACGCCCATTTTTGTCAAAAAGCAGCCAAACACAGCCTATGATAAGCAGCGCGTAGCCCACATAGGTGGGGATTTTGCCCGGATCGTTATTGACTGAGAGGATCGTGCCGCTCTCATCGGGGAAATACGAGCTTTGGAAAAACCTATAACCGCCGTAATCAAGCACATTATTCATAAAAATCACAGCTTCTTGTGAGCCCTCTATACTTGGATCTTGCACCTGCACAAATGAGGCGTATGAGGAGGGGGCGTCAGAGCCCGGATAGCGATCAAGCACAAAATCCTCGAGGTAAATGCTAAAGGGCAAGGTGTGTGCCCTACTCCCCCACGCGGCAAAAAACACATACTCGCCCTTGTCTATGCGCGTAAAACTTGGCATATCGCCGAGCTGGGATTGGGTGATTTGTGTGAGTTTATCAGAATCTTGCGTGCCCTTATCCTGTGTGCCCTCATTGGGCTTAGCGGGCTTAAGGCTTAGATCAAGGGCTTGGTAGGGCATACCAAACTCGTTTTTGCGCTCGCCGATATTTTGCAGCGTGAGCACAAACTCCTTGCCAAAAAATGTAACGGGATAGGTGCGCGATTTAGTAGAGCTTAGCGCGATCTCCACACCCTCGATATTTTGGCTAGCTCGCTCAAAGCCTTGGAGGAGCACATAGGGCTCGCTTGAAAAGATCACATTTGAGCTTGTGCGCTCTTGGATAGGCATAATGCCCTCAAACCCAAAATAGCGCGTAATCCCCGCGCCCAAAATGATGATGATAAAAGAAAAATGCAACACAAGCGAGGCGTATTTTTTGCGCTGCCACGCTTTAGAGAGCACAAAGCAGCCAATGAGTGAGAGCAAAAGCCACAAATGCAGCACTTCAAACCACCAAGTCCCATACACGCTCGCCCTTGCCGCTGGGCTGCCGTGCGCAGATTCTATAAATGTCGCCACGCCACAGGCTGTAGCATAGAGTGCCATTAAGATAAGCACAAGCGGCATATTGGCAAACAAAAGTTTTAAGGCTTTCATAGCTAATTCCTAACCAACAGAATCAATCAGCGCGCTAAGCTCTTTGGCAAGGGATTCTATCTTTTTAGAATCCACGACTCTTAGCTCGCGTGTGCGCTCTAGCAGGGCTTGGAGCTTGGCAGGAGTGAGGTAGCCCGGATAGAGAAAAAACGCCCTGCCTGTAGAATCTAAAAAGATCAATGTCGGCGTGGGGCGCACTCCATACTCCCGAGCAAGGCTAGTGGTATCCATCTCTATGGGCTTTTTGTCGGATTCAAAGCTGATGTGGTGAATCTTGGAATAATCAATGTTGATGTAATAAGTGGCAAAGTGGCTCTTTAGCAAGTCTTGGAGCTGCGCGTCTGCTTTGATATCGTCTTTGAGCTTGTCGCAATAGGTGCAGTTGTTTTTGCCAAAGATAAAGAGCATTGGCTTGCCGCTAGAGCTGATAGTTTTGGTGTCTAAAAACACCGATTCTAAGCCCGCATAGCTCGCCTTGTCCATAGATTCTGCTTCTTTGAGTGCTTGGGAGCTTGTTTTGTTGCCGCTTGAGAGCTCGACTTTACCCTCCTCGCAGCCTGTGAGTATGAGTAGCCCTAGTATCGCGCCTATGCTTAAGTTTCTGATTATTTTCAATTGCCCCTCCTTAAATGTGGTTTAGTGGTTTGGCGACGCGCTTTGCTATCACGATTGCGCAAACGCCTCTTGACTCATTGCGATGATAAACCTTGCAAAATCTTCACTAGCATTAAAGCAGCGCGCTACGAGATATTCTTTCACGCCCGCTTCTTTGGCGATATGCGCGCACTCGATGCTGAGCTCATAGTCGGTTTCAGAGTTATCAATCGTAAAGGCTAGGGGGAAGACAAGCACCCTTTGGTTTTTGAGCGAGGCGATGACGCTTTGCGTCGTGGGACCCACCCATTTGATAGGACCGAGCTTGGATTGGTAAGAGTGCAGAATCTGCTTGAAGCCAATGCGCTTGGTATCAAGGATTTCTTTAACTAGCGCGATATTTTGCTCGCACTCATAGGGGTAGTGATCGCCCTTTTTGATAAGGGATTGGGGAATGGCGTGCGCGGAAAAAAGCAGGGTAAAGTCGCTAGGATCTCTCTCTCCTAGCGTATTTTGGATAGATTTGACGATGAGCTCACAAAAGCGATAGTTGTTAAAATACCGCTCCACCACGCGGATTTTGGGGCTATATCTGCTCTCACACAGGGCTTGCTTGATATCTATGAGCGAGGATTTTGTCGTGGTGGTGGAGTATTGGGGATACATACTAAAGAGCACGAGGGATTCTATGCCTTGATGAGACAAATCCGCTAGGACATCTTTGGCAAATGGCGGCGTGTAGCGCATACAATATGTGTAAAATCGCTCTGTATCGAGGGTGTTTAGGAGAGTGGTAAGAGCGAGGGTGTGTTTGATGAGCGGGGAGCCCCCGCCGATGGCTTGGTAGTTGGCTTTGGCTGCTTGGAGCCGCTTGCTAGTGATGAAGTTTGCCATCATCTTGCGCACAAAGTTGTTAGAGATATGTAGGATATGTGGATCGCTAAAAAGTCGCTTCAAAAACCCCTCCACTTCAAAAAGCGAATTGGGTCCGCCCATATTAAACAGCACGACTGCTTGCTTGCTCATTCCCTTCCTTTGTGTCTGTGTGCGAATTTGTGGTTAAAAAAGATTTGTAATAATAAAACCTTAAAGTTAATAGCCCGACATAATATTAAGCAAACCTTAAGGATAACATATGCAAGAAACGCAAGCACTCGCCCAGACTTTAGCCCAAACGCCTATGATTTTAGAATCTTTCAACCAGCTTACCTTTTATCACGGCTTTTTTTCACTCTTTTTTATCCTGCCCTTTGTCCTCAATCTCTGGAGTTTGTTTTTTTATAAAAACCTCGTGCAGCTTAATAAACGCATTTGGTTTATGATGCCCCTTATCTTTTTTCTCCTCTCTGTGGCGGTGCTAAGCGGGCTTAATATCTTATTTTTTCATCCCCAGAGCTTTGGGGTTGGCACGATTGTGATGAGTATTTTTTGCCTCGTGGTGTTTGGGGGCGAGATGTATCGTATCAAGATTCTAAAAATCGCTAGGCGCACAAGTATGGAGGCGATGGAGCGGTATGTGGGCTTTTGTAAGATTCTCTATCTTATTGATATCGCGCTCTATGGGCTTATTGTTTTGAGCACGCAGGTGTTTTAGGCGATGCGCTTTGTCTATCACCCCGATGCTGGGGTGCCTGTGCTCGAGATTGGCGGTGAGACCTATACGCATATTTTCAAAGCCCGCCGCCACGATAAGCGCGCCCCACTCACGCTCTGCAACCTCACAGATAATCATCTCTATACTTACCACATCGCCCACCTTGATAGAAACAAGGCACGCCTAGAGCTTGTGGATAGTGCGCCTTGTGATTCTTGCGTGCCTTGCGGGGGTGGGCGCGCAGCGCATCTCATCTGGGCGATTGTCGATCCCAAAATCGTAGAAAAAACCCTCCCAACGCTGAATGAACTAGGTGTGAGCAAGCTCACGCTTTTTTTTGCGCGCTATTCCCAAAAGCCCTTTAGCCCGAATCTATCGCGGCTGCATAAGATCCTCACGCGCTCTTGTGAGCAGTGCGGCAGGAGCACGCTGCTAGAGATTGAGGTGCTGCCCGATTTGGAGAGTGTGCTCTCACGCTATGGGGATTGTGTGGCGCTGGAGTTTGGCGGGGTGGAGCTGGAGGGCGCAAATCTCATAGAGAATCTACGGGGCAAAAGTATTATCATCGGAGCTGAAGGGGGCTTTAGCCCCGATGAGCGCGCTAGATTGCCTCATAAAGTCAGTGTGGCGGGGGAGCTTGTGCTGCGCAGTGAGAGTGCGTGTGTGTTCGCTGCAAGCGTGCTAAGGCTTTTGTGAGGGCTTAGCTTATGGCAAACTTTTTTTGGATACGAGATTATGCACACGCACATCTTTTATTATCATTTGATACCTAATATTTCTCCTAGAATCTCGCGCAATCTGTTATTGCTGACACTACCACTTGCTACTTCCACCACGACATCTTCTAGCTTTAGATAAAAATCTTCACACACAAGTTCGGGGTAGTTTAGCTCTATAAAGGCATCGGCAAGATAAATAGCAGTGCGTTTATTGCCATCTAAAAAGGGGTGAAACTTCACGCAAGAAAAGATTAGGTGCGTAAGCTTATCTAAAAAGCTAGAATAGAGCTCATCATTTTGTATGTGGGTTAGGGCAGAATCTAAATAGTCAATCTGTGCGGGATTATAGCCTTTTAGCCCATTCATAGATTCCATAATATCGTTATGTAGGGTTATAACTTCCTCTAGACTAAGGTATCTCATTTATCTTTCAGTCTTTCAAAGACAGCTTTATTTTTTGGCAACTCGAGCTTTTTTAGCATTTTTTTGCGTAATGCCTCAAAGTCTTTTTCCCCTTGTATTTCTATCTCTAAATTTTTTTGTATTTTTTGCAGATTTTTAATCGCTTCTAGCGTGGTAGAATCCACATTTTTTAAGGTAATAGTCATAGCAAACTCCTTTTAGATTCTTTAAAACACCTCGCTATGGCTGCCTAGCCGAAAGCACACTAGCACCAAAATATCCTCGCACTTTTTATAGATTAGGAGCAAATCAGGCTCTATGTGGCATTCTCTATAGCCCTTATACTCGCCTTGCAGGGCGTGATCGCGGTGCTTAGATTCTAAGGACTCATTGTTGGCTAGCTTGCGTATTACTTCCTTGGCTTTTTCTAGTTTTTGGGGTTTGTGCTTGTATCGCTTTAAGTCTTTTCTGAAAAGCTTAGAATATTTGACTTCAAGCTCTGTCATTTAAAATATCCTCAAACATCTCATCGACATTGCGATAGCTCTTGTATTTATGCGGGTTTGCGAGTATCTCCTCACACTCTCTCATCGCCTCTAGCGTCTCCTCATTTGGAATCTTCTCTATCTCCAAATCTTTCTTAAGCCCCTTTAGGCTCTCAAGCACTTGCAAGGTCTCAAAATCCACATTTTTAAGCATAATAGTCATAGCATTCTCCTTTAGATTCCTAGCATTATAGCAGATTCTTAGTGTGCTTAGGGCTTTATAGGCTAGATTCTACTCTAGTAAAAAGCCATACTCATAAATCTTTGGCTTTATTTTTTTAGCAAGTTTATCTAAGGCATAACGCAAATCAGCGATTAAATCATTATAGGCAGAATCTATACTTTTAATATTCATTTTAGCTGTGCCTTGTCCATTTTCTTTAAATCCTTGAAAATAACCCTTTATATCATATAGGCTTACATTTGGGTTGTAATTCTTATAAAACTCGTCTTTGTGTTGGCTATGGATTTCAGGGATTTGCTCAAAGTTTTGATGATAATACTTATAGATTTCCTTTCCTGCTTCAAAGACTGCTTGTGCTTCGGTGCTAAATTCTAAGGGCTTATTTGGGATAAAGCTTTTAGATTCTAGTTCCAAATCTGCATCACTAAATTTACTTTGCTTTGCCTTGCTTGTAGTGGTAGAATCTATCTTGATTTTACCCTTGATAAATTTATACATAAAGTGAGATTCAAAAGCTTCTTTTACTTCTACTTCAGATTCGCTAAAGGGTATAAAATGATTTACGCCCTCTTTAGCACTAATTCTATTTTGTCCGTGAAAGAGAGTGAAAACTAGACAATCATTTTGAAATTCGCTGTCTTTTTCCCACATCTCATTTGGATACAAAAACTGGTCTCTATCATTTAGCCAAGTGGCTTTTATGGCATGGCGCACAGCTAGATAAATGCAGGTGGGGATTAGGTTGTTTGGAGTGATAAAAGTCCATCTATTTGGGTGTTCATTCGCATTAGTGATTCTAATAAAATTATTGTGTTGAAAATCACTACCATACAATCCTATCGCCCCCAAAACATCACTGCTAAGTATTCTTGTGTGATATATTCTATACCAATCTGTTATAAATATATTTTCATCATAAGCAAAAAAATTTTTTTGTGCTATAAATTCTAGGTTTTCTGAAAATACATCGCAAGCGATATTTTGTATTTGTTCTTCTTTGTTCAAATCCCATATCATAAAGCCAATAGGAAAATTTCCTTTGACATTATCATAAGGTATAAGCAGGACACACAAAGCCACCCAAAAATTTCGCTTTAAACCTTAAACGAAACTTATAAAAATTCGGTCCTTGCACAATTTTCAACTTTGAAAATTGTGCAAGGATACAATCTGAAATCTCTTCTTTAATGCGTATCAAAAATTGGGCAAAAAGTTCTTTTGTAGCAATGCCAATCTTATTAGCATATCGTTCTTGCACTTCTGTAAAAGATACTCCTCTTTTGTTGATTCTATTCTCATCACTTGTTCTTTTTGTGGCTGTTTCCGCATAGGGTGGATTTATAAAGATTATGAGCTTTTGCCTCTTTTTAGAATCTTGTAAGATATTTATAAGACTTTTTGGAATTTTACTTGTATTTTCATCAAAATTTTTACAATTAAAACATAAATCTTGTTTTTCTTTATGTAGCACACAAGGCAAAGCGTCATTTAAAAAGTCAAAGACAAAGACATTAGATTCTAAAAGATTAAGATTAGCTCTTTGTATCCTTTGTATCATCACATCGACATCACTTTTATAAAGTGTGGAGGCATAGATTTTATATTTATCGCTTAAGCCTACTAGTAGATTACCCGTGCCAGCGGCTAAGTCCCAGATATAATATTCCTCTTGGTAGCTTTCGCCTAAGGTTTTTGCTAGGTATTCTTGGGATTTTTCTACCCAGATTCTAGGGGTAAAAAACGCACCTTGATATTCTCTAAGATTTTGAGGCACAAGCAAATCCCGCCGCTCGATGATATAGTCCCAATACTCCTCTTTAGGCGGTCTTTCGTAGCGGTTCCAAAACTGCTCGTGTTTTGTTTTGTGTTTTAATTCTGCCTTAGTGCTTGAAAATAAACCCACATCGTTTTTAGAACGCAAAAGCTCATAATGTGTGCTCTGTAAAATAACTTGTAACTTTTGTGTGAGAGTTTTATTTTCACTGCTTAAAAGATCAGCTAAGTAAAAATCAGAATCTAAAATTTTGTATTGTTTGGCTAGGTTTTCCCAATTTACATCAATGCAATCTTTTACTTCCTCTTGCCACCTTAGATAGATATTAACAAAGTTATTTTTATCAATTTTTTATCTGTTTATGTGTGCGTTTTCTAATATAAAATTTGTCTTTATAAAGTCTTTTAGGGCTTTGTTATCCTTAGAGAAATAAAACAAAAGGCTTTGAGATTCTATAATGGACTTAGATTCTGCATAGAGTTGTTTAAACTCCTTGCTTTCATGATCGCTTGGACGCACATTCCAGTTAAAGTCATTTTGTGAGAAAAAGTGCATTATAGAGTTGTAGGGTAAAAAGGCTATTTTTTCACAATCAAAAGCACCTAAAAAGCTAGGTGGGCTAAAGATGTTTTGTAAGCTTTTTTTACCAATAGTTAGGATTAACTGCACAAAAGATTCTATAATATCTGCTTTATTGCCCCGCTTTGCTTCCGCCCAAAGATAGCTTGCAACCTGCGTAAAAAGATTATCCTTAGGACAAATCCAAAAGTCTATGTTATCGTTTATCTTGGTGCTATCAAAGCCACTAAAAAAATCCTTAGCTACTTTGTTTTTTAGCTCTTCTTCGCGTATATTATGTGGATACATTATTTTTCCCTCTTAGCGATTCACACAAGATTCTCTCTTGTGTGCTCTCACAGTTCTCACTTCACCCCGCAAAAGTCCCTAATCGCCTCGACTTTGTCTGTTTTCTCCCAGCTAAATTCAGGTAGCTCACGTCCAAAATGCCCATAGGCAGCGGTTTTTTGATAAATTGGTCGCAAGAGATCAAGAGATTCTATAATGCCCTTTGGTGTCAAAGCAAATACCTTTTTCACGCATTCTGTGAGTTTAGAATCCTCCACCTTGCCCGTGCCTTGCGTATCCACTAGGATTGAGACAGGCTCTACCACGCCGATAGCATAGGCTACCTGCACTACTGCCTTATCGCACACGCCGCTTGCCACGAGGTTTTTAGCCACATAGCGCGCCGCATACGCCGCACTTCTATCGACTTTGCTAGGATCTTTGCCGCTAAATGCCCCACCGCCGTGCGGACAGCTCCCGCCATAGGTATCTACGATGATTTTGCGCCCCGTGAGCCCCGCATCGCCCTGCGGTCCGCCGATGACAAATTTCCCCGTGGGATTGACAAAATAGCGGATATTGTCGTTGAGGTATTTTGCGGGGATTACCTTTTGGACGATTTCCTCAATCACGGCATCACGCAAATGCGTCTGCTGAGTCTCGGGGCTATGCTGGGTAGAGATGACAATCGTATCGATCGCCACAGGCACACCGTCCTCATAGCGCACGGTTACTTGGGATTTTCCATCGGGGCGCAAAAACGGCAGGCTTCCGTCCTTGCGCTTTGTGGCTAGCCCCTCTGTGAGGCGATGAGAGAGCCAAATAGGCAGAGGCATAAGCGTATCCGTCTCCCTGCACGCATAGCCAAACATAAGCCCCTGATCGCCCGCGCCGATTTCGCCATCGGCTCTATCCACGCCCTGATTGATATCTGGGCTTTGCTCGCCTATGCCATTTAGCACCGCGGCAGAGCGATAGTCAAAGCCATAGAGCGCGTCTGTGTAGCCGATTTCTTGCACGACTTTGCGCGCGATTTCTTGCATTGGGGCATACACACTCGTCTTTAGCTCGCCAGCAATCACACAAAAGCCATTGCTTACAAGTGTTTCGCACGCCACACGCGCATTTTTATCACGTGCGATGATGTAGTCAAGCACCGCATCGCTGATTTGGTCTGCCATTTTGTCGGGGTGTCCTTCGGTTACAGATTCTGAAGTGAAAAGAAACGATTTTTTCATTTGCAATCCTTTGTGTAGAATTTGGGATTTAGTGCCGTAATGATAGCGCAAAAAAATGAAAATATGTATTGTGTTTTTAATTTTTTGCAAAATCCGCTTACGCGATTGCGCAAGGGATTTGACAGAATCTAAGAGAAAATAAGCAATGTGGCTTAGCTATTTTTGCAATAATCCAATCTTTAGTAGCTCTCTATCTGCGGTTATATACAGCACAGGCTTACCCGCCCTATCCACTCCAAAGGCAAGATTGCCCACGACATTCCCCAGCACAATCTCACCGAGCAACACACCTTGTGGAGAAAACACAAAGATTCCTCGTTTGCCACTTGCCCACACATTCCCTAGAGAATCCACCTTAATCCCATCAGGGAAGCCCTCTGTGAAGCTCGCAAACACGCGCTCCTCACACAAATCCCCTCCTTGTCCTAGCGTATAGGCGATGATATAGGCGTGCAAGGCAGAATCTTTGGCATCATACGCCCTTTGTGAATCTGCTACATAGAGGGTTTTGCCATCGGGCGAGAGGGCAATTCCATTGGGGGCTTTGAGTAGTGGGGTATGCAGGCGCACAAGCTTTTTGCTTTTTGGCGTGTAGCGATAGACATATTCTCCATCTTGCTCTATCTCTCCGCCATAGCTCTCTTGTGGGTTTTTTATCCCAAAGGCTGGGTCAGTGAAATATATGTCCCCACTCTCATGCACCACGCAATCATTAGGACTATTGAATCTTTTGCCTTTATAAGAATCTATAAGCGTGTGCCATGCACCATTTTCTAGCCGCTCTAGGGCTCTTTTGCCATGTGAAGCGGCGATGAGATTGCCTTGTGTGTCAAGCGCGTGTCCGTTTTGAAAATGTGAGGGAGAGAGATACACGCTCACGCCGCTATCCTCATCATAGCGCAGGACTTTGTTTGCTTTCACATCGCTAAAAATGAGGCTTTTATCAGCTAGCATTATGGGCCCCTCTAGCCAAATCCCCTTATCATACAGCACAAAGGCTTTAGCGTCTTTGTCAATAAGCGTGTAAAAGATCTCATCATAGCTTATTAGCTGCAAATCCTTGGTGCGCAAAGTGGAATCTTTAGCATACAAAAGACACAATGCAAGATACAAGCACACTCCTAAAGCACGCATGCAACCTCCTTAAAAAAATTAGCAACATTCTAAAACATCACGCATTAGCTCTGGCTTTGGTGCAAAAATCCTAAATCTAAAGCGAGAGATTAACAAAAGAGATTCTATAATTTTGTCCGCAATTTTGCTTGTGGCAAAATTGCTATCGCTTGAGCGGAGTGAATCCGCTCTCGCTCCGCTGCGCGATCATATACCGCGTTTTTTGGCAAGTTTATAGAATCTCTTGGTGCAATCGCGTCAGGAGCGCGATTTGGGTTAGCACCTTGTCTATAAACCCGACTATATTTAATGCAATTTTGCTTGTGGCAAAATTGCTATCGCTTGAGCGGAGTGAATCCGCTCTCGCTCCGGCTTACGCGAGCCCGTCATTATTGTTATGCAAGTTTGTTTCACAAACTTGTTATCGGGGCGTGAGGCAGAGCCCCTCGCCCCTCCGCTGCGCGAACATACACAGAATCCAGAGCGAGATTCTGTGGTTTTCTAGTGTCAGCGCGTCAGGAGCGTGATTTGGGTTAGCACCTTGTCTATAAACCGAGCTAGGGCAAAATTGCTATCACGCGTGGCTATATTTTAAAATTATAGGATTTTTATAGAATCTCACAAAAGGAAATTTATGTTTGAAGCGACAACGATACTAGGCTACAAGGGCGAATACAAAGGCAAGCAATACGCCATCATCGGTGGCGATGGGCAGGTAACCTTTGGGAATTGTGTGCTAAAGGGCAATGCGACAAAAATCCGCACGCTCTATAATGATAGAATCCTAAGCGGTTTTGCAGGCAGCACGGCGGATGCGTTTAGCCTCTTTGATATGTTTGAGCGGATTTTGGAGGGCAAAAAGGGCGAGCTGGTGCGCTCAGTCCTAGAGTTTAGCAAGCAATGGCGGAGCGATAAATACCTGCGCAAGCTTGAAGCGATGATGATTGTGCTAAACAAAGAGCATATTTTTATCCTCAGTGGCACGGGCGATGTGGTGGAGCCAGAAGATGGCAAAATCGCTGCGATTGGTAGCGGTGGGAACTACGCGCTTAGCGCGGCTAGGGCACTCGATAGACTAGCAGAGATAGAGCCCAAAACACTCGTAGAGCAATCGCTAAAAATCGCGGGCGAGCTGTGTATCTATACCAACACAAATATTAAAATTTTGGAGTTAGCATAATGCAGAATCTAGAGAAAGAAAATATGACGCCGCGGCAGATTGTGGCGTATTTGGATGATTATATCATCGGGCAGCAAGAAGCCAAAAAATGCGTGGCTATCGCCCTGCGCAACCGCTACCGACGAATGAAGCTAGAAAAAGAAGTGCAAGAAGAAATCACGCCAAAAAATATTTTGATGATAGGCTCTACGGGGGTGGGCAAAACCGAAATCGCAAGACGTATGGCAAAGATTATGGGGCTGCCATTTATCAAAGTCGAGGCGAGCAAATACACCGAGGTGGGGTTTGTGGGGCGCGATGTAGAATCTATGGTGCGGGATTTGGTGCTTGCAAGTGTGAATCTCGTCGAGAAAGAATACAAACAACAGCAGCAAGAAGCCATACAAGAGTATATCCTCAATAAAATCACGCGCAAAATCCTCCCGCCGCTGCCCCATAGCGTGAGTGAGCAAAAAAAGATGGAGTATGAGCAGAGTTTTGCCAAGATGAAGCAAAAGGTGCGTGATGGCGAGATGGATTCACTCACTATCGAGATAGAGGCGAGCAAAAACTCCTCGCTCAATGACGAAAGCCTCCCCCCCGAGATGCTCAAAGTCCAAGAATCTATCATCAAGGTTTTGAGCGCGCAAGAGCAGAGCCAAAAGCGCGAAATGAGTGTGAGGGAGGCAAAAGACGCGCTCGTGTATGAGGCGACAAAGGAATGCTTGGATTATGAAGCTATCAAGCAAGAGGGGCTAAGGCGCGCCGAGCAAAAGGGCGTGATATTTATCGATGAGATTGATAAAATCGCTGTAAGTGGCAAGGAAGGCTCACGCCAAGATCCCAGCAAGGAGGGCGTGCAGAGGGATTTGCTCCCTATCGTGGAAGGAAGCGTGGTAAATACCAAATACGGGCAGATTCGCACAGATTATATCCTCTTTATCGCAGCGGGGGCGTTTCATTTTAGCAAGCCTAGCGATCTTATCCCAGAGCTACAGGGGCGGTTTCCACTGCGCGTGGAGCTAGAGAATCTCACCCAAGAAAGCCTTTATAAGATTCTTACCCAAGTCAAAAGCTCCATCATCCGCCAATACCAGCTTTTGCTCCAGACTGAAGACATCACGCTAGAGTTTGAAGACGAGGCGATAAGAGAGCTTGCAAGACTTTCATTTAATGCCAATGAAAAAACCGAGGATATCGGGGCGCGACGACTGCATACGGTTATCGAGCGCGTGCTAGAGGATATTAGCTTTGAGTGCGAGGAGTATATCGGTAAAGAAGTGCTGATAACTGCGGATATGGTGCGCCAAAAGCTCGGCGAGCTCGTGGAAAATGTGGATTTGGCGCGCTATATTTTGTAGGTGGTTATGCGAGAGACACAGACGCGTTGCGGGTTTGTAGCGACTTTGGGCAGACCAAATGCGGGCAAAAGCACGCTGCTAAACGCCCTCCTTGGGCAAAAGCTCTCCCTCACTTCACACAAGGCAAACGCCACGCGCAAGCAGCTCAATCTTAT
Organism: uncultured Helicobacter sp.; assembly: GCF_949282165.1. NCBI lineage: Bacteria > Pseudomonadati > Campylobacterota > Epsilonproteobacteria > Campylobacterales > Helicobacteraceae > Helicobacter > uncultured Helicobacter sp. Next base: position 14,995 of record NZ_CASDOV010000010.1, on the reverse strand, counting down.
CGTGCCACATAGCGGCGCAGATGAGCGCGGGGCGTATGATGCGCAGATTGTCTTTGTGGATACACCCGGGATCCATCATCAAGAAAAGCTTTTAAACAAATATATGCTACACCAATCCCTGCGTGCGATGAGCGATTGTGATATGGGGATGTATCTAGCACCTGCAAGCGATGAGATAAGGCATTATGAGGAGTTTTTAAACCTCTCGCGCGATAAGGCGGTGCATAAACGACATATCCTGCTCCTTAGCAAAACCGATACGCTCGATAACGCCACGCTTATGCGCAAAATCGCCCAGTATCAGCCCTACCAATCCCACTATCTCGCGCTTTTGCCCGTGAGCGTTAGGCGTGGATTTGCCCCAAGCGAGGTTTTGGATGTGGTGGCGAGGTTTTTGCCAGATTCTGCGTTTTTGTTTGATGAGGAGTGCGTAACCACCGCGCAAACTAGAGAGATTGTCAAAGAGCTCATCCGCGAGAGCTTGTTTATGAATCTAAGCGATGAGATCCCCTATGAAAGCGATGTGCTAATCCAACGCTACGAGGAGGGCGAAATCGAGCGAATCTATGCTACAATAATCCTCGAGAAACAAAGCCAAAAGGGCGTAGTCATCGGCGCGGGCGCACAGACTATCAAGCGTATCGGCATACTCGCGCGAAAAAATATAGAATCTCTTTTGGGCAAAAGGGTGTTTTTGAAACTTGAAGTGAGTGTGCAAAAGGGCTGGAGCAAGGAAGAGAAAAAACTCAAAAAGATCGGCTATGACTGCGCGGATATGCCACGATAGATAGGCTATAGACAAAAGGAGAAGAGTTGAAAAAAATATTACAAATATGTGCGCTCTGCTGTGCTTTGTGGGGTGTCCTTGTGGCGCAGCCTTTGGCACAATCCCTAGACGCCCTTGATGAAAGCACCTTTGAGCTTGTCAATCTCTACCAACAAAAAGGCATCACAAGCGTGCAAGAAAAGTTAGAATCTTACCTGCTCTCCGTGCCCTATTGGCTCAAGGTCGTGGGGGAGAGAGATGTGAGCTATGGGTATTTTCAAACCACGCGCTATGTGTTTGTATCAGACAAAGCCCTGCCAGATCTTAGGCTTTTTAAGGTAACAAATCAGGGCTTTGAGCTGCTAGGGAGCTCGAGTGCGCTTGTCGCGCAAGGCAAGGGACACAAAAAGCTCGAGGGCGATCTCACCACGCCCATTGGCGTGTATGATCTCACCGCGCGCCTTAGTGGTTTGCCCCCCTATTATGGTCCCTTGGCGTTTGCTACAAACTACCCCAACACCTACGACAGATCGCTTAGACGCACGGGCAGCGGGATTTGGATACACGGACTGCCCCTAGATGGCAATCGCGAGGAGCTAAACACCAAAGGCTGCATCGCCATCGATAATGAGCTTTTGAAAAAATACGATGGTTTGGTGGATTATAGGGATTCTATCGTGATTATCTCCGAGGGCGAGCTGCGCACGATGAATGCGATGCAAGCAGCGCAGATCCTCGCGGGACTCTATGCGTGGAAAGAAATGTGGAAAAAGGGCGATTTGGCGGGGTATTTGAAGTTTTATGACAAGGAGAACTTTGTCCGCCAAGATGGTATGCGCTACAAGGCGTTTGCTGAGTATAAAAGCCGCATATTTGCCAAAAACGAGGAGAAGCAAATCGAGATTAGCGGCATAGATATCGCGCCATTCCCCAATGGAGAGGGCAGAGAGATGTATCGCGTGAATTTTAGACAAGACTATCGGGCTTTACTCAATGGCAAGGTGAGCTTTAGCTCTAGTCATCGCAAGGATCTCTATGTGTGGCTACAAGAAGGCGAGATGAAAATTTTGAGCGAGAAGTGATGGGGCATACAACCCACTCCCAAAAACAACCCAAGATTCACAAAGGCAAAGTTGAGAATCTAGCGCGTTACAGAACCTAGCCCGATATTCAGAATCTATTGGGCTTAGATTCTGTAAATGCGTTAGATTCTATGCAATTAGATTCTAAACTCACACTAGATTCTGTTAGATTAGATTCTAAGCTTTCTTAGATTCTCTATTTTACTTTATGAATCTTGACTGGATTTTGTGGGGAGGTGGATTGTGTGATGCCTTAGAATCTATGCTTTGTCCAAATTATTAGAGCCAAAATCCCACTCTAGATTCTAGGTAGGCAGTGAGGGGATCTGACTGCCCGTGAGTGCGACATAAGGCGCGTAGCTCTTGTGACAATGGCAAATCCGCCACGATGTGCGCGCCCAATTGTGCGCACACCCGCTTGCGTCCCTGCTCTCATCTGGGCTTTAGGCGAGCTCTGCCTCGAGCTCCTTTTTGGCGTTTGAGAGCATAAGCTTGATACGATTTTCTTGATTTACCCTCGTCGCGCTTGGATCGTAGTCGATGGAGACGATGTTGCTCTGTGGGTTTTTTTCTTTGATGATTTTCATCATACCGCGCCCCACGATGTGGTTTGGCAAACACCCAAATGGCTGCGTGCAAACGACATTATTCACGCCCTGCTCGATGAGCTCTAGCATCTCGGCAGTGAGTAGCCAGCCCTCGCCCATATTCATCGCCTCGCTCACATACCCATCAGCCAAAGTCTTAGTGTGCTTGAAATACGATGGTGTGCGGAATACGCCGTGCTTTTGGATCATTTTTATCATATCCTTTTGCTTTTTGCAAAAATACTCAAACACGAGCTTGTAGATAAGGCGCGTGCTGAGCTTGCCGCCATACATTTTGTTCTCCACAATGCTATCGTTGATACAATACAGACAAAAATCCAAAAAGCCCGGAATTACGACTTCGCAATTCTCCCCTAGCAAGAAATCCTCGAGATTGTTGTTGCCAAGCGGGGAAAATTTGATATAAATCTCGCCCACGATCCCCACCTGCACCTTTTTATCACGCCTCATCGGGATAGAGGCAAAGTCCTCTAAAATCTCCTCCATATCGCGCTTTTGCGCCTTGTAGCTCGTGAGCCCCGCGTTGCTTCCGGGCGTGGTGATGCGCTCTACCCATTTGCTCACCATCGCTTCTGTATCGCCTTTGTTGAGCTCGTAGGCTTTGCATTGGTTAGCGATGTGCATAAGCAAATCGCCATAGATGATAGCTGATAGGAAGTTTTGGAGCATTGGGCGCGTAACGCTAAAGCCCTGCCCCGTCTCTAGCCCGCTGAAATTGAGTGAAATCACGGGTATCTCGCCAAAGCCTGCTTTGTTGAGGGCTTTGCGCAGGAGATGGATATAGTTGCTAGCTCTGCAGCCCCCGCCAGTTTGGGTGATGAGCAGCGCGACTTTGCTTAGATCCCATTTGCCGCTTTTTAGCGCGTCAATCATCTGCCCAATCACAAGCAGCGCGGGATAGCAAGTATCATTATGCACATTGCGCAAGCCCTCATTCACCACGCCCGCACCCTCATTGTGTAGCAGCTCTGCCTTGTAGCCGTGCAAGTGCAGGATATTGACCAAAAAGCGGAAGTGTATGGGCAGCATCATCGGCACCAAAATCGTGTGCGTTTCTTTCATCTCCTTGGTAAAGGGCACTTTGATGATCTCACGCTCGCCCTTTAGCACCGCGTCATTGCTGCTAATGCCTACATTCCACTTTTTCACACTCGGCAGGTTAGAATCTCCCGCACTTGGGCTTTTAAAATTCACAAACTCACCGCCAAATTCGCTTTTGGACATAGAAATTTTTTGCGTCATTCTCTCTCCTTTTTAGTTGGTAAATGCCATCATTTTGCGCATCTCTTTTTGGGTGTTGTTGTAGAACAAAATGCTTGTGAGGGCGTTGTGCTTTTTGCCTGAGAGCTTCTCCTCCATAGCACCCAGCAGCGAGCGGATGCGGATTTTGACTGCGCCTAGGTTGCTTATCTCATCGATTTTAATCTGGGTGTAAAATCGCCCTCTAGATTCTAAAATCGCGCGCACCTCATCAGTCGTGATAGAATCTATCCCGCACCCAAAGCTCACAAGCTGCACAAGCTCGATGTTTGGATTCTCGCACACAAACTCCGCGGCGTTATAAAGCCGTGAGTGGTAGCTCCATTGGTTGAGAATCTGCAGATCCTTTGCCTCCGCGAGGTGCGAGATGCTATCCTCGCTCAATACCACGAGCCCTAGGGAGTTTATGAGCTTGTCAATCCCGTGATTTATCTCTGGATCTATGTGGTAGGGGCGTCCGCTGAGCACGATGGCTTTGAGATTGTTTTTTTTGATATGCGCTAGCACCTTTTCGCCCTCGCGCTGTATATCATCTAGCCACTGCTCCCTAAAGGCATAGGCTCTCTCCAACGCTTTGGCATAGTCTTTTTTGGAGACTTTGAGCTCTTTGGTGAAAAAGGGCAGGGATTTTTTGTAAAACTCATCTTTTTTGTGCAAGCCCACATATGGGTATAAAAACCGCACTTCGCGCAATCTATCGACATTGGCATTGAGCAATTCTGGGTAATACGCCACCACGGGGCAGTTGTAGTTGTTTGTGCTCGTGTCTTTGTGCTTTTCATCAGATTCAAAGTTATAGCTCATACAAGGGTAAAAAATCATCTCCACGCCCTTGTCCATAAGATTCTCAATATGCCCGTGCTGGAGCTTGGCGGGGTAGCACACCGTATCACTAGGGATAGAATACTGCCCCTTGGCAAAGGTTTTGCGCGTTGTCATATCCGAGACTACCACTTCATAGCCTAGCTCGCTTAAAAGCGTGTGCCAAAAGGGCAGATTCTCATACATATTTAGTCCTAGAGGGATCCCGATCTTGCCCTTAGAGGCAAATTTCACGACACTGCGCTCTTTGTCAAAGCCCTTATAGGCAAACAAATCTTGGAGTTTTTGGAGCTTGTAGTCATACATATTGGGCAAATGCACGATTTTTTTAAAGCCTAGGGGCTTATCGCAGCGATTGCCCGAGATGAATTTTTTAGAACCATAGGTATCACTGAATCTATTGATAGTGAGATTGCAATTATTGCCACAGATCTTGCACACGGTGGCTTTTGCGATGTGGTTGAAGTTTTGGAGTGCCTCCTGCGTGATAATTGCCGAGCTTTGTAGATTGAGCCCCTTAGCATACAAAGCCGCGCCAAACGCCCCCATAAGCCCACTGATTTTGGGACGGATCACATTGCGCCCGATTTCTTTCTCAAAGCTCCTTAGCACTGCGTTATTGAGGAATGTCCCGCCCTGCACCACGATTTGCTTGCCCAAATCATCGGCATCACGCGCGCGGATAACCTTATAAATAGCATTCTTAACCACGCTCATAGAAAGCCCCGCTGAGATATCCTCAATACTCGCGCCCTCTTTTTGCGCCTCCTTAACCGAGCTATTCATAAACACCGTGCAGCGACTACCTAGCTCCACAGGGTGCTTAGAATCTAGCCCAAACTGCGAGAATGTCTGCACATCATAGCCCATCGAGCGCGCAAAAGTCTCGATAAAGCTCCCGCACCCGCTCGAGCAGGCTTCATTGAGCATAATAGAATCTATGGTTTTGTTTTTGATATAAAAACACTTCATATCCTGCCCGCCGATATCGATGATGAAATCCACTTGGGGGTTAAAATGCTGCGCGGCTTTGAGGTGCGCGATAGTCTCTACAAGCCCCGCATCGAGGTTAAAGCCAGCCTTGATGAGCTCCTCGCCATAGCCCGTTACCGCACTGCCTTTGATATGAATCTTTTCCCCAAAATTCTCATAAATGTATTGGAGCTGATCGTGTATCACGCTCGCGGGATTACCTTGGTTGGAGTTGTAGAATTGGTAGAGGATTCTATGAAACTCATCGATAATCACGAGTTTTGTCGTCGTCGAGCCGCAATCCACACCCACAAACGCATCGATTTTGCGGAATCCATTGCTCCTAAATGCCTCATCTATGCTCACTTCATCGACACTCGCGCTCTCGTGCCGTGCGAGAAACTCCCGATACTCCTCATCATTAGCAAAGAGCGGTTCAAGGTATTTATTGCTTGAAGCGACATTTTTAGATTCTTGGAGCTTGGCTAATAGCGAGTTGCAAGTGAAGCTTTGGGAGTTTAGACGCGCGCACAACGCCACGCCGATAGCCACGGAGTATTGCGCGTATTCTGGGAATATCGCGTGCTCATCATCGAGTTTTAATGTCTCTTGGAATCGCCTCTGCAAGCCTTTGTAAAAAAACAGCGGTCCGCCCAAAAACATCACCTTGCCCCCTATCTTGCGCCCTTGAGCAAGTCCGCTGATCGTCTGATCCACGACAGCTTGGAAAATACTCGCGGTGATGTCCTCTTTATTCACGCCTTGATTGAGGAGGGGCTGCACATCGGTTTTGGCAAACACCCCGCAGCGGCTTGCCACAGGATAGATTTTGTTGTGCTTTAGTGAAATCTCATCAAAAGTCTTAGCGTCAATGGCAAGGAGTGTTACCATCTGATCGATAAACGCCCCCGTGCCCCCAGCACACGAGCCATTCATACGCTCTTCTGTCCCACCGCTTAGGAATAATATCTTGGCATCTTCCCCACCAAGCTCGATAACCACATCCGTATCGGGCTCTAAAAACTTGATAGCCTCCGCCGTGGCAAACACCTCTTGGGCGAAGTCTATCCCCACTGCCTTGCAGATCCCAAACCCAGCCGAGCCAGAAATAGAGACTTTAAACTCCCGCTCCCCGATAATCTCGCGCAGATTCTCAACAATCTCTATGCTCTTTTCTCGCACTTTGGAATAATGCCGCTCATAATGGCGATAGATGATCTCATCATTTTCCATTAGCGCGATTTTAGCCGTCGTGCTGCCGATATCAATGCCAAGTGTCAAGCTCATTACAACCCCCTAGTGATGATAGAATGTATTAAAAATATGTGTGAAGGCTCTAAAATTTGTGAAAAATGCGCCCTGATTATACAAAAAATCCCTTTAATTGCGCCCAGAATCCGAGAAAATCGCTCGTGAATGTGCAAATCTCGCTAGATTCTATGCGCCATAGAATCTTTTAAACCCATAAAACACCCCAAACATCAGCAAAAGCCCCACGATATGCCCCCACAATACAGAATCTAGCCCGCCAGCCACGCCAAAGCTCACGAGCGCGATTGCAGCCACCACGCTCACATAGGGCAGCTGCGTGATAAAGTGGCTCTGCACCGAGCAACCAGCCCCTGTGGCAGAGAGGATCGTCGTATCCGAGATGGGCGAGGCGTGATCGCCATACACCGCGCCTGAAAGCACGGCAGAGAGCACGAGCACCAAATCTATGCCATTAGCCTGCGCGAGGCTTGAGGCGATGGGTATCATAATGGCAAAAGTCGCCCAGCTAGTCCCTGTGCAAAAGGCGATAAATCCAGAGATCCCAAAGCTCACGACAACGATAGTTATATGCGGATTGAGCGCGCTAGATTCTAAAAATTCCTTGCTCAAATCCGCCAAATACACACCCGTGCTCAAATCCTCTTTGATAATAGGTCCTATCGCCCACGCTAGCACGAGTATGAGGCACGCAGGGAGCATAGAGGCAATGCCTATTTTTAGGATAGGCGCGTAGTTGGGCAGGGCGATGTGGCGCGCGGAGAGAGCGAGGCTAAGCAGCAGCGCGCCTAGCCCACCAAAAAAGAGCGAAAACCCCGTATCCGTGTGCCCAAGCATACCTAAGAAGCTAAGCTCCCCGCTCTCCAAATACCCTGTGTAAAAGATAAGACCCGCCACAAAGCCAAGCAGGGCGAGTATGGGGATTATGAGAAGCCACACGCTCGCACCCGTGTGTGGCGTGAAGTCTAGGTGCTCGCTCACGCCGACATTTTGGTTTTGGCACATAGCAGGGAGGTTTATCTGCCACAAAATCGTGAGAAACACCGCCAAAAGCGCGAACCACGCGTAGTAATTCCCCCAAATGCTAGAAAAAAGCAGCACGAAGCTATCAGTCTCAAAGTTTTTATTAAACTGCATAAGGATATACGCGCCCCAGCTAGAGATGGGCATCAAAATGCAAATGGGCGCAGAGGTAGAATCTATGATATAGGCTAGACGCTCACGCGTGGAGTGGTTGGCGTCATTGAGCGATTTGCTCACCTGCCCCACAGTTAGGGCGTTAAAATAATCATCGACAAAGACGACAATCCCAGCGATAAAGGCAAAAAACTCCGAGCCTCTCTGTGTGCGCACACGCCGCCGCGCCCAGCGCACAAACGCCGCAATCCCGCCCGAGTAGCTCATAATCTGTGTGAGAATGCCTAGCATAAACAAAAAGCCAAAGACATAGAGGCTTTGGGCGTTTATTGCCACGCCATTTGGGGTGGATTCATAAAACACCGAGGCTATGCGTTTGTAGGCGTAAGTGAGGGCGTCTAGGGGATTTTGATAATGCAGCATAACGCTCGCTAGCACGATACCTAAAAGGAGCGAGAGCACCACGCGGCGCGTGAAAAACACGAGCGCGATGGTGACTAAGGGCACGACAAGGCTAAGGGCAGAGTGGGCATACATATTAGAATCCATGGGGGATTATAACCTTTTAGTTTGGAGTGATTTGGGGCAATTGTAGTCAAACCGCCCTTAGTTTGCGCTTGTTTGGCGGCTTTGTGCGAGTCTATCGCCCCTCTATCTCAAAGATTTTGGTGCTTTTGACAAGCACGAGCATCACGACATACACCACCGCGCTTAGCACAAAAAACGCGCTAATAAGCGGCTCAAACATACTGATGACATTCCCTAGCACATACGCGCTGATGATCCAATGCACCACAAAAAGCGACGCCGCTAGCCCAAAAAGCGAGTGATACTCGCGCTTTAGCATAGACTTCATACTAAATCCAAGCGTGCTCTTAGTGTAGTTGCGAAAGCTGGGGACAAATGCGGGCGTGTTTTGCGCCCATTGTAAATACACATCGCCAAATTTTTGGGTCAAAAAGCTCTCTTCTGCATAGATAATGCGCTCATAATAGAGCCAAAATGCCAGCGTGAAGCACAGCGCAAAGAGCCAATTGCCAAGTAGCAGCACGGGGGAGAGCATCATCAAAAAATTCCCCAAATACAGAGGATTGCGACAGAGCGAATACATACCCGTGGTGTTGAGCACCTCTGCCTTTTGGGCTTTGGTATTGCGCCCAGAGGTATCGCGCGGGACATACCCAGCGACTAGGATTCTGACAAACTGCCCCACTAGCCCCACGATGAGCGCGCACACCACTAGCGGCGTGTTGTAGGTGAAGTTTAGCTCCGCGCCCCTCTCTACAAAGAGATTGAGAAAAAAGAATTCTTGCATTTGGATACGCGGTAAGAGGAGATTTTGTGGGAAACTAAGCAGACAAAGGACAAAGAGCGGAATAACCACTAGTGGCAAATAACTCCTGTATCGGAATAAAAAATCGCCCTCTTTTTTGAAGTTATCCTTGAGCACCATACATAATCCTTAGAAAATGAAGTAAATGCGCCATTTTAGCACAAATTTTAAAAGTTAAGTTTAGCTTACAAGGCGAGTGAGATTCTGTATTAGGTTACAGAATCTAATTTGCTTTATAGAAAATGCGCCATTGCCAAATCGCGTTCCTGACGCGCTGACACCAAACAATTACAGAATCTCGCATTTAGATTCTGTGTATGAACGCGCAGCGGAGCGAGCGGAGATTCACTCTCCGCGAGCGGCATCAAGTTTGCCCTAGCAAACTTGCGTAAAATTATGTCTATACATCACACAAAGCGCACAAAGAGCACGCAATCCATACCCCACGCGCGTATTTCTGTCCATTTGAGTGAAAACTCCATCCGGAGATTCAAAGAATGCAAGAGTCTTGGAATCTCCACGATATCATCTTCTAAGTGGTAGATTGGAATCATCAGCTTTGGCTTAAATCGCTTAATGCTCTGCAGTGCGCCCCTTAGGGCGTCTTGCTCCCCGCCTTCGATGTCCATTTTGATAAGCCCGAGGTTGGTGATATCGTGCTTTGCGATAAAATCATCGATGGATACGCATTCTACTTCTATGCTTGTCGCGCTTTTTTGCGGGACAATATGCCACGAGTCAAAGTGCAGTGTCTGTGTCGTGGCACCTATGGCGTATTCATAGGCTTTGATCTGTGCTTGTTTGTGGTTTGCGATGAGGTTTTGGCGCAGCAGCGCGTATGAGGGCTTGGCGCATTCAAAGCTATAAATGGGGGAGTTTGGATATAGTGCGCTAAAAAACAAGGCAGTATCGCCCTCCGCCCCGCCACAATCAAAAATTACTTCGCCATCGTTGGGATTGAAGCCCTCCCTCTCGTATTCGCGTAGCAAAATGTATGCACGATGGGATAAAAGGCGATGGATTGCTCGGTAGAGTGCGCGTAGTGGGGCAAAGGGCAGCTTGTGTGGTATAAAATCTCTTGGTTTTCAAAAGGGATTGTTATGGGGGATTGTGCGCTGTTTCGGCTATGGTAGAGCTTTTCGCCTTGTATAAAAGCGAGGTTTATTTTTGCGCGCCAAAAATCATCGGCTATATCTGCCCCCCAATTACCCATCGCTTAAGCAGCCACATTATGAGCACTTCTCGCTCCTTGGCACATAGCTTGGTATAAAGCAGTGAATCTATGGCGTGCAGATGGGCTTTGTAGCGTTTTAAAAGCTTGAGTTTTTGTCTGGGCAAAAATCCCACGCCCCTAAAATCTAAAATGTCTTTAGTCAGTGAATCTCGTCCAAAATACGCGTGCATAAGGCTTTTATACACTTTTTTCAATGCGGATTTCATCGTTGCTTCTTTTTTGAGGTTATTTTGAGGTTGCGCCACATTATAGCATTTTGTGCCTTGGTGGGCTAGGGGGAGTTCGCGTGTGGGATTTTCACTCCCCTGTGAATCTCGTGGGGGCTTGTGGGAATGTGCGCATATTATCAGACTTAGTGCAATTAGTATGATACGATTAGGCATATATTTCATAAATAAAAATACTTAGATAAGTTTATGCAAATAGACTAAAGTTTAATGAAAATTAGCAATTTATTTACCAAATTGCTAAAAATCTTGGTATAATACCGCCCAAAAATTTTGAGATTTTGAAAGGAGAGGCGATGAGTTCTAAAAAAGATTTATTGCTTGAGCAAGTGATTGTGCAATACCTCAAGTCCAAAGAGCCCATCGGCTCAGAATCTCTCAAAGCCTCTTATCATATGGGCGTCTCTTCGGCGACTATTCGGAATTATTTTAAGGCATTGGTGCAGGAGGGTTGGCTCGCCCAGCCCCATATCAGCAGCGGGCGTATCCCCACCTACACGGCGTTAAAAAACCATTGGCTAAAGCATATCGATCCCAAAAGCCCCTGTATCGTGCAAAACCTAGAGAGGCTAAAGCACAGCAGCTATGCGCACAATATCTGTTGTGTGGTGCGACTACACTCGCGCAATACGCTCCAAGAGATTCTCAATATCCATAATGAATTTTTGGCACTCAAGCTTGAGCAGGGCTATGCGATCCTCTCGTATAATGCCTCGCTAGAGCGGTTTTTGCACGAGCTAAAGAATCTCGACATCACCGATATCCAAAAAATCGCCTACCAAGTGCGCGCCAAGGAGCTACTAGAGGCACTTGGCAATGCGTATGAAGGCGAGCTAATGCGCTTTTGTGTGAGCGCGCTTTGTGAAATGCTTAGACTAACTTCAAACGAGGAGGTATTTTTAGACATTATAAACGGCTATGTTTTTCACAAGCTTCAAGATGGAATCTATTTTGAAGAATTTTTGCCCAAAAACTACCTTGGCATTATGCAGGAGTTTCGCACCACAGAGGGACAAAGCGGACATATCCTCGTGTGTGGCGAGGTGGATAGGGACTATGTGAGCTTTTACAAAGAGCTTGCGAGCTAAATCTAACAAAGGAGGTTGTATGCAAGAACACACATCAGAGAGCCAAGCCCAAGATATTGCGCAAGAGGGACTAGAGTCGCGACAGGAGCTAGATTCACAAGAATCCCAAAACCTTGCACAAGATGAGCAAGGCGCGGAAAATGCACAAGATTCTCAAGAACTGCAATCCAAGTACGATGAGCTAAAAGATCAGTATGTGCGGGCGTTTGCGGATTTTGAAAACACCAAAAAGCGTCTGGAGCGCGAAAAATACCAAAGCCTAGAATACGCAAACGAGCGTTTTGGTATCGACTTGCTCCCTGTGCTTGACACCTTACAAAAGGCGTTAGAATCCGCGCAAGCCGCGGAGCAGCAGGCGATCGTGCAGGGCTTAGAGCTCACGCTTGAGAGCTTTTATAAGGCACTAGGCAAGCACGGGATAGAGCATATAGCAGCCGATGGGGAGTTTGATCCCAATCTGCACGAATGCCTAATGCAAGTGCCAGATCCTGCCAAGCAAAATGGGCAGATCGCGCAAGTGCTGCAAAATGGCTACACATACAAAGGGCGCGTGCTGCGTCCTGCAATGGTAAGCATTGTAAAAAACGACTAAACTTAAACACAAAGGATAAACTATGGCAAAAGTAATCGGAATCGACTTAGGGACTACAAACTCGGCAATGGCAGTGTATGAGGGCAATGAAGCAAAAGTCATCGCCAACAAAGAGGGCAAAAACACCACGCCTTCCATCGTGGCTTTTACCGATAAGGGCGAGATTTTGGTGGGCGAGCCCGCTAAGAGGCAAGCAGTTACCAATCCGCAAAAGACAATCTATTCCATTAAGCGCATTATGGGCTTGATGTTTAATGAAGACAAGGCAAAGGAGGCACAAAAACGACTGCCTTATAAAATCATCGACAGAAACGGCGCGTGTGCGATAGAGATAGCGGATAAAATCTACACGCCCCAAGAGATTTCAGCCAAAATTTTGATGAAAATCAAAGAGGACGCCGAGAGCTACCTAGGCGAGAGCGTAACTGAAGCCGTGATCACCGTGCCCGCGTATTTTAACGACTCGCAGCGCAAAGCGACAAAAGAAGCAGGGACGATCGCGGGGCTTAATGTATTGCGTATCATTAATGAACCCACTTCCGCCGCGCTTGCTTATGGGCTTGATAAAAAAGAATCCGAAAAGATTATGGTGTATGACTTGGGCGGAGGGACTTTTGATGTTACCGTGCTTGAGACGGGCGATAATGTCGTGGAAGTGCTCGCTACGGGCGGCGATGCGTTTTTGGGCGGCGATGACTTTGATAACAGAATCATCGATTGGGCGGCTAAGGAATTTCAAGACGAAAGCGGGATTGATATCAAAAACGATGTGATGGCACTCCAACGCCTCAAAGACGCGGCAGAAACTGCCAAAAAGGAGCTTAGCAGCGCGCAGGAGACGGAGCTTAATCTACCATTTATCACTGCAGATTCAAGTGGTCCTAAGCACCTAGTCAAAAAGCTCACTCGCGCGAAGTTTGAGAGCCTCATAGAGGATTTAATCGATGAGACGATTGCCAAAATCGATTTTGTGATAAAAGACGCGGGGCTTAGTAAAAGTGATATTAGCGAAGTCGTGATGGTGGGTGGCTCTACGCGTATCCCCAAGGTGCAAGAGCGTGTCAAAGATTTCATCGGCAAAGATCTCAACAAATCAGTGAATCCCGATGAGGTCGTGGCGGTGGGTGCAGCGATTCAAGGCGGCGTGCTCAAAGGCGATGTCAAAGATGTGCTATTGCTTGATGTGACACCTCTAAGCCTAGGGATAGAGACTGCTGGGGGGATTGCTACCAAAATCGTGGAGCGCGGCGTGACTATCCCTACGAAAAAAACGCAGGTATTCTCTACCTATGAGGACAATCAGCCCGCTGTGTCAATCAATGTATTGCAAGGTGAGCGCGAGCTAGCGCGTGATAATAAATCGCTTGGGCGCTTTGATCTTACCGGTATCCCTGCCGCACCGCGTGGCGTGCCACAAATCGAGGTAACCTTTGACATTGACGCCAATGGAATCTTAACCGTGAGTGCCAAGGACAAAACCACGGGCAAATCCCAAGAGATTAAAATCAGCGGTTCTAGCGGGCTTTCAGATTCTGAAATCGAAAAAATGGTAAAAGACGCCGAGCTACACAAAGAAGAGGACGCTAAGAAAAAGGAGCTCATCGAGCTACGCAACCAAGCCGATAGCCTCGTGTATCAGACAAGAAAGAGCCTTGATGAGCACAGGGACAAAATCCCTGCCACAGAGGTGGAGGGCATAGAATCTGCGCTCAAAGACTTAGAGGACGCGCTCAAAAACGAGAGCGTGGGCAAGGAGGAGCTAGAATCTAAGATTCAAAACCTTAGCCAAAAAGCGCAATCTCTCGCCCAAGCTATGCAAAACCAAACCCAAAATAGCGGTGCGCAAGAGAGCAAAAAGGGCAAAGATGATGATGTCATCGATGCGGAGGTGGAGTAGTGGGGCGTTGCGCTCCCGCCCCCGCACCCGCCACACACCCCCCAAAAGCTCTATAAGCCCCACGACAATGACTAATTTTTTGCTAGCGGCGACAACCCCACACAATCCACACCACACCAAGTGCGGAGTCTCAAGTAGATTTAAAATCTAAGCCCAAGCACACAATCCCTTCATATTTAGTGAAGCAAAATCTCTAGATTCTAAAAGCTCACACTCCCCCACGCACTAAGCCAAATATGAGATGTAGAATCTAAGGAAAGCCCAGACAAAGCTTTAAATTCAAACAAGGCGGATTCTAAAATACGCACAAAAACCAAAACAGATTCAAAGGAACAAACAAAGTTCAGAATCTCTATTGTATAGAATCTAACACATTTGCAGAATCTAGCCCCGCAGAATTAAAAGCCATTTTACAATCCAACTCAATAGATTCAGAATCTAAGCAACTCACACAATCTATGTTTGGAAAAATTAGAATCTAGCCCAACAGATTCAGAATCTCGTGCATTTATAGAATCTAAACCTAAAACAATTACGCAACCTCCCCACTTCAAAAAACCTTTATGAAGCTTTGCTCAATACAAATAATGGGCGCGATAGCGCAAGCCTAGCGCAATTGTAAAATTGCGCCATTTTTGCGCAGCAAAAATCACATAAAATGTGTAGCACGCAAGTGCATACCGCCCCTCGCCCGCTTCGTGGTGTGCA
>NZ_CASDOV010000009.1:0-45896 GCF_949282165.1 uncultured Helicobacter sp. | reverse complement strand
GAAAAGTGGGTTATCAAGCGAGGATTGAAGGAGCTTACTAGAGGTAAGTGACTGAAAATCCGAGCGTAGATTCCCGCTTTTATCGCCAAAAGCTGAATGCCCATCCAAAGAGCCGTTTTCCTGTGTCTCACTCCCCACCTCTATATACACGAGAATCGTATTCCTAAATTTTAGCTCCCCCACAAGCGCGCGCGTATGAGAATCTAGCTCACTTAGAGAGCCCACCATCTCATCAAAAGGCGCGGTGGAGATGATGATATCGCCTGCTACCTCCCTGCGCCCCTCTTGTGTTTGCACCACGATGCCTCTCGCCTTTTTGTCTTTTGTGAGGATTTGTAGCACCTTGGTATCGCAGTGGATCTCTCCGCCTCGCGCCAAAATCTCGCGCGCCATATTTTCATACACCACGCCCGCCCCGCGCTTTGGGTAGCTAAACTCATCGACAAGCGTCTTGTGCTTTTTGCTCCTATCGCCAAAAAACGCGGACTTTACCGCCTCATAGAGATTGAGCCCCTTTATGCGCTGTGCTGCAAAGTCAGAATCTAGCTTATCACAAGGTATCCCCCAGAGCTTTTGCGTGTAGGATTTGAAAAATATGCTATAGAGCCGATAGCCAAAGGCATTTGCCACCCAAGATTCAAAGCTATCGCCCTTAAAGGGCTTGATTTTTGCCTTGAGGTAGCTTAGAGCGCACAAGCTAGATTCTATGAAGCCTAGTTTTAGGAGCGCATCAAAGCCGCGCAGGGGATAGTAGAAAAACTTTTTGTTATAAAAAATCCTTGTCAATCGGCGCACCTGCTCGTGCTCACCGCGTGTGTGGGCGAGCCAAAAGTCGTTTAAGCGCGCATCTTTGCTAAAAAATCTATGAGGTCCCACATCGACAATCTGCCCAAAGAGCCCAAAGCTCTTGCTAAGCCCGCCCACTTGTGAATCTGCCTCAAAAATCTGCACTTCATAGCCAGATTCTACTAGCACGCGTCCAGCACTTAGCCCCGCTGCACCCGCCCCGATGATGAGGACTTTTTGTTTTTTGTTCATAGTTGCTCCTTTGGTTAGTATCTTTGATTGCTATGCCAGCGGTATGCGCTGCGCAAAATCGCCTCGAGTGTGAAAAAGCGCGGATTCCACCCTAGGATTTTGCGCGCCTTTTGGGAGTCTCCTACGAGGATGGCGGGATCACCTGCGCGCCGCGGGGCGCGTGTGTAGGGGATTTCTGTGCGGGTGATCTCCTCTGCTTTGTGCAGCACCTCTAGCACGGAAAAGCCCTCATTATTGCCGAGGTTAAACACCTCGCTTGTCCCCCCAGCGCGTAGATACCGCCACGCTAGGATATGCGCGAGGCTCAAATCATCGATATGGATATAATCCCGCACGCACGAGCCATCTTTGGTGGGGTAGTCTAGCCCAAAGACTTCTAGTTTAGGGGCTTGTTGGGGCTTTTTGGCGTTTGACTTGTGGGCTAGGGGCGCGGTGTGTAGGGCGGCGCGTAGGATTAGGGGGATGAGGTGCGTCTCGGGATTGTGAGACTCTCCGATATCAAAGAAGTTGCTCGCCCCCGCGGCGTTAAAATAGCGCAAAATCACATAGGAGAGGTTGTAGGCTTTGGCAAAATCCTGCAAAATCTGCTCAACCATCAGTTTAGAGCGCCCATAAGGGTTTATGGGATTTTGGGGGTGGGATTCTGTGATGGGGATTTGGAGAGGATTGCCATAGGTGGCGCAAGTGGAGCTAAAGATGAGAGAGCGGCAGCCAAACTCACGCATCACAGAGAGGAGATTGAGCGTGTTGGCGACATTGTTTAGGTAGTATTTTTGCGGATCCTGCACGGATTCGCCCACATAGGCAAAGGCGGCAAAGTGCAGCACGCACTCGATAGGATAGGTGGCAAAAATCTGGCGCAAAAG
This sequence comes from uncultured Helicobacter sp., assembly GCF_949282165.1. Lineage (NCBI taxonomy): Bacteria > Pseudomonadati > Campylobacterota > Epsilonproteobacteria > Campylobacterales > Helicobacteraceae > Helicobacter > uncultured Helicobacter sp. The sequence continues at coordinate 43,992 of NZ_CASDOV010000009.1, read as the reverse complement.
CTGCGTGTCGCACAAATCGCCGTGGATAAAGATCGTGGGCGGAGCGGAGTGGCTCTCGGGAGATTGGTTAGATTCTAAGCTAAGACTCGCCCCCCCCCCCATTTGTGCCTAAAAAGTCCTCTAGCGAGATTTGTGAGATTTGTGAATCTAGGAGGTTAGATTCTGCATTTGCGTTAGATTCTGAATCTGTATTAAATTCTAAATTTGTCCTAGATTCTAAGTTTTCTTGAGGCTTTGCACTTGGCTTGCCTGTAAAATTATCCTGTGCGGAGCACCCGTAAGAAGCGTCGTCGGGGGTTTGGGGGGTCAAAGGGGGGATAAGGGGAGCGACTTCGCAATTCGAGCCCCCTTGTCCCCCCTTGAAAAACACACCAGATTCTAAGAAATTAGAGAATATTCGTGAGGAGGAGATTTTAGAATCTAGATTCTGTCCCTTTAGATTCTCTGTGTTTATTTTGGTTTCTGTGTTGCCTAGATTCTGTATTTCCTCATTTCTTGGAATCTCATTCTCACGAATACTTCCTAGATTCTCTACATCGCTTGTTTTATGCGAGAGGGGGGAGGGGCGTGAATTGCGAAGTCGCTCCCTCCCCCCTCTCAACCTCTCCCCCCACCCCGACGACGCTTTTAAAGGGTGCGTTCCGCACACTGAATCTATTTCACTAGGCAAAGCCTTGCTAAGATTCTGTGGGGTGGTGGACTCTGTAAGTTTCTTAGATTCTGTATTTTCACTGATCTCCAACGCCTCTTTATGCCCATAGATAAGACTATCAAGCACGATAGTCCGCACACCTAATGCGTTGAGTAGGGCGTTAGTATGTGAGCCGATGTAGCCCGCCCCACCAGTGATAAGGATATATTGCATTTAGCTTCCTTGTCTGTGTGAGAGTCTTATGAGCATAGAGCCGGTGTTCGTGTAGATTATTGCATTTTGATCTATCTCATATACCAATGTCTCTAAATCACTTACCCATGGATCCTTAGGAAAGTGGCTAGCGAGAATCCACACATTTTGGCAATTATTCTCTGTGAGTGCTTGTCGTAATGAGGCAAGGTCAGCATCAAAGACTATATAAGGAAATGCGAGATTATCAAGTTTTGCATAGTAACTCAAAGCTTTTTCTGATGCTTTGTAAATGTATGCACAATCTTGTGAACTAAGATTTGTCGCTATTTGTGTGATAAAGGCATGTGTTTGTTGCGAATAGTGTGTGTTAGCAATCACAACTTTAGCATGTCTGTAAAATGCAGGTAATGTAAATATCACAATAAGACACAACATGCTCAAAATTCTAAAGATTCTAATATTTTTGTATCGTGTATATATTGCCCCCCCCCCTAAAGAGCATAAAAGAAAAAATATACTCGACATATAGAGTGAAAGTCTGCCACCGACGATACCATCATGCCCAAAGGGATAGATGCGCAGCAGCGAAAGCCCTACATAGATACCAAGCGCGCTGATTGTGACTATAAACAGATCCCTACGGATTTTATAAAGTGCCACAAGCCCCAAAAAAGAAAGTGCTATATAAAAAGGCACAACAAAGCCTCGCGCAAATGGCGTAAATCCAAGATAGATGTCTAAAAGCGTGTCTTTTATGTAGGCTGGGTATTCTAGTGGATTATGTGGCAAGAAAAATTTTGACCAATAATTATAAAATCCCTCACCAGCTTGGTGCTTGAGATACAAAAAATAATACGCCACAAAAAACACCCCAAGTGCGAGTATGGGCAAAGTGTTTTGTTTGAGAAATGCTTTGAGATTGTGTTTGCTCTGCCATGTGTAGCCTATGATGCACGCGATCGCAATAAAGATAATAGTATGTGAGAATAGCACGCTAACGCCACTGATGAGCAAAAATTTTGACAAAGGCATGCGCTTGATATACAAATACAGGAGCAAAAATCCACAAAACGCTTCAACGCCATACTGCTTAAACTCGGTGGCATAATACAGCAGCCCCAAGGAGCCGCACACAAGGAGCATAAACAGCGTTTGGCTAAAAGTATCGCGTAAGGTTTGAGAGATCTTATAAGCCACAAAGATCGTGCCAAGCGAGCACACAAAGGGTAAGAAATATAAGACATACTCACCCGCCCCAAAGAACTCATACAGCAATCTCGTCCAGAGCAAAAACCCAAGTGGCGCGCTTTGTAGCGAAGGAAGTGGCTTAGAGAGCATATCCCACAAAGAAATATTGGTGATAGAAAATGTGAGCATGGCTTCATCTAGCCACAGGTCTTTATGAAAAATATACTGATAGAATCTAGCCACTACGCTTGAGGCGATGATGCACACAAGAATGATTTTATAGATTTTAGATTCTACATCACTTACCACTTGGTTTTTCATCTCTCACTCCTATTTGGTAATACTCAAAGCCCTTAGATTCTAGATTTAGCGTGTGGTAGATATTGCGTCCATCAAAGATTATGGGGCTTTTCAAAAGCTTAGCCATCTCCCCAAAGTCCGGACTTCTAAACTCCCGCCACTCCGTTACTAGCACCATCGCATCGCAGCCTTTAAGCGCCTCATACTTGCTGCTAGCAAACTCGATAGAATCTAGCACATCACTAAGATAAAATCGCGCCTGCTCGCACGCCTTAGCGTCATAGGCTTGCACCCTCGCCCCGCGCGCGATAAGCTCACGGATAAGCACCAAAGAGCTTGCCTCGCGCATATCGTCCGTCTCGGGCTTGAAGGCTAGCCCCCACACGCAAAAAGTCCTGCCACGCAAATCCTCGCCAAAGCGTGCGCAGATTTTCTCTACCAAAAGCCTTTTTTGCGCGGCATTGACGGCGTCGATGGCTTGTAAGATTCTAGGCGTGTAGCCACAATCTAGCGCGACTTTTTCTAATGCCTTGACATCTTTGGGGAAGCAGCTCCCGCCATAGCCACACCCCGGATAGATGAAGCTATACCCAATGCGTGAATCTGAGCCAATCCCTAGCCGCACATCGTTGATATTTGCGCCCACGCGCTCACAGATTTGGCTCATCTCGTTGATAAAGCTGATTTTTGTCGCTAGCATAGCGTTTGCGGCGTATTTAGTCATCTCGGCAGATTCTATCCCCATAGCGATGAATCTATCGCTTTTAATAAGGAAGGGTGCATAGAGGGCTTTCATTATCTTTAGGGCTTTTGGAGAATCCGCGCCCACCACGACTCTATCAGGGCTCATAAAGTCCTTTATCGCCACGCCCTCTTTGAGAAACTCGGGATTGCTCACGACATCAAACTCCACTTTCGCCCCGCGCTTTTGTAGCCCTTGTGCGATGAGAGCGCGCACCTTTCTTGCAGTGCCCACGGGCACGGTGGATTTATCCACAATCACGGCGTATTCCTGCAAATGCGCGCCTATATCCTCTGCTACCGCCTCCACATACCGCAAATCCGCGCTGCCATCTTCGCCCATAGGCGTGCCCACCGCGATGAAAATCACCTCGGCATTGCTTAGAGCCTGCGATTTGTCGGTAGTGAAGCACAGATTGCCTCGCTTGTGGTTTTCTGCTACCATAGATTCTAGTCCGGGCTCATAGATGGGGATAATGCCTTTTGTGAGATTTTCGATCTTTTTAGAATCCACATCGAGGCAAATCACGGCATTGCCCATCTGCGCAAAGCACGCTCCCGCCACGAGCCCGACATACCCACTACCGATAATCGTTACACGCATAGCTTTCCTTATATTGGGATAAAGGCGCGGATTCTAACACACCCAAACTTAAAGTTGTGCTTAGAGCCCCTATCGTGGCTTGTAGCCTTCTTTGGGGCGACTACGCGCCTAAAGTCTAGAGCCTAGAATCTAGAACTAGAGCCCAAAAAACTCGCGCTCAATCGCGCTTATGCTAATCTGTCCGCTTAAGCAAAAATACTTGCGTAGCACGAGGATATTGAGCATTTCCTCGGTGCGCTTGTCTAAAAAGCGCGCACAGAATCTATGGGCATTGTGGATTATCTCCTCTGCTGCCTCTGTGTGCGTGCGGAAAAACTCAAACTTCTCCTCCACATCGGAGTAGTCATCAGCGATCTCGCAGTAATGCACATTTGGCTCTAGGGTAGATTCCATAAACCATGTTTCGTATTTGGGACGAGGCATCATACACAGCGAGTTGCTGCTAAGCACCCATTTGAGGTTGCTCGCCACATCATTGCCCTCTAGGCTTAGCAGAAATTTATAGGGCAAATGCTTGGCGATGGAGACTTTGGGCTTGAGATAGGGCGTATGCACGCGCGGATTGCCCGTGTGTCCGATGTCGCAAAATGGCGCGTCAAAAAACTTGTGCAAAAAGCGCGCTCTATGCTCCTGATAGCACGCCCCACGAAAAAATATCATATCTTGTTTGTCTTTGAATCCATAAGGATCTTTGATAAAGACAAAATGCCGATTTTGCGCGAGTTTAAGGAGGATAGAGTTTTGAGATGAGCGTATAGGGCGGGATTTGGTAATGGCGGGGTGCGTGAAGTAATAATTCACATCGCCAAAGCCATAATAGAGCTTTAAGTTTTGGTCAAAATAGCGCGCATACGAGCGCATATCGTAGTGGTAGGTGCTAAAGGCTCGCCATTTATAGCTATCCTTTATCCTGCCATAATGCGGCGCATAGGTGCCTAGCCGCTCGCAATGCTTTGGGCTCTCAAGGGGCGTGATAGCAAAGGGCGTGCTTATGCGATGATAGAATCTAAGGCGTGAGGAGAGAGAATCTAGTGCGCTAGAATCTAGGCGGGCAAAGAATTTGGCGATTTTAGATTCTAAAAGGGCGCGCGTGATGAGGCTTGGTGTGAGGATTTTTGCGATACTTGCGGTGTTATAGACAAATTGCGAAGCCATTTATGAAGCCTTATTTAAGAGTTTTAAGAATATCGTTGCGCGAGATACTCACGCGGGAGCATATGCTGCGCGGCGTTGATTACTTGGGGATAAAATCCCGCACTAAACCCTAGAGAAAAAAGCACATCAAGTGCCTCTAGCTGCAACGCGCTTAAAGTTATAGAATCTGCATTGGCATAAAGATTGAGATAAGTCTCGAGTTTTTGAGAATCCACTCTGATGAGGTTGCGCTCCGTGAGCATACGCGAGAGCAGGGGCTTATTATGCACCGCCACTTCCACAGCTTTGGTGAGCAGGGATTCACACTCTAGCGCGATAGTCAGCGGCAGGGAGCGACGCAGTGCCATACCGCCTAGGGGTAGCGGGAGATTGCGCTTATTGAGATCGCACCATATGTCCCATAGCTCGGCTTCTACCACGAGGCTTTCATCATAGCTAAGAATGGATTCGTGGATGAGCACGCCTGCTTGCACCTCGCCGCTTAGCACGCTAGATTCTATGTCAAGGAAGTTTTTATACACAATGCGCGCGTGGGGATAGGCGAGTTTGAAAAGCAGGGCATTAGTCGTGTGCGCGCCGCTTAGGGCGACTTTGAAGTCTTTTTTGAGCGTGGTGGTGCGCTTTTTGATGAGCTTGGGTCCATAGCCATTGCCAAAGCTAACCCCCGTGCGCAAAAGCGCGTAATCATCGCACACAAGCGGGTAGAGCGCAAAGGAGATCGCGCTGATATCATACTCCCCGCGCAAAGTCGCATCATTGAGCGTTTGTATATCCCTAGCGCACGCACTAAAGCGCACGAGATCTGAATCTATCCAGCCAAAATTGAGTGCGTAATACATAAACAAATCATCGGCATCGGGGCTGTGTGCCACACTGATATGGCGCGTTTTGAAATATCGTGGGTGGGCTTTGGTGTGGGTGCTCATCGTGGGACTTCCTCGCATTTTGGGCTTTTGGCGACATTGTAACAAAAGATAGCTTAGCCAAGTTTGTTGCGCAGGGCTTAAAGAAATTTTTCAAACTTCATAAGATACAATCGCGGAATTCAAAAAATCACTCAACTAAGGACAACAATGGCGATAGATGAAAAGCGGCAAAAAGCCATCGAGCTTGCGCTCAAGCAGATTGACAAGGCGTTTGGCAAGGGCGCGCTCGTGCGGCTTGGCGATAAGCAGGTGGAGAAAATCGATGCGATCTCTACGGGCTCGCTTGGGCTTGATATGGCACTTGGTATAGGCGGCGTGCCTAAGGGCAGGATTATCGAGATCTATGGTCCAGAATCTAGCGGCAAAACCACGCTCGCGCTCCAAATCGTAGCGGAATGCCAACGCAATGGCGGGATCGCGGCGTTTATCGATGCTGAGCACGCGCTCGATGTGTATTATGCTAAGAATCTAGGCGTAGATACGCAAAACCTCCTCGTCTCCCAACCCGATAACGGCGAACAGGCACTTGAAATCCTAGAGACACTCACGCGCAGCGGGGCGGTGGATCTCATCGTGATAGATTCTGTGGCAGCCCTCACGCCAAAGGCAGAGATTGAGGGCGATATGGGCGATCAGCACGTGGGCTTGCAGGCGCGGCTTATGAGCCACGCACTGCGCAAGATCACAGGCGTGCTGCACAAGATGAATGCCACACTGATTTTTATCAACCAAATCCGTATGAAAATCGGCACAATGGGCTATGGCAGCCCAGAGACAACCACGGGCGGTAACGCGCTCAAATTCTATGCGAGCGTGCGTGTGGATATACGGCGCATCGCCACTCTCAAGCAAAATGAGCAAAACATCGGTAACCGCGCTAAAGCAAAGGTGGTCAAAAACAAGGTGGCACCGCCATTTAGGGAAGCGGAGTTTGATATAATGTTTGGCGAGGGGATTAGCAAGGAAGGCGAGATAATCGATTATGGCGTGAAGCTTGATATCATCGATAAAAGCGGGGCGTGGCTCTCCTATGGCGATATGAAGCTAGGGCAGGGGCGCGAGAATGCCAAGGTGTTTTTGAGAGAAAATGCCGCGATCGCCCAAGAAATCACCAACAAAATCCGCGAACAAATCGGCGTGAAAGATGAGATACTGCCACTGCCCGATGAGCCCGAGCAGGGCGAAGCCTAGATTTATAGAATCTAAGCTCACTAGCGACATTATAGAATCTACTGAATCTAAGCACAGAGATTCAGGTAATGTATGCACGCGCAGCGGAGCGAAGTGGCAATTCACTTGCCACAAGCGGTATCAAGTTTGTGAAGCAAACTTGCATTAAATGATAGAATCCAAAACTAAATACAAGGAGCAAATATGGTGCATATTAGTAAGATTTATTCTCAAGAGGTGTTAGATTCACGAGGCAATCCCACTATCAAGGCGATTGTGGAGCTAAGCGATGGGACAAAAGAGAGTGCCATCGTCCCAAGTGGCGCGAGCACGGGCAAAAGAGAGGCTTTAGAGCTGCGTGATGGGGACAAAAATCGCTTTTTGGGCAAGGGCGTGCTCAAGGCTTGCGAAAATGTGGATCTTAGCATACGCGAGGCGTTGGTGGGGGCTAGTCCGTATGATCAGGGGCTTATTGATGCCACGCTCAAAGATCTAGATGGCACGCAAAACTTCTCTAAACTCGGAGCAAACGCCACGCTTGGCGTGTCTATGGCGGTGGCTAGAGCAGCGGCTAAAAGCCTGCACATACCGCTATATCGCTATCTAGGTGGCGCAAATGCCCTCGTGCTCCCGGTGCCTATGCTCAATATCATCAATGGCGGCAGCCACGCGGATAATACCGTGGATTTTCAGGAGTATATGATTATGCCACTTGGCTTTGATAGCTTTAGCGAGGCGTTGCGCGCAAGTGCGGAAGTGTATCAGTATCTCAAAAAGATTCTAAGCGAGCAAAAGCATATCACAAGCATCGGCGATGAGGGAGGATTTGCGCCCAATCTTACCAACAACGCCCAACCTATCGAAGTGATACTCCAAGCCATTGAAAAGGCAGGCTACAAGCCCGGCGAGGAGATAGCTATCGCGCTAGATGTCGCGAGCAGTGAGCTTGTCGATGAGAGTGGAATGTATAATCTCGCAGGAGAGGGGCGCAAACTAAGCTCACGGGAGCTTGTGGGCTATTATGAAGAGATGGTGCAAAAGTATCCGATCGTCTCCATCGAAGATGGGCTAAGCGAAGATGACTGGGAGGGCTGGAGCTATCTCACGCAGCGACTTGGGGATAAGATTCAGCTTGTGGGCGATGATTTGTTTGTGACTAATAGGAAAATCCTCGCACAAGGGATTGAGAAAAACATCGCCAATGCGATTTTGATAAAGCCAAACCAAATCGGGACTATCACGCAGGCTATGCAGGCAGTGCGCCTAGCCCAACGCAACGCGTATAAGTGCATAATGAGCCACAGAAGTGGGGAGAGTGAGGATAGTTTCATCGCGGATTTTGCTATCGCGCTAAATACTGGCGAGATAAAGACAGGATCTACTGCTAGGAGCGAGAGAATCGCAAAATACAATCGCCTCTTAGAGATAGAATCCCAAATCTCAAATAGCGAGTATCTAGGCGTGCAGCTTTTTAAAAAATAGCCTAAAGGGGCGGTATGCGCGAGCTTTATGAACAACCCTCAAAACTCAAGCGGTGGCTAGAAGTCAATAGAGGCTTTCTCATCGTCGCTGCGGTGCTCGCGGTGCTGCTAGCTTATAGCGCGACGCTACTTTTTGGCAATGCCTCGCTTCATACGCTTTTGAGCCTCAAAAAACAGCAAGAGAGGCTCATTCAAGAGGTGGATTCACTCCAAAAGCAAAACGCTAAGATTCAAAAAGATATTTTTGAGCTTAAAGGCTTGGAGCCAAAATGAGACTTGCTATCCTGCTTTTTGCATTTTGTGCCCTGCTCATAGCTAGAGAAGATCCCTTCGAGCCCTCTATCGCGCCTAAAGAGGGCTTGCACAACCAAAAAGATTCTAAAAGGGAGATTCTCCAAAGTATCGACATCGCCCTGCCTTCCACCGCGCGTGTGCTGCAAAAAGTGAGTATCACATACCAAAACATCGATGGCACCATAGCCACCAAAGAAATCGACATCAATCAAGGCATTGATTGGCACTATCCCCTTGAGCTTTCCCAAAAGGCTATCGGCAAGAGCTATGATAGAGAGAGGCGGCTACATATCGGGGAGTTTGAGCTCTATTTGGACAAAAATAAAGTCTTTATCGCCACAAAATACCCCAATGTGCGGCATTTTATCCTGCCTAATCCCTACCGCATCGTGCTAGATTTTGAGGGTATGGACAAGGCTATCAATCAAGCCCAAGAGCTAGAGGGCAAGTATGTGAAAAAAGTGATTTTTTCTAGCCACGAGAGCTTTTATAGAATCTCCCTCGAGCTTGATGGGCAATACGCCTATGAGCTTGCCTCGCAGCGCGATGGCTATATGCTGGAGTTTCACTAAGTGGCAAACATCGTGCTTATTGGCTTTATGGGGAGTGGCAAAAGCACTATCGGGGCGGCTTTGGCGCAGAGAATGGGGCGGTTTGTGATTGATACGGATTTGCTTATAGAATCTAGCACGGGGCAGAGTGTTGCTGAGATTTTTGCGCATAGAGGGGAGCAGGGCTTCCGCGCGTTAGAATCTAAGGCAATCGCGTGGCTTAGTGCCAATGTGTGTAATGCTATCATCGCCACGGGCGGGGGAATGCCGATTTTTAACGACATACGCCCTGTGGGCGAGATTTATTATTTGCAGAGTGATTTTGAGACGATTACAGCGCGCTTAGATTCTGCACAGCGCGCCAAACGCCCGCTTTTTAGCAATGAGACTAGGGCTAGGGAGCTCTATGAGGCGCGCGCAAAAGTGTATGCCAAAGTCGCGCAGCACACCATTGACGCTAACGCCCAGATTCCGCAGATTCTCACTGCTATCCTCGCGCATTTTGACGCTAAACACCCCGCTTAGAATCTCCTAATAAACCTCTCCCAAATCCCGCTTTTAAACACCGCTCCAAAGGCACACGCGCGCAAATAAGTCTCTAAGAAAATAATCCCAAACACAATGCGCACATCGCCCTGATACGCGACACACAGATACATCGGCACGATACGCAGCACCCAAATGCTCGTGGCATTAATCATCAGTGAGAGCTTCGTCGCGCCCACCCCGCGCAGAGCCCCATCGAGGCAAAAAATCATCACAAGCGGCACTTGAGAGAGCCCCACAGCGATGATATAATACAAGCTCGCGCGCAGCACGGCTTCTTCTGCGTTAAAGATTTTTGAGAGATCCACGCCCCATAGGCAAATCACAAGCCCCAAAATCCCCATAATCACGCTTGAAAACACCAAAAGCGTTTTTAAAAAATCATAGGCTAAGTCCATACGCTTTTTGCCTAGACTCTGCCCCACAAGTGCCATAGCAGCGACTTGGAATCCAAACCCAAAGGTTAGGATAAAGGCTTCGACTTTAGAGCCTATTTGGAATCCTGCGATCACATCCGCGCCATACTCGCTCATAAATTTTTGTGTGAGCACGAGGCTAAAGAGCGTCAAAAACCGCTCGATACCCGCGGGCACGCCAATGCTAAACATCGCCCTGCTATACTCCACCTTTAGCACAAAGGCAAACCTAAGCACGCTTTTGCGCCAATAAATCACGCCAAAAAGCAGCAACGCCTCAAGGTAGGTCACACACACATTGCACAGCCCAGCACCAAACACGCCTAGTGAATCTAGAGCAAAAATCCCAAAATCAAAGCCAAAAATGAGCACATAATTGAGCACGACATTGAGCGTGGTGGTGATGAGCTTGATATACATCACGCGCTTAGTATCCCCAAGGGCTGATAGTCCCGCTACACAGATGGTTTTTGCCATCAGTGCGGGGATACCAAACACGACAATCCCCAAATACTCTAGCCCCAAATGCTTTGCCTCGCCACTCACGCCCTTGCCCATCCAATCCAAATAAGCCTCGCTACACGCATACGCCAACACAAGCAGCGGGAGAGAGAGAATGAGCGCGATGAGGAAGTTATTGCCCATCACCTCTCTTAGCTTTTGACACTCCCTCGCCCCATAGAATCTAGCCACCTGCGCGCTTGTCCCGATGAAAAAAATCGCAGTGATAGCAAAAAGCATCATAATGTAGCTCATTCCCACATTGAGCGCGATGATATGCTCCTTAGAAAACTTCGAGACAAAATACATTCCCACCGTGATATTTGCCATATCTAGCAGGGAGTTCGCCCCGCTTGGCAGAGCGATAGCAGTGATTTTATAGAGCTTTTGTTTGAGCGAGAATGTGCGCATAGTTGCCCTTAGGGTTTGCGTGCGACGAAACTTTGTGTGAGATAGACATTTTGGCGCGTAGATTGCGTATTTTGGCTGCTAGATTCACTCGCACTCCTATAAGCGATCCCATAAGCATTATGCAGGATTTTCCACCCGCTAAACGCCCGCTCTAGCTCGCCATTTTGTAGGCTTCTGTGTGCGGGGAGCTGGGAGAAAATCTCTCTATCATAGATTTTTGGCACCGCGCAAAAAGTCTCAAACACCACGATCCCACCGCGCTTTATGCCTTCTTTAATCCCCCTAAAAAGTCGCCTGTCTAAAAAATAAAAATTTAATACCACATCATAGCTCCCCTGTGGGATTTCAAAGTGATCCAAATCCACGCACAAGCCCCGCACACCCTCTACGCCTTGGAGTGAATCTAGCGCGACTTGGGAGATATCCACGCCCAGCACGCTAAAGCCTAGCTTTGCGAGAAACTTCGCATTGCGCCCATTGCCACAGGCTATATCAAGCGCATTTGCGCGCCCACGCTTTGTGTATGTGCGCAGCAGCGGCGCAAACTCGCGCAAAATCGCACTTGGGCTTTGAGGCATAAAGCCCTGTGCGTGGCGTTTGTCCCATCGGATAGCATCTTCTTGCATGAGATTCCATTTGTGTAAAGTGAGAGTAAAATTATACGCCCCCGCGCACAAAAAGCACATTAAAATATTATAATTCCCCTATGAAAAGCTATCAAATCAGGGTTTTTGGCATTATTCAGGGCGTGGGGTTTCGCCCATTTGTGTATAACCTCGCGCATTCTCTTGGGCTTAGGGGCTCTGTGTGCAACACCTCTGTGTGTGTGGAGATTATGCTCTATAATCCCTCAAGTGCGCAGTATGAGAGCTTCCTCTCTCTGCTTAGATCCAAAGCCCCAAAGTCTAGCAAAATCACGCATATACAATCCACTCCCATAGCGATGTTAGCGGCGTGCGAGGATTTTAGAATCTTAACCCAAAGCCACCCCGCCCAAAGCCCCTATCCACTCGCCCTAGAGGTGCCCCTAGATATGGCAATGTGTGAATCCTGCTGTGCGGATATGCGGGGCAGTGGGCGCTTTGCCCATTATGCCTTTTGTGCCTGCACGCAGTGCGGGGCGCGCTATAGTATGCTCTATGCCTTGCCCTATGAGCGACACAATAGCGCAATGCGCGCGTTTAGATTCTGTAAATCCTGCCAGAGGGAGTATCACAATCCCGCCGATAGACGCTTCCACGCCCAGCCTATTTCGTGCAGTGCTTGTGGGATTAGGCTTGATTATGAGCATAGCGCGTATGATGGCGCGGCGCTAGATTCTGTAATCTCTGCCTTGGGGCGTGGGCAAATCGTGGCACTTAAGGGCATTGGGGGCTATGCCTTTGTGGCGAGGGCAGATATGCCCCACGCCCTGCGCACACTAAGAGAGCGCAAAAATCGCCCACACAAGCCCTTTGTGATTATGTGCCGCGATAGGGCGCAGATTGAGAAGTTCGCGCATTGCTCCAACGCGCAGTTTGCCCTGCTCACAAGCCCACAAGCCCCCATCGTGCTATTAAAAAAGCGCAAGCACCTAGCAGCAGATTCTGCTCTTAGCCCCGCCGCGCTTAGCCTCATCGCCCCAGAGCTAGACACTATCGGCGTGTTGCTGCCTTATAGCGGTATTATGCACCTTGTGTGCGAGAGAGTGGGCGTGCCGCTTATCTTTACAAGTGCCAACCAAAGCGGCGCACCTATCGCCAAAAACGCGCGCGAGCTCACCGCCCCCACGCCTATCCACGACGCGCTACTAAGCTATAATCGCGCCATTGTGCATCGTATCGATGATAGTATTATGCGCTTTATTGCGGGCAAACCCAGAATCTTGCGCCTTTCTCGAGGCTACGCGCCAAAGACTTTCAAGTTCCCGCGCACCTTTGCGCCCACAAAGATTCTGGCATTTGGGGCAAACCAAAAGGCGAGTTTTTGCCTAAGTGATGGGGCTTACGCGCTCACATCGCCGTATATGGGGGATTTGGAGAATGTGCCCACGCAGCAGCACTACACAGACACACTGCATTCCCTGCTAGGTTTTTTTGGATTGCAGGCGCGTGAGTTTGCCCTCTATGTGTGTGATATGCACCCACATTATGCCTCGAGCATGCTTGCTAGGAGCTTTAGCGCGCAATCTCACGACACGCCCATAGCTAGCGAGATTCCTCACGATGCGCCCACAAGCCCTAATCTTTGGTTTCAGCGCGCAAATCTCTGTCTTGTCCAGCACCATTATGCGCATTTTTGCGCGGTGCTTGGGGAGTATGGACACTTTGGCAGGGACACGCAGCACCTTGGGATTGTTTGGGATGGCACGGGGCTAGGGAGCGATGGGCATATTTGGGGTGGAGAGGCGTTTGTGGGCAATCTCTATGAGGCAAGGCGCGTGGCAAGTATCGCGGAGTTTAGCCTGCTTGGTGGGGAGAGGGCTATCACAGACATACGGCGCATAGCTCTCGCACTGATTCTAGAGTTCGCCCCAGAGTCTGTGAATCTCATAGCCCAGCACTTTAGCGCGCACGAGCTTGAGGCATTGTGCGCAATGAGGGCAAAAAATCTCAACGCACCCCGCACTAGCTCGGTGGGCAGGCTCTTTGATGGTGTGGCGTATCTGCTAGGCGTGTGCCAAAATGTGAGCTATGATGGGCAGTGTGGCGCGCTCTTAGAATCTCTGTGCCAAACGCGCACAGCGGAGCATTATCCGATTGTGTGGGTAGATTCTATGCGCATAGGGCTTGGGGAGATTGTGCGCGCGCTTTGTGAAGATATAGCCAAAAAGCTCCCAATTAAACACATCATCGCGAAGTTTTTTAACACCCTAAGCCACATCGCGCTTCTTATCGCACGCACGCATATGCCTAGAGATTCTAAGGAAGTGTTCTTTAGCGGCGGGGTTTTTGCTAACAAACTCTTGTGTGAAAAAATCACCGCGCTCTTTACCCAAAATGGCTTAAAGGCGCGCTTCCCCGAGCAATACCCAAGCAATGATGGGGGCATTAGCTTTGGGCAGATTCTAAGCACCCTTGCGCGCACAAGCTCCTAGCACCATAGATTATCAAGTAGCCTCGTCCTACCCACCCGCACAGCGAGCAAAAAGAGGCTCTCCCCCCGCTTGATACGCGCAATTGGCGCGAGTGAGTGATCACAAAAATACGCATAAAAGATATGTATGGGCGTGAGGCTTTTGCTAGAATCTAGCGTTTGGCGCGCGAGATTTTCTAGCTCTTTTGTCTCTAGCACGCCCTGATTTATGGCAGATTCTATATGCTCAATCGTGCGTGGGATACACAGCGCACTTTCGCGCTCTTGTGCGCTTAGATACACATTGCGCGAGCTCAATGCCAAACCATCATCATCGCGCACGATAGGGCATGCCACAATCTCAAGGGGCAGGTGCAAATCCCTTATCATTTTTTGCACGATGAGCACTTGCTGGGCGTCCTTTTTGCCAAAATACGCCTTGTGTGGGCGCGTGAGCATAAACAGCTTGAGCACCACCTGCAGCACGCCCGCAAAGTGTGTGGGTCTATCAAAGCCCTCAAGCACATAGCCCATCATCTTGGGCGGCAGTATGGCAATCTCATCATCGCTTGCATACATCTCCTCCACACTAGGTGCAAAAACCGCGCTCACGCCTAGATTCTCACACAATGCCAAATCCTGCTCCAGCGTGCGCGGATAGGTGCTAAGATCTTCATTTTGTCCAAACTGCGTGGGATTGACAAAGATACTCACGATTGTGTGGGCGTTGTGGCGGCTAGATTCACTAATGAGGCTTAAATGCCCCTTGTGCAATGCCCCCATAGTCGGCACGAGCCCCACGCTCTGCACACCTAGGCTCTCTCTAAATGCCTTTAGCTCCTTTATGCTTTGTAACACCTGCATACTGCCTCCTAGTAGCTTAGAATCTCCTGCTGCACCTTTGAGATAATCCAATCTGGCGTGCTCGCCCCCGCGGTGATACCACACACTTTTTTGCCCTCAAACCATTCTTTTTGCAGCTCCTGCTCATCTTCGATGAGGTAGCTCACGCAATTTTTCTCACAGATATATAAGAGCTGCTTGGTGTTTGAGGAGTTTTTGCCCCCCACGACAATCATTATATCCACTTCCTTGCTGAGTGAATCTGCCGCGCTTTGGTTGTCAAATGTCGCGTTACAAATCGTGTTAAACACCCGCACTTCCGCCACGCGCATACTCAAATACCCCGCGATATTGGCAAAAATCTCGGGCTGCTTGGTTGTTTGGGAGATGAGGGCGATTTTTTTGTGGAGTTTGAGGGATTGGAGATCCTCTATGCCCGCGATGATATGCGCGCCATCTGTGGCATAGCTCACCACGCCTTTAACCTCTGGGTGCTCCCTATCGCCAAAAACGATGATTTGGTAGCCCTCCTTGCTCATCTCCTCGACGATCATTTGGGGCTTGCGCACAAAGGGGCAAGTCGCATCAATCACTTCAAAATGCTGCTCTTGCAGACGCTTTAGATCTTTTTTGGGGATTCCGTGCGTGCGCACGATGAGCTTTCTGTTAGATTCTAGATTTTCCAAATCCTCGCTCAAATCGACATTAAAATCCCGCTTTAAGCGCGCTATCTCCTTGGCATTGTGGATAAGCGGTCCGAGCGTGATAGAATCTCTGTGATCTTGGGCGATTTTGATCGCGCGCTTGACACCAAAGCAAAATCCATAGTTTTTGGCTAGTTTTACTTCCATAATTTACTCCTTTAAGGTTTAGATTCAATACTCCCCAAAGATTTGGGCTATCTCTGCGGGATTGCGCGTGCGCGTGAGGGCTAGCAGGAGGAGTGCTCTAGCCTTTTGGGGATTGAGGCTTCTAGCACTGATAAAGCCGCGTTTAGAATCCACCCCGCCCACTTGCACGATCCCGCAGCCCACGCGCGTGCTCACTACTACGACTAAGCCTTGTTGCATAAGCTCTTGTAGCACTTCCTTGTGGGCGCGATGTATGCTGCCCGCACCGCTGCCTGCCACGATGATACCCTCTATCCCCGCTGCATACAACGCCCTTGCGGCTACGCCTGAGTAATCGTTGGCATAGGAATACAAAATGGCGACTTTTGGGAGCTGTGTGAGTGTATCCACACAAAAGGTGCGCTGTGTGGTGTGCAGCGGGAGCGTGTAGTAAAAATGCGCCCTGCCATCTAGGATGTAGCCCATATCGCCGCTATTTGGTGAGGTGAGCGCATCGAGGTTGTGCGTGTGGGTTTTAGCCCCGTATCGCGCGCTTTGGATTCTATCATTCATCACAATCATCACGCCTTTATTGCGCGCATTGCTATGGCTTGCGAGGGCTATGGCGTTGTAGAGATTTTTAGCCCCATCGGCGCTGATTGCGTTACTTGGTCGCATAGCCCCTGTGAGCACCACGGGCTTAGGGCTTGCCACCACTAGCTGCAAAAAAAACGCGCTCTCCTCCATCGTATCGCTCCCGTGTGTGATCACGACACCATCGATGTGTTCTTGTGCCAAAAGGGCATTGACGCGCTTAGCCAGAGTGAGCCATAGTGAATCTGTCATATCGGCACTATCGATATTAGCCACCTGCTCCCATTGGAGCGTGGCAAGCGCGCCCAACTCGGGCAAAGTGTCTAGGAGCACCTCAATGCCAAGTGCCCCAGCCTTGTAATCTATGCTTTGTGTGTGTGAGCTAGCCACGCCTGCGATAGTCCCGCCGGTAGCTAGGATTACAACATTGGGGCGAGGGGATTTGGCATTAGTGCATTGTGTGCTTATAGAATCTTGAGGCGTGAGGGGAGGGGTTGTCGCGCACTGCATTGGCTAAAAGCTATATCCCACTTGTGAGATCACATAACTTCTATCAAGTGCCTTGCCCGCCTCATAGCTCGCGCCATTTATCGCCCACACATTTGCCTCTAGCGGCGTAGAGATATAATAAGTCGCAATTAAGCTAAGTGTGAGCTGTGAATCTACTTCCCAATCAATATGGGCTTTGAGCGAGTGTTCGCGTGCGCTTGGTGCGGTGGTGTAGCGTCCATCAAGCCCAAAGATAAAATCCCCCGCTTTAGCACTGCTTAGCGTGATATTGCTAAAAAAGAGCGCGCTAAAGGCATCGGGTGCCACAAGCGCATTGAGTGCGGGTCCGTGGCTATAGACGCTATTATCAAGCGTGTAGAGCCCTAGAGGATTGCCCGGCTGCCCCATACGCGCGTTGGCATTGCCTATGTTTTTATACACCGCAAGGGCTACATTATAGTGTCGCAAGAAGTCAAAGTCCTGCCGCGCCACAAGCGTGGCATTCCACCCTGAAGAATCCCCATCCCCAAAATCCGCGAAATAATGTCGCCTAATGCCCTCCATACCTTTGTGATGGTAGGGGAAAAGCGCGGTAAGCTTGGTTGTGGATTTAAGAGTGTCGCGATCTCCTGCATACACCTCGAGATTCACTCCCGGTGCGATATACTCGCGATTGCCATAATACACATAGGCATCGAGCTTAAAATGCTCATTTGCATAGCCCACCTCGGCGTTTAGAATCCCATAGGTAGAGAATAACCGCTCATAATCCATCAGCCATCCACTGCCCACGATTGCCAGCCCGCTTGTGCTAAAAAGCTTTAGGTGCAAGCCCCTAGCGCGCAGGATAGCATTCACGCCCTCTGCATACACATCGATCCAATCATCATCTTCTTGTTTGAATCTCCCGAGTTTGATATCAAGACTCTCATTTTGGAATCGCACATAGGCATTATGCACAAAGAGATTGTGCGCCTCATCTCTCGCACTGCTGCGCTCGGGATTAAGTTCATTGTGATAGCCGCTCCAAAAGCCTATGTGATTAAACGCTAAGCCTTTAGTAGAATCGTGTGTGAGCCCTGCGCCCACGCCACCTAGCACGACTTCAAAATTATCATATTTGTAGCCCACATTAATCTGCCCTAGCGCGTAGCCATAGGTGTTGTTGGGGAAGCTCCCTGCGAGCGTGGTGGCATTTTTGTTAAAAAGTTCCATTCCGCCGCTATAAAAAAAGCCATTTTGCTTGCTAGATTCTGTGCTGCGTTCCACAGAATCTAGAGAATCCTGCGCCCAAAGCCCTAGGCTTAAGAGGCTTAGAGTTATTAGAAGTTTTTGTGCCATCGCTGCTCCTAGTTTGTGGGCTATTGGATATTGGTATAGACGGCTTGGACATCGTCATCTTCTTCGATCTTATCGAGCAGTTTTTCTGCCTCGAGGATTTGCTCCTCGCTTAGTGCGATAGGGCTTGTGGGGATCCGTTGTAGGGTTGCCTTGCTCAGTGGGATTGCTAGCTTTTCAAAGCCCTCACTTAGCTTGCCAAAGTCTTTGTAATCCCCATACACCACTACCACGCCGTCATCGCGAGATTCTAGCTCCTCTAGCCCATAGTCGATGAGATCTAGTTCTAGCTCCTCTAAGCTCATAGAATCTGGCTTAGCAAACTCAAACACGCTCTTGCGTGCAAACATAAACTCTAGCGAGCCATTGGGCACGATTTGGCTACCGGGGGTTTTGTTGAAGTAGCTTTTGATATTGGCAATCGTGCGCGTGGGGTTGTCCGTGGTGCATTCGATAAAGATGAGCACGCCATTGGCGGCTTTGCCCTCATAAGTGATCTCGCTAAACTGCCCATCTTTGCCGCTTGCGCGCTTTATGGCGGCATCGATATTGTCCTTTGGCATATTTTGGGCTTTGGCATTGGCGATGGCGGTGCGGAGCTTGGCATTCATCGCTGGATCGCTCCCGCCCTCTTTTGCCGCCACCGTGATAGCCTTGGCGAGCTTGGGGAAAACCTTGCTCATCTTATCCCATCGCTTTTCCTTTGCTGCCCTGCGGTATTCAAATGCTCTTCCCATTGCACAATCCTTACGCAAACTAAATTAAAAGCGTTATTATAATGGGCGGTGCGTTAGAAAAACTTAAATTATAAGATTTGGTTTTTATAAATCCCAAAGGATAGCCTCGCTTGGTGCGGACTTTGCGAGAATGCGGCGTGGGACTAGGGGAGGGGTATTTATAGAATCTCAACACGCGCGCTTATAAATCCATAAGGTTTTAAGAAAGGGCTTACATATGTTTGGTTATTATTCCTGCGCGGGTATTTACCCATATTTTTGCATAAGGAGCAATGGAGATGAAAAAGTTTCTCGGAAGTCTAGCACTAGCTAGTGTATTAGTCAGCAGCGCGTTTGCAGGGGCAAACACCAATGTTGGTTGTGGTTTGGGTTCTAAACTCATCGACAAGCAAGGGCTTATTTGGAATCTTTTCCAAATCACGACAAACAACACTTCAGGGACACAAACCTTTGGTATCACTTCAGGAACTTCTGGCTGCCAATGGCAAGGGCTTGTGATGGACACAAGGACACAGGAGTTTGTGGCTTCAAATATGGACGCGCTTTCTAAAGAAATCGCACAGGGCAAGGGTGAAACTCTCGATACATTTGTAGAACTCCTCCAAGTAGAGGACAAAGAAGGCTTCAAGGTGGCACTTCAAGAAAACTACAACAAACTCTACGCGAGCAAAGATGCGCAAATGGCAGATGTGCTAAGCAACGCTGCTACGCTCTAAAACCTAGCTCTAGATTAGCTTCACGCAATCCGCTCTTTTTTGTGGGCGGATTGCCCCCTACTAGATTGCATACGATAGGGATTTTCTTTGTCGTTTGCGATGTTTTATCTCTCATCATCTTACTTTTTGGCGCAAAGAATCTAGCCCATCGCACTTCGTAACACCACGCTTAATTTGTCGTTTGTGGAGCAGCTCTGTTTGTTTTGCTCTAGATTCTAAAGTTATTGCTGATAGGAAGTTTATTTATTGCTTATTGTATTTATTGCTTACTAAGGGGGGCGATTTTCTCTTACTTTGTTTGCGCTAATACACCGCTTTTAGAGAATCTTTGTGAGGGTTTTTAGATTCTATAAATTTGCTTTGTGGTGGTTGTGGATTTTGCTCTATTGCGGGGTTAAGCCACATACACAAATGCCTATGACATTTGGCATTTGGCGCATTTGACAAAAAGCCGCATATCGTGGCTGATGAGTTTGGCACCAAATTCTTGAGCGATTTTAATCTGCAGGCTCTCGATTTGGGGATCGACAAACTCGATGATATCGCCACAATCAAGACAGATGATGTGATCGTGATGTTCCTTGGCGGCTATCTCATAGCGTCTGCCGCTCTTATCGGCCTCTAGCGCGGTAATAAACCCACTCTTTTCTAGGAAGCTTAAGATTCTATACACCGACGAGATACTCGCGTTTTTGTCTGTGGTGCGGATTTTGTTGGTAATCTCTTCAGGGCTTAGGTGCGTGCCACTTTTATACAACACAGTGAGAATCTCCTCGCGCTGCTTGGAGTTTTTTAAGCCATTGCGTCTAATCTCTGTGCGTAAGCGATCCAAAATCGTATCAAGTGTTTCTAGTCGTTTGCTGCCAATCATCGCGTTGCCCTGCCTTTGTTATCAAAATTTAATGCATTTTGAGATTGTAGCATAATTCTTGTGCAAAATTTATGATAATTTTTTGGATTTTGGCGTGAGATTTGGCAAAGTTTGGCGCGAATTTTTGGTGCTTTTTTGGGTTTTTATGGCATAATTGGCACGGAATCCTTGAATCTTAACAAAAACTTAAAGAGGGGAGCGAGTGCTATGTTTGGTTCAAAAAAACACACAAAAGATCAGCATAATTTTGACAAAGAAATCCACCATCTTAAAGAAGAACTTGAGCATTACAAAGAGGCTCTAGGATTTACACAACAAGAAATCATCATAGGTATTAAAAATGGCGAGGTTGTCTTTAAAAACAAAGCCGCCCAGCAAATGCAAAACCTTGACACATTTGTCGCTCATTTAAATCACAATGCCACTTCTCTCTCACTGCCGATGGGAGAATTTAGGATTGCCACTAAAAAGGTGGGCGATGTGATGTATTATTCTGCTATGGCCGTGGATTTGCGCAGCGATAGGAGTGGGGGCTTTGATCTCTTTGACACATATAGCAAATCTATGGCAAATGGTATCGTGGGCACACAATCTGCCTTGCAAGATGTCCTCGAGCTATCGGCTGAAGTCGTCGCGCGCGCTAGTGAATCTGTGCAAAAAGCAGAGAGCGGACGCGAGATGAGCAATGATGCGCTTGATAAGATTGAAGTTTTGTATGAAAAAATGCAAATCTCCACGCAGCTTGTGGATTCACTCGCGCAAAGAAGTGATGAAATCACTAATGTCGTTTCACTCATCGATGATATCGCAGAGCAGACAAATCTCCTAGCGCTCAATGCTGCGATTGAGGCAGCGCGTGCGGGCGAGCATGGGCGCGGCTTTGCCGTGGTGGCAGATGAGGTGCGCAAACTCGCAGAAAAAACCCAAAAAGCCACGAAGGAAATTGCAGTGGTAGTAAAATCTATGCAGCAAGAAGCCAACGATATCCAAAGTGGCACCGAAGAGACAAATACCGCGACAAATGTCGTAAGGGATGTGATTGCCTCGCTCACTGATATCATCAATGAACTCAAAGTCGGTAACCTCGTTAATAACCAAATCTCCTCATCTCTTAGCTCACAGATATTTTGCACACTTGCCAAACTCGATCACACGGTGTATAAAAACAATCTCTATGGATTCTTATTTGGGATCAAAGATAGCTTTAACAAAGTCGATCACAGGAGCTGTCGCCTTGGCAAATGGTATTTTGAAGGACGCGGCAAGGAGCTCTTTAGTCATACTAATGGATACAAGAAGCTTGATTCATTCCACGAAGAAGTGCATACGCAGGCTATCTCACTGGTTAATGCCATCGAAGATCCTACTATCGGATGTCCAAAGTCCTGCATACAAGAGAAAGTCTCGGCGATGGAAAAGGGCAGTGATGGCGTGATGAGCTGCATTGATGAGCTCTATGGAGAGATTCATAGCGAAATCCAAGCCAAGATAGACGATCTCCAAGGCTCACAAAGCAAAGCTTAGAATCTAGAGTCTATCGTGTGGCGTGTAATACGATATAGCATTGGGGTTGTCTTCACCGCCGCCCTTTTGGGTGTTGTCGCGTATCTCCATAGTGTGTATGCAGAGGTGCAAGATGAGATAGAATCTGTCAAGCGCCACAAGATGGATATTACCACGCAGCTTTTTGATAGGAAGGGGCGACTAGTAGCCAATCTCTTTGATCAGCATTACCGATTGTATGCAAAATTTGAGGAGATACCTCCGCGTGTGATAGAGATTCTCTTAGCGGTGGAGGATACGCTATTTTTTGAGCATATAGGGGTAAATCCCGATGCGATCTCCCGCGCTATTGTCAAAAATCTCAAAAATCTCAAATACTCCGAGGGTGGCAGCACACTCACCCAACAAGTCGTCAAAAATATCGCACTTACGCCAGAGCGCACGCTTAAGCGCAAGATAAAAGAGGCAATGTTTGCCATCGTGCTAGAGCAAAATATGAGCAAGGAAGATATTTTAGAGATTTATCTCAATTACATTTTTTTAGGGCACGGCTACTATGGCGTCAAAACTGCTGCGCTTGGGTATTTTCACAAAAATCTAAACGAACTCACGCTCAAAGAAATGTGTATGCTTATGGGACTTCCTAAAGCCCCCGATACTTACGATCCCTCCAAAAATCTCCAACATTCCCTAGGGCGCGCGAACAATATCCTCGATAGGCTAAAGGATATTGGTTGGATCACACAGGAGGAATACGATCTCGCCATCGTCGAGATTCCACAAGTCTATAATGATAAGAGTCTCACGCAAAATGCCGCGCCCTATGTAGTCGATGAAGTCGTGCGCCAACTCACTCCAATGTATCCAGATATCAAAACAGGTGGCTACAAAATTAATCTCACAATAGATTTAGACTACCAAAACATCGCCCAAGAAGCGTTACGCTATGGATATAGCAAGATTAATGAGCGTTTGCTAGAGCATTATCCCAAAACCTTTATGCGTGAGGAGGTAGATTCAGAGGATCTCATCTATGCAAAGCCCCAAGAGACATCCACACAACGATATGGCGAGCTCAATGGCGCGATGGTTGTCACAGAATCCCAAAGTGGCAAGATTCTAGCTCTCGTGGGTGGTGTGGATTACAAAAAATCTGTATTTAATCGCGCCACACAGGCAAAGCGACAATTTGGCTCTAGCATTAAACCATTTATCTACCTCGTAGCCTTTGATAGGGGCTATTCTCCGGCGTGGCGCGTAGTGGATGCACCGCGCAAGTTTGGTAGCAACACAAACGAAAGCACCAAAGAAGTGGAGAGTGCCACACAGGAGGAAGAAGAGGTATGGAAGCCTAAAAATGTGGGAGCGTATGGCGGGCTTATCAGTCTCCACGAAGCATTGCGCAAATCTGCTAATCTCGCGACGCTTAATCTCGTGCAGCAGGTGGGATTTGATCTCATTTATAGGGGTATTAAGGATTTTGGATTCCCCTATGTGCCAAATGATATGTCCATCGTGCTAGGGAGCCTTAGTCTCTCGCCCCTAGAGGCGGCGAAATTCTATTCTGTGTTTTCTAACTATGGCACTATGCTCACGCCGCGCTTGGTAGATTCTATCATCAATGTGCAGGGCGAAGTGCAGGAGTTCCCTCTGCTTGCGCGCCAATACACACAACCCAAGCAAGCGTTTTTGGTAACTAATATTTTGCGTGATGTGGTTAATCGCGGCACAGGCTTCAAAGCACGCACCGCAAATATCGAGATCGCTGGCAAGACGGGGACTTCAAACCAAAATATCGATGGTTGGTTTTGCGGATTTTCACCAAGCATACAGACGATTATTTGGTATGGGCGCGATGACAATACCCCCATAGGTCCTGCCGAGACGGGCGGGATCGTCGCAGCACCAGTGAACTCATACTTTTTTAGCAAGCTCCTCAAAATCGAGCCGGGTATCAAAAGACGCTTTGATATGCCAAGTGGCATTATGAAAAAAACACTTCAAGATGGCGAATATCTCTACACTGATATATCCAAGCTCCCCCCAAACACTTCATCGGTAACAAATGTCGAGGAGGACTTGCTTTTTTGATGATGGGCAATCACTCTATTAATTACAATTTGGCACAATATAGGTGCGATCGAAGGATAGGCGTTGAGCGTTGAAATCGTGGCTTTTATGCTTGGTGTTTCTCTTATATTGGGATTTTTTGGTCTGCTCGGGTTTTTGTGGGGGCTAAAAAATGGGCAGTTTGATGACGAGAACAAAATGATGGAGGGCGTGCTCTTTGATACGCCAGAAGATCTCAATAAAATCGCCAACCAGCAGCAAAAACACGATTTTTTACAAGATATAGATTCTCAAACGACTACATCCAAGAACAAATCAACATAAAGGAGAAATGATGGCTGAAGTGTATGATATAGCGATTATCGGCGGTGGTCCGGGCGGCATAGGTGCGGCAGTAGAGAGTGCGGCGCTAGGCATTGAGAATGTCGTGGTGTTTGAAAAAAGCGAGCAGCACAATGCGACTATCAGGCAGTTTTATAAAGATGGTAAGCGCGTGGATAAAGACTACAAAGGGCAAGTAGTGGATCTAAAGGGCAGTATAGCCTTTGTAGATGGGACTAAAGAAAGCACGCTAGAGCTTTTTGACAAGCTCATTGCTACGCAGCGCATTCACTACAAAACCGATATAGAATCTATCCAAAAAGTCGGCGATATTTTTGAGATTCACAGCAGCGGTGGGCAGAGCTTTAAGGCGCGTTTTGTGGTTATTGCTATTGGCAAAATGGGGCAGCCAAACAAGCCAAGCTACGCAATCCCTCCCACAATTAGGAAAAAAGTGCAGTTTAATGCCAACAATATCCAAAGCGATGAAAAAGTGCTAATCGTAGGCGGTGGCAACTCGGCGGTAGAATACGCGACTTTGCTCTGCAAGGATAATGATACAACACTCAACTATCGTCGCACGGAGTTTAGCCGTATCAATGATGCTAATGCCAAGCAACTCCAAGATTCTATCCAAAGCGGTGCGCTAAAAACTCGCTTGGGTGTGGATATAGAGGGGCTAGAGGATAGTGAGGGCAAAGTCAAGGTAAATTTTACTGATAGTCAAAGTGAAGTCTTTGATAGGGTGGTGTATGCCATAGGCGGTGCCGCGCCCATTGATTTTTTGAAAAAATGTCAGCTAGAGCTAGATGAAAAGGGCTCGCCCATCTCCAATGAAGTGCTTGAAAGCTCCATACCAAATGTCTTTTTGGCAGGGGATATTGCGCTAAAAAGCGGTGGCTCCATAGCCGCAGGGCTCAATCACGGCTACCAAATCGCCCAAGAGATAAAAAAGCGTCTTAAATAAGGTGATGATTTGAAACTCATCTCGTGGAATGTAAATGGACTTCGGGCGTGTATGAATAAGGGCTTTATGGATTTTTTTAATGCCATTGATGCGGATGTGTTTTGTATCCAAGAATCCAAAATGCAGCGCGAACAAGCCACTTTTGACTTCCCAAACTATGAGGAGTATTGGAATAGTGCAGAGAAAAAGGGCTACTCTGGCGTGGCGATTTTTAGCAAACTTAAGCCCTTAAGCGTCGCCTATGATATGGGGATTGCTCACCACGACAAAGAAGGGCGGATTATCTGTGCAGAATACAGGGAGTTTTATCTCGTCAATGTCTATACGCCAAACTCCAAACGCGAGCTAGAGCGGCTAGAATACCGAATGGAGTGGGAAGACGACTTCCGTGCCTACCTCAAAGCATTAGAAAAAAGCAAACCCGTAATCGTGTGCGGGGATCTCAATGTCGCCCACCAAGAAATCGATTTAAAAAACCCCAAAACCAACCGCAGAAACGCCGGATTTACCGATGAGGAACGCGAAAAGATGACAAAACTCCTCGATTCTGGCTTCACAGATACTTTTAGGTATTTTTACCCCACACTAGAGGGAGCGTATAGCTGGTGGAGCTATATGGGCAAGGCACGGGAGAACAACACGGGGTGGCGGATTGATTATTTTCTCTGCTCTAAAGTGCTAGATTCTAAACTTAGGAGTGCAAGTATCTATCCTGAAATTTTTGGGAGCGATCACTGCCCTGTGGGATTAGAGGTGGATTTACACTAATTTATAGAATCTAGTTTGGTTTATAGAAAAGACGCTAACTCAAGCGGCGTTGATGAGGTGGCGGCACTAAAAGATTCTGTAATCTTGCCAAAATCGTAATGTATGCACGCGCAGCGGAGCGAGTGGAGATTTACTCTCCACGAGCGATACACAAGTTTTTGCCAAAGCAAAAACTTGCATTAAATTATAGAATCTGGCTCGGTTTATAGAAAAGGTGTTAGTCCAAATCGCGCTCCTGACGCTCTGGCACCAAAGCGCGACTTAGATTCTAAAAAATCTTTTGTATGCACGCGCAGCGGAGCGAGTGGAGATTTACTCTCCACGAGCGATACACAAGTTTTTGCCAAAGCAAAAACTTGCATTAAAATAATAGAATCTAGGAATGCAAAATGCTTCTCCATCACAGAATCTGTGAAACCTAAAGGAGTGCGTATGCGATATTTTATGATTTTCCTAGGAATTTTAGGCTTTGTGCTTTTTAGCGGCTGCTCGAGCAAAAAACCCATAGGCTCCTACCAAGCCATAGAATGCCAAACCATCTGCCAAAAGGGGCAATGCACGCAGCAGTGCGTGGGTGCTAGCGGCGATTATTACAAAAAATAAGAATCCCTATGCCAAAAACTCCGCGCCTTAATAATAGCCTTTTGCGCAAAATCTTTATCGCCGCTTCTATCCGTCGCTGGAACGATCAAGCCACGCCCGTGGAGTTTGTCGAGCTTGATAAGCAAGCGCATAAATTTGTCATCGCCTATCTTTTAGCGCGCTATGAGGAGCATATCCGCAAGGTTGAGATTGATTGGGAGCGGCTGATACTGCAGTTTTGCTATGAGTTTTTTGAGCGCATTGTGCTAACTGATATCAAGCCTCCCGTGTTTCATCAGCTTGTCAAAACACATAATCAGGAGCTTGTGCGCTTTGTGATGCAAAACCTTCAATCCGATTTGGGAGCGTATGAGTTTTTCCCACAGATGGAGAGTTATCTTACCGCCCACACTTCAAACCTTGAGCGCGAGATTCTCAAAGCCTCGCATTATTATGCCTCCAAGTGGGAGTTTGATATCATCTATCATTTTAATGCCAAAATGTATGATGTCCAAAATATCAAAAACACTATCGATAAGCAAGTAGAGGAGCATTACCACCTCGCAGGTATGCAGCAAATCGCGCTCTATGAAGATGTGCGTGAGCTCATCACGATGTTTGGGCAGCTTAGATTCCAAAAACGCTGGAGTCAGACACCTAGGATCCCCGCAACTTCCGTGCTAGGACACACCCTCATAGTCGCGCTTAGTGCCTATCTCCTAAGCCTTGATTTGGGGTGCTGTAAGCAAATGCGTATCAATCACTTTTTGTGCGGATTATTCCACGATTTGCCCGAGATTCTCACGCGCGATATCATCTCGCCTATCAAGCACACGGTTAAGGGCTTAGATGAGTTTATCAAAAATATCGAGCGTCAGGCTGTCAATGACAAGATTCTGTGCAAAGTCCCCCCCAATATCCGCGATGATATTATGTATTTTACTCAAGATGAATTCCACAACCGCTATAAGATTGAGTATTTTAGGCACGATATCGAGAGTGGCGCGGAGTTTTTTGCGAGATTTAATGAAGACAAATTCGATCCCATATATGGCGAGTTTTTGAAAGTGTGCGATCATCTTAGCGCGTTTTTAGAAGCCAAAATCTCCATCGCCCACGGCGTCTCTAGCCAAGATCTCATCGAGGGCGCACAGGGTATCTTTGAAAAATGCGCACACAAGCAAATCGCCAATGTCGATTTGGGTGCGCTTTTTAGAAACTTTGTCTAAAGAGAATCTATGCAAAAAAAAGATACGCTTTTTGAGCAATCCTCACAAGAGATACAAAAAAAATTCGAGTTTGATGCACAAGTGGCTAGCGTGTTTGATGATATGCTTGAGCGCTCCATTCCTTTTTATAGAGAATCTCTCACATTGTGCGTGGATTTTTTGAAGCTAAATGCCAAAGAGGGCGTTATCTATGATTTGGGCTGCTCTACGGGTAATCTCCTCTTAGCCCTCGCGCCACATACCGCCGCCACGCTCATTGGGCTAGATACTTCTGAAGCGATGATAGAGCACGCGAGATTGAAGGCAAAAGCCTACAATGCCGCTGTGGAGTTTAAAATCGCTGATTGTATGCAGGAGGGATTTAGAGAATCTAGCGCGTTTGTGAGCAACTACACTCTGCAGTTTATCCGCCCACCACAGAGGCTAGGGCTCGTGCGCAAGATTCACAGGGCTCTAAAAAAGGGCGGGATTTTTATCATAAGTGAAAAGATGAGCAGCACCGATGCACTGCTTGATAGCCAAATGATAGAGTATTACCATACTTATAAGCAAAATAACGGCTACTCCAAAACCCAAATCGCGCGCAAACGCGAGGCACTAGAGAATGTGCTTATCCCTTATACTTTGCAAGAAAACTTGCATTTACTCCAAGAAGCGGGCTTTAGACACACCGAGGTGCTCTTTAAATGGGTGAATTTTGGTGTGATTATCGCGCGCAAGTAGCAAAAAGGAATGTTTATGAATCTAACCCACCTAAACCAACACAACAACCCAACAATGGTCGATGTGAGTGCCAAAAATATCACGACGCGTGAGGCACTTGCAAGCGGCAAAATCACGATGAGCAAAGATGCCTTTGAAGCGGTGCTACACAACACTGCCACAAAAGGACCAGTGATACAAACGGCTGTGATTGCAGCGATTATGGCAGCCAAAAATACGAGCAGTGCTATCCCGATGTGCCATCCGTTGTTTTTGAGCAAAATCAATGTAGAAATCGCGCCCATTGAGGGAGAGTGCGCCTTTAGGATAGAATCTCTTGTCAAATGCGAGGGGAAAACGGGCGTGGAGATGGAAGCTCTGCATAGCGTGAGCGTGGGGCTGCTCACGATATATGATATGCTCAAAGCCATTGATAAGAGTATGGTGATGAGCGATATTTGCTTAGAATCTAAGAGCGGGGGCAAGAGCGGGGATTATCAGCGCGCTTAAGATTGGGGCTTGTGAAGCCTGCCAATAACCACTGCCAATGCGCCCAAAAACATCAGATAATACCCAATGGTTATGATATTGCCACTTCCGCTCGCCCACCCAAAAAATATCGGTGTGAGCCCGCCAAAAATCGCATATGAGATATTGTAGGCAAAGGAAAGCCCACTATAGCGTATCGGAGCGGGGAAGCTCTGCACCATAATGATGGGCGTAAAAACCGTCAATCCCGCACAAAGCGCCATAGCATAATAGAGCAAAAGTGTGGTTTCAAGGCTATGATGCGCCATCAAGGAATGATAAAAGCCAAAGGCAAAAATAAACAAGCCTATGCCAAATATCGTGCTTGCTCTCCCCACACCGATTCTATCGCTCAAAATCCCAGCTAGGATATTGCCAAAGGCAAGGCAGCAAATGGCTACCATTTGATAGAGCACCCTATCGGCAGCCAAAACGCCAAAGACTTGGCTTAAGAGCTTGGGCGATAAGAGCACGATGATAACCACACAACCTGTGAGAATCCAAGTGCTAAGAAACGAAGAAATGACACTTTTTTTGAACGATTGTAGCACGGCTTTGACGGGAAAACTCTGCGTCTGCTGCAAAGCCTCGATCTCGCGAAAAACCGGTGTCTCTTCTAAGAATCTACGCAAAAAAAGCGAGATAATCCCAAAAACCCCACCAAGCAAAAAGGGCACGCGCCACGCGTATTCTCTAATCTCCTCTTGTGTAAAAAGATGATTGATCCCAAGCGTTACCGCACTCCCAAGCAAGATCCCGCCAATCACAGCACTTGTAAAAGCCCCCATATAAAAGCCTAGCGTCTTATTATCGCTATGCTCGCACACAAATACCCAAGCCCCCGGAAGCTCGCCACCTATGGCAATGCCCTGTAAGATTCTAATAAGCACAAGTATGAGGGGCGCGGCATAGCCAATGCTCTCAAAAGTGGGCATAAGCCCAAGCGCAAAAGTAGGGATAACCATCAGCAAAATGGAGAGGATAAACATTTTTTTGCGTCCGCTCTTATCGCCAAAATGCGCCATAATAATCCCGCCTAGTGGTCTTGCAAAATACCCTGCAGCAAACGCGCCATAGGTGTTCATATTTGCCCAAAATGAACCAAGCGAACTCGGGAAAAAGAGGCTAGAAATCACTTCTGTAAAAAACACAAAAATAATAAAATCATAAAACTCTAGCATACCGCCAAGCGAACTTAGTCCTAGCACTTTAATCTCTGATTTTTTTAACCGCATCAAACCCTCACTTTAGTCGATCTCACTTGAATCTGATAGGGTAAGATTGTAGCATTATTCTTGTGTTTTTGTGAATCTTATTTTCAGAAATGTAGGTTTTTGTGGAGCATTGAGCTAAGTGATGGGCTTTGTTGTGGGGTGTTCTTTATAAAACCTTAAGAATTGTTTTTGTTATCTTTGGTTACAATGGAGTGCAAACACAAAGCTTAAAGGAGGCTGTAAGATGAGGGAAGTGAAGTATCAAGATATCGTAGAGGCTGTCGCAAAACTTGCGATTGAGGCGTGCTGTGTGCAGACAAAGGATATCAAAGAGGCGTTTGCAAAGGCAAAAAGCACCGAGCAATCCCCGCTGGGACAAAATATCATCAACACGCTTATTGAAAATGGCAAAATCGCGCAAGATAATATGATGCCCATTTGTCAGGATACCGGTATGCTCGTGGTGTTTGTCAATGTCGGACAGGATGTGCATATCGTGGGTGGATACATTGAAGATGCTATCAATGAGGGCGTGAAAAAAGGCTATAGTGAGGGGTATTTGCGCAAATCCGTGGTGGCAGAGCCACTCTTTGAGCGCAAAAACACGACAAACAACGCCCCTGCGGTGATCCACACTAGAATCGTGCCCGGCGATAAGGTGCATATCCAAGTCGCACCCAAGGGCTTTGGGAGCGAAAATAAGAGTATTTTAAAAATGCTTGTCCCCGCTGATGGAATCCAAGGCGTGAAAAATGTCTTTTTAGAGGCTGTGAAGCTCGCTGGACCCAATGCCTGCCCTCCTATGGTGATTGGTGTGGGCATAGGTGGCACGATGGAAAAAGCCGCACTTTTAGCCAAAAAAGCAGCGGTGCGTGAGGTGGATTCTAAAAATCCCGATGAGCGATATGCTAAGCTCGAAGAAGAGCTACTAGAGATGGCAAATGCCACGGGCGTGGGACCACAGGGCTTGGGAGGTAGCACAACTGCCTTTAAAGTCAATGTCGAGTGGTATCCCACACATATCGCGGGATTGCCCGTAGCGATTAATATCAACTGCCACGCTGCACGCCACGCGGATATCGAGCTATAAGGAGGAAGTATGAGCGAGATGAAAAAAATCAGAGCACCTTTTAGCAAAGAAGTGGGCAAAAGCCTCAAGGCTGGAGAATCTGTGCTCATCTCTGGGACGATTTTAGTTGCTAGAGACGCGGCACACAAGGCTTTGACAGAGGCTCTCGCACGAGGTGAAAAACTTCCTGTGGAGCTCGCAGGAGAGACAATCTACTACCTAGGACCAAGCCCCGCCAAACCGGGAAATCCAATCGGCTCGGCAGGTCCTACTACAAGCGGGAGAATGGACAAATACACGCCCACCATCATCGCGCAAGGCATTAGCGGTATGATAGGCAAGGGCTATCGCTCAAAAGAAGTGATAGATTCTATGGTAGCAAATGGTGTGGTGTATATGGTGGCAGTGGGGGGAGCGGCTGCGCTCATCTCAAAAACCATCAAAAAATACGAGGTTTTGGCATATCCCGAGCTTGGTCCAGAGGCAGTGGCGCGCATCACTATCGAGGATTTTCCTGCTATTGTTGCCATTGACGCACAGGGGAATAACTTTTATGAAGTGGGACAGAAGCCTTATAGGAAAATCTAAGGAGCGAAGGGATAAATGCTGCCAGAGTGGAGTCCGGAGTATTCTGTGCATAATGAGATAATTGACGCCGAGCACCGCAAGCTTTTTGAGCTCGCTCACCGAGTGGAGGCAGCAGCCAATAAGGCGGCAAATCGCTCGGAAGTCAAGGAGATCCTCGCAGAGTTTTTCAACTATATGCGCGTGCATTTTGCGCACGAGGAAGAATATATGAAAAGCATAGGCTATCCGGAGTTGCCCACTCACAAGGAGATTCACAAGGAATTCACGCGCAATGTCGCAACCCTAGTCAAAACCTCGCATTCTATCAACGATCTCAAAGAAAGCCTGCTCATCATCGCGCGAGATTGGCTCATAGGGCACATTATGCAAGAGGATAAGCGGATAGAGGAATGGAATGCCATCCAAATCGCCAACAACACAAAAGCGATTTTAGAAAGCACCCTAGCATCTCCCGCGCAGCACAAAGCATTAAGCTGCAAGCTAGAGGAGAAGCCCACGATATATGTGTATCAATGCCATTGCAAGATTCATAAGGTTTCAGAATCTACCCATAGCAAAATCAACAAAATAGATTCTAATGTCGTGTGCAAAGAGTGCAAATACCCACTGCAGTTTTTGCGACAAGAATGAGAAAAGGTATAAATTTAAACTAGCTTTTATCAAAGTGTCGCTACAATCACACTTCCAAAGATTTAGTAGGGGATGGATCCGAACGACTTTGTATTTTTTTGTGTAAGGAGAGCAAGGATGAAATTCTTTCTTGTAATGTTTGTAGGTATGCTTGGCTTGGCTTTTGGAGCTGAAGTGAGTGGTGTGGATATGATTCAGTCATATTCAGTAGCTGGTGCGGTTATCGGTGTGGGTATTGCGGCACTTGGTGGTGCTATCGGTATGGGACACGCTGCGGCAGCGACTATCTCAGGGACTGCGCGAAACCCCGGTATCAGCGGTAAATTGCTTGGAACGATGTTTATTGCGCTAGCACTTATCGAAGCACAAGTGATTTATACGCTAGTATTGGCGATTATCGCACTTTATAGCAATCCCTTTCTTTCATAACTTCTTCCCGCGATTGCGGGAGCCATGCGCTGGTGGTGGAATTGGTAGACACACCATCTTGAGGGGGTGGCGGGGCGACCCGTGCGAGTTCAAATCTCGCTCAGCGCACCATTTGAACAATCAATAGATTCTATGCCGGGGTGGTGAAATTGGTAGACGCGCTAGACTCAAAATCTAGTAGGGGCAACCCTGTGTCGGTTCGATTCCGACCCTCGGCACCATAGATAACTTTCTTTATGACACATACAAATACCGCATTCTTGACTTTGCCCCGCTTAGCATTTATTTTACGTATGTCTTTTAAAAATTTTAGAAACCTCTCTTTTAATGTTGCTCCGCAATGCTTGTAATGGATCACTGCCTTTGAGTAAGATTCTATAATGGCGTCTTATATGTGTGCCATCGCCCCTGCGCAATGCCGTCTTTGAATCTTGTGATACGATAGAATCTAAAAACATCTCTAGCTTTTTCTCATAATATTCATAAGGATTAAAATCATCTAAAAACAGAGGTTGCAGATACATCTCTTTATACGCCTTCTCATCATTATCTATGCGCTTTACTTCCTGCACGAGATCCTGTAAGCTAGGGAAATTGTGCGCGTTGATAAAGGCTTTGGGATTAATGCCATACTCAAGCAAATGCGCAGAGATATGCGGGATTTGCGTATCTATCACATCGCTATCCTGTGGCTCTGTGTGCGCGCTCGTGGGCAAGGGGGCGGGAGGCGCACAGCGCAGGCTCGTATCGCCCCAATATATCGGGATACAGCCCGCGGCATACGCGTCAAAGAGCTTTTCAGTCAGATACCCCGGATAGCTTGAGTTTTCAAAGCAAATATGGAATCTATACTGCTGCAGCCATTTGCGCTTGGTGCTCTGAAAGTCATTGTAACGATCCCCTATCGCCCCACCGATATTGTTGTTCCACTGCCCGCCAGAATCTACGCGTTTATACGCGCCTAAGAGTTCAAAAAATCTATCGCGCACTTTTGTGTGCTCCCCACCGCCATTTGTCGCCATAAATGCACAAAACTTCTCTCGCTCTGCAATCATTGGGGAAAGAATGCGCGTGCGAGAGGCTTCACACACATCTTTTAGGTGCTTATCTAAGATAAAAGCATACGGCAAGCGCAAATGCCTATCGCCAAAATCCATATAATCAAAGTCGATGCCATAGTCCGCGACATTCCAATTGGTGCGCAGATTTTCCCCTGTGAAAAATATCCGCACGCAATCGTATTGCAAATGCTCATACCCAAATGTGCCATAGATGAGAAAATCAGGATTCTTGCTATAGCGCACATCGTATTTGCGTGAGAGCGCGCGCACAAACATATTGGCATAAAAATTTTCTTCCGTATCGGGCAGATACCAATCCACCACACGCATAGACACTATGGGTTTCATACCATTCCTTTGTTTTGTAAGCTTAGCGATTTTTGAGCACTTCTAGGATCAGAGTGCGATTGTGCAAGGACGCATACACCCGCACAGATGGGATCTCTAGTAGCGCGTAGTGCCGCACTGCGCCCTCACGCCATAGATTCTCATCACGCAGTAGCACCTCGTGGCTATAGAGGCATTCTAGCACTTGCTCCTTTTCTCGTCTTAATAGCGCGAGGACAAAAAACGCCATATCATCGCTGATATCATACTCCCCCACATCGACATCGCATACAAAGGCAATCTCATTTGGCTTGTGCTGCATCGCCCTAGAGACGCGATATCGCTCCCCCACAGGGATAGAATCGCGCAATTCTAGCTTATAGGAGATGATCGCCTCGATTTTTGCCCCCTCAAGATTCTCATCATACTCAAGCTCATCAAGGCTCACAGCCCACGCCCCTCCCACAATGGCGCATAAGCACACGCAGATTCTAAGGCTTTGGCAAAGCTTTGACATACTGCTCAAGCTCTACCAAGCGGTGGCTAATCCCAGCACTCGCATCGATTTGTGTAATCATCATATACACACACAGCACCCCAAGCACTAAGACTAAACACACGCAAAATAGGCTGATTTTTACCGCCCTTTTGGCGATTTTTAGTGAATCTTCCTCACGCATTGACATCTCTAAACCTCCTTTTGCAAGATGAGCTTAAGCCCCAAGCCAATCAGCATTCCCACGCACATTAGTAGCACGATACACGCGCCCGGGCTGATATTGAGCCAATAAGCAAGAAAGAATCCAACCCACATAAACGCGAGTGAGAGCACAAATCCCACAAACATCATCGCTCTAAGCGATCCCACAAAAAGTTGGGCAATATAGGCAGGGATAGAGAGAATGGCAAGCACGAGGATAAGCCCCGCCACACTCATGCTCATCACCACACCCACCGCGATAAACACAAAAATCACGCCACTAAGCCACGCGCTATTCACACCCTGCACGCGGCAAAACGCCTCATCATACAAAAGCCCTAGAATCTGCTTGTAGCACACGCCCACAAAGCCTAGCAATACCACATCATACACCGCGATAGCGAGCACCTCATCATCGCTCACAGCGATGATTGAGCCAAAGAGATAGCTTGCGATATCGCTATTATAGCCCGGCGTGAAGTCGATAAACACCACGCCTAGCGCCATACCAAACGCCCAAATCGCCCCCATATAAGAATCTAGCCTATCGTGATAATGCCTATCCGCCCACGAGAGTAGTAATGCTAAGACAACCGCAAATACCATCGCGCCCAAAGTGGGCGAAAATCCGCAAAAAAGTGCCAAGCCCACACCGCCAAATGCGCTATGAGCCACGCTCCCAGCGACAAAAACCTTCTTATTTGCCACCGCGATAGAGCCCACCACTCCGCTCACGATACTTACCAAAAACGACACCAAAAGTGCCATCCACACGAACTTTAAGCCCAAAATCTCAAACACAGATTCTATCATCGCGCCTCTTTTTGGGATTGGGTGAGTTGATAAAAGAGATCGATTTCACAAAAATGCCCGCTAGATTCTATAAATTCCACATCAGGGACATCGTGGAGGACTGCGGTTTTGTTGATATACACGATTTTGTGTGCATAGCGCAAAATCGCTGAAAGATCGTGGCTAATCACCACGATACTCATACGCGCGCTAAGGGTTTGGAGAATCCTAAATATATCCTCCTGCCCCTTGAGATCTATGCTCGCAGTGGGTTCATCGAGTATGAGTATATCGGGCTTAGCACAGAGTGCCCGAGCGATGAGCACCCTCTGACGCTCCCCCCCGCTTAGAGCCCCGATTTTGCGCCTTGCCAAATGCGAAACTCCAAGCCTATCCATCATCTCCAGCGCGTAGGCTTTTTGCTCCCTTGTGGCTAGCAAAAACCTTTTGTGCAAAAATCCCATCATCACGACTTCATACGCGCTGATGGGGAAATCAAGGTGCTCCATCGTGTTTTGGGCGACATAGCCTATGCGCGCGTTTGAGGGCGTGTAGGTAATGCTCCCTATGTGTGGGGTTAGCAGTCCTGCCATAAGCTTAGCCAGAGTGCTTTTGCCCCCGCCATTTGGTCCTATGATAGCTACAAACTCTTGGTGGTTAATGCTGAGATTCACATTATCTAGCACACGCTCGCGCCCATAGCAAAAACACAGCTTTGAGACTTGCAGTAGTGCTGACATAGACTACTTCACTCCTGTGTGGCTATAGCCCTAGCATACGCCCTCATAGCCTCCGCCCAATCCTCCTGCAGAGAATCTAGCTCGATGATTTTTAGCCCTAGCTCGTTGCTTAGTGCTTGGACTTGTTTTTTGGAAAATTGCGGTTGGAGAAAAATGGTGCGGATATTGTTTGATTTGATAGTATTTATCACTTCTTGCAAATGCGCGCTTTTGGCTTCTTTGCCTTCAGATTCTATGGCGACTTCTTGCAATCCATAGTCGCTAGCAAAATACCCCCACGCCGGATGATACACCACAAATATTTTTTTGGCACTAGGCTTGGCAAATATCGCTTGTATCTCTGAATCTAGCGCATCGATCTCTTTTAGCAAGCTCTCGTAATTTTGTTTATAAAAACTTTTGTTTTTGAGATCGATCCCTGCGATAGAGTGGAATATCTCGCGCGCTTGGATTTTCATCAACGCAGGAGAGAGCCAAATATGCGGATCGTGTGCGACTTTAAAGCCTGATTGTGTGAGCGCGCGGGGCACATCGACAAAGCGCAGTTTGGGATTTACGGATTTAAACCTACGAAACCATTTTTTTTCAAACGGCATACCCACGCCCACATAGATATGGGATTCTTTGACATCGCGCATTTGCAGGGGTAGGGGCTCATAGAGCTCGGGAGATTTGCCCTTTGGCACCATTACTTTGACATCGGCATAGTCTTTGGCGATTTTTTGGACTAGGTAGCTCTGTGGTAGCACGCTCACCATCACCATCACTTTTGCTTGCGCAACGCTTAGCAGTATCCCCAACACAAACAAATATCTCAAACAAACTCCTTTTGTAAAATATGCAATGTGAATTTTATTGATTGATGATTGCTTGGTAGAGCGTCGTCATATCCGACATCGCGCCTATACGCTCTAGCAGGGTTTTGGAGCGTCTAAACACGCCATTGTGCTCCTCGCCAATGTGCAAAGTCGTGATAACCACGCCGCCGAGCATATTCTCATATCGCTTGCCACTAGTCACGCTCCACACGCTATGAGCCACGATAGCCCTGCCTTGGGTATGTCCGAGGTATATCATAATATGCCCCTGCAACCACAAAATCGTGTAAAAGGGCGTGGCATTGGCGATGATATAGGCTTCTTTGTCTTTTGGCGGCATTTTACTCAAATCTATGCTGTTGTTTCCATAAAACACCTGTGCCTTGGAGTTGCGCGGTAAAAACACGCCATTGTGCGCAAAAATATCGCGCACCAACGCCGAGCAGTCCCGCTCCTCATACATTCCGCCCCAGCCATACGCCCTCCCCATAAGCTGCGTGAGCAAATCCGCCACAAGTGTTTGGCTAAAGCCCGAGGGAAAGGGCGAAAAATCTTGGCGTTTTACCTTGAGTGTGCTAATGCGTGCATTGCCATTGTCTTGGCGCAGCACGACATAGATTTCATAAGAATCTGTAGTTTGATTTTTGAGCGCAAAGATTTGCCCTAGCCGCGCTTGTGTAACAAAGCGATTGTTTGAATCTAAAAGCGCGATATTGTCTTTATTTGGCATCACATAGGAGCGCCACTGCATAATGCGCTTGGCGTCCTCATCGCTCACAAACGCCATATCACGCACCTCCACCCAACCATAGACAAAGCCAGATTCTATATGCGCAAAGCGGCGTGAGCTATCATAATGCGTCACACGCACCGGCGTGCCGCTAAAGATAAGCGAATTTTGCCATCTATCGAAGGGATAGCCATCGCGCTTGGAAAATCTAGGCAGCACGCTAGGGACTGCCCTTATGCTTGTGTTACTCGTGATGATGGCTTTTTTGTTGGCACTTGGATAGAGATCTAGCTGCATAGAATCTAGGATTTTTTGCCTCTCTTGTAGGCTATAGGGCTTGAGGTTTATCCCCCAACTGCGTGCTTTAAGCAGTGAGGGGCGTATCCAAAACACCTCATCGACATTAGGATTTGGTTTTGTGCTGAGCCACGGGGCAAAAAACTTCTGCAAGTAGTCTTTTTGCAGCACTTTAGAATCTATCTCGGGGAATTCTAAAAGATCTTGGGGGAGGTAGTAGTTTGCGTTTTGGGGCAGGGTGCTAAGCTCCTTTGGCTCTAGGATAGTAACCTTTTTGCTCGAGCACGCCCCAAGCACTAGCGCGCATAGGACGCACACACAGAATTTGCCAAGCCCTTTCAATCGCCTCTCCATAAGCATAAACTAGCTAAGAGCCTTGAGCGCTGCCTCATCATAGCCTACGACAATCGCGCTAGATTCTGTGCTAGATTCCACAACGGGGCGTTTGATAAGCGTGGGGTGCGTGAGCATAGCCTCTATTTTTTGCTCATCATTTAGGTTTTTGTCTTTTAAGTCAAGTTTTTTGTAAGTCGTGCCCTTGGTATTTAGTAAGGTGCTTAGGGAGGATTTTTGCGCCCAGTGGGTTATTTGCTCCCTGCTTGGCGGTGTTTTTTTAAAATCCACAAACTCATACGCCACGCCTAGAGATTCTAAAAGCGCGCGTGCCTTTTTCACACTGCCACAATTTGGTATGCCATAGACTTTTATCACGCTCACACTCCTAGTTTTTGGATTTTTTAAGCTTCCAATACAGCACATACACCACGCTCACCACAGCCACAAACGCCAAACACGCATAGCCAACCATTTTGACATTTTGCTTGATCCCTAGTTCCTCTGGGCTTAGCTCATCGTGTGTGGTAAAAATATGCACGATATGATCCACCCCAAAGTCCGCTCCAAAGGCAGCGCCAATCCCATAGCCGATAAACACGAGGATAATCACCCAAATCCCCGCACCAAGCGAGGTATAAAAGCAAAATTTAGCGAGATTCATTCGTGCAAGTCCCGCAGGCAGCGAGATATACTGACGCACACCCATAATCAGCCGCCCCACAAAGGTGCTAATCTCGCCGTGTTTGGTGAAATAATTCTCCATTTTTTGCATACTAGATTCTGTAAAAAAGAAATACTTGCCAAAGCGGATGAGAAACTCTCGCCCAAATTTGAGTGCGAGCCAATAATTGAGCAATGCCCCAGCTAGCGAGCCAGCCACGCCAGCGACTACCGCTAGCACGGCATTCATATCGCCTCTATACACCAAATACCCAGCGGGTATCATCACCACTTCAGAGGGGAAGGGGATAAAGCTAGATTCTATAAACATCATCACAAAAATCCCCAAATACCCCGTATCGCCGACAAAATTCACAATACTCTCGATAATCTCTCCAAACATTGCATTCCTTGTAAGATAAGCTAGGCGCGCAAACTTCAGCCTTACGCAAAATTAAAGGCGACATTATACTTGCTTTTGTTATAATCCTTTCTTTAAAAAACCCACAAAACTTTTAAGGCAAATATGAAAGAATTATTTGAAGGGGCTATTAAGTTCCAAGAAGAAGATTATGTCGCGCACCAAGAGCTTTATGAAAGCCTCAAAAAGACCCAAAACCCCCACACACTTTTTATCAGCTGTGCGGATTCACGCGTAGTGCCAAATCTCATCACTAATTCCGATCCGGGCGATTTGTTTGTCGTGCGCAATATCGGCAACATTATCCCACCCTACACAGAATCTAATGCTATGCGCAAGGGCTATCTCGCCACCACTGCCGCTATCGAATACGCCATCACCATCCTTGATGTCCAAAATATCATCGTGTGCGGGCATAGCAACTGCGGGGCTTGCACGGCGATTTATGAGCCACCAAATAAGCTAGACAAAGCCCCCTATGTGCAAAAATGGATCGAGCTCCTAGAGCCTGTCAAGCAAAAAGTCCTCGCCCTCAAACCCAGCTCCAAATCCAAGCGTATGTGGCTCACTGAGCAAATCAATGTCGAGCAGCAGCTTGAGAATCTAATGACTTATCCCTTTGTTGAGGAACGTTTTGATCGTGGCGAGCTTAGTATCTATGGGTGGTATTACATTATTGAGACGGGGGAGATTTTAAACTACAATATGATTAAGCGCGAGTTTAAACCCATAATCCAAAAAGAAAAGGAGAAGTAATGCAAGAAAAGATGATATTAATGAGCGGACCTTGCGTGATTGAGAGCTATGAGAATCTTAGCCAAACCGCCAAAGCCCTCGCTCCCATCGCCCAAAATCCCAAAATCGATTTTTATTTCAAAGCAAGTTTTGATAAGGCAAACCGCACGAGCTTAGATTCCTACCGCGGACCGGGGCTAAGAGAGGGGCTAGCCCTCCTAGCGCAGATTAAAAAAGAATTTGGCTACAAAATCATCACCGATATCCACGAGAGCCACCAGGCCGAGGCGATCGCAGAAGTAGCAGATGTGATCCAAATCCCAGCATTTTTGTGCCGTCAGACTGATCTCATCGTCGCAGTGGCGAAAACCTCAAAGATCGTCAATGTCAAAAAGGGGCAGTTTATGAATCCCGCAGATATGAAGCACACGGTGCTAAAAGCCATCAAAACGCGTGGGGGGGACGCCGCCACATACGAGCAGAGCAGACATTATGGAATCTGGCTAACCGAGCGGGGCAGCAGCTTTGGCTATGGCAATCTCGTGGTGGATATGCGCTCGCTTGCGATTATGCGCCAATTTGCGCCCGTGGTGTTTGACGCGACACATAGCGTGCAGATGCCAGGGGGACTTGATGGTAAAAGCGGGGGCGATAGGCGCTTTGTCCCATACCTCGCGCGTGCGGCTGCGAGCGTGGGGGTTGATGGGTTTTTTGCCGAGACGCACCTAAACCCAGAATCTGCCCTAAGCGATGGGGCAAATATGGTGCCCACACACGAGCTTTTTGGGCTCGTGGAGGATTTGCTGCGCATTAGGGAGCTGCTGCCTAGTCTGCAGCCCCTTGCATTATCATAAAATAAAGGAGAAGAGAATGAATACCATAGAGGGCGCGCTCAAACTGCGCGGAGATGAGAAAATAGCCATTATCAGCTCACGATTTAATCACATCATAACCGATAGGCTTGTAGAGGGCGCGCGGGATTGTTTCTTGCGCCACGGGGGCAATGAGGATTTGCTAGATTTGGTGCTTGTGCCGGGGGCGTATGAGATACCCTTTGTCCTCCAAAAGCTCCTCACACAGGGCGATTATGATGGGATTTGCTGCCTTGGCGCGATCATCAGAGGCGATACGCCGCATTTTGATTATGTCGCTGCGGAGGCTACCAAAGGCATAGCCAATGTCACACTCAAATACGGCGCGGCGGTAACCTTTGGCGTGCTCACTACAGATTCACTCGATCAGGCGATACAGCGCGCTGGGAGCAAGGCAGGCAATAAGGGCTTTGAATCTATGAGCGGACTTATCGAGCTTATCAACCTCTATCAGAATCTAGGGGTGTGAGATGGCAACTCGCACGCAGGCACGCAATGCGGTGCTTGGGATACTCTATGCCTATGAGCTGGGCAATCACGCTAGCATAGAGGACGCCACGCAGATTTTAGAGGAGAAAAAAATCCGCCACAAGCAGCAGGATTTCGCGCTAGGGCTGCTTAATGGCGTGCTTGCAAACCTCAAATCCCTCGATACGCTCATCAACGCCCATCTCAAGGAGTGGGATACCAATCGGCTTGGGCGGATTGAATGCTCGATATTGCGGCTTGGGGCGTATGAGCTATGCCACACGCAAACCGATGTGCCCATTGTCATCAATGAGGCTGTGGAGCTCGCCAAAATATATGGCGATGAGAACGCGCCGCGGCTGATTAATGGCGTGCTAGATTCCATACAAAAAATGCGCAAAGACAAGGCGGAGCGAAGCGGTGCGAGCTCGCAGAATCTGCCTGCGCAAAATGCCCAAACAACCACAGAGGGCGCGCAATGAGTGGCAGGGCAAATGCACCAAAGCTCTGCGTGGCACTCGATAGAGAGAGTAGGGAATCCAACCTCGCCCTTGTGCGACTGCTCAAAAGCCATAGTGCGCATTTGTGGCTCAAAGTGGGTTTAAGGAGCTTTGTGCGCGATGGCAAGGAGTTTTTGGAAGACTTGCGCAGGATTGGGGATTTTAGGCTGTTTTTGGATCTCAAGCTTTATGATATCCCAAACACGATGCTTGATACGATGCGCGAGATTCACGCCCTAGGCGTGGATATGCTCACAATCCACGCGAGCAGTGGCGCGCAGGCGATGAGGGCGTTGGCGCGCTATAGGGAGACAAACCCCACCGCGCCGCGTATCCTCGCTGTCACCGCGCTTACGAGCTTTGGGCAGGAGGACTTTGGGCAGATTTATAACACCCCTATTCTCAATCACGCGCGCAATATGGCGGTTTTAGCCTATGAGAGTGGGTGCGATGGCGTGGTGTGCTCGTGCTTTGAGACACAGAGTATCAAGGCAGCCACGAGCAAGAGTTTCATTGCGCTCACGCCCGGGATTCGCCCATTTGGCGAGGAGAGCAGCGATCAAAAGCGCGTGGCGGATTTGGCATTGGCAAAGCGCGTGGGGAGCGATTTTATCGTCGTTGGACGCCCCATTTATAGGGCGCAAGATCCTAGGGGCGTGGTGGAGAGGATTTTGGAGATTTTGTGAGCGATGAGGGAAACTTAGGCTTGTGCGTGGGAAAATGGCTCTTTTTGTCTCGCTGCGCTTAAGTTAGCCAAAGCGGGCAAGTATTTGCTAGATTGCGTAGATTTGGCGAGTTTGGGGGCGCTCACTTGTCCTCTAGCGCTTATTCTCTAGGCACTCCTACTCCCGCACCCGCCAAAAACTCCCCAAGTCCCACCGCGTTTGTTGCGATAGCAACCAACCCACACTTGCACACGACTAATTTTTGCTTGCAGTAGTAACCCCACGCACAAGCCAAGCGCGGAATCTGACGCAGATTCAGAATCTAATGAAAGCTTAGAATCTAGCTTGAGCAGCTTAGATTCACAATCCAAAGATTCACAAAAGCAAAATCTAGAATCTAGCTTTTCAGAATCTAAGAATCTTACAGAATCCACAACGCCAAAAAATCCTAGCGAGGCTTTGCCAAATGTAAATAATAATGCGTGCGCAAGCACGAGCCGAGCAGAATCTATACCAATAGATTCTGCCATTTTTGCGCAGCAAAAATCCAATAAGATATGTAGCGCGGTAGCACCAACCGACACTCGCCCGCTTCGTGGTGTGCAATCGTTGGAACAAGGAGGCAGTAGTGCCTCCGCAACGATTGCGCTAGAAGCGGAAAAAGCGA
>NZ_CASDOV010000008.1:0-47906 GCF_949282165.1 uncultured Helicobacter sp. | reverse complement strand
TTCTAAAGGACACACAACTTTCGGAATCTAGCCACTTAGATTCTGAAACAATCACAGAATCTAAAGAGATTCTGAAAAATGAAAAAATACAGAATCTAGGGGGCATAGAATCCAAGGCATTTACAGAATCTAGCCACATAGATTCACAACAAAGCACGCAACCCACCCCAAAAAACCCAAACCGAGATTCACAAAACAAACCCTATGTGAGGCTAAAGCCAAACTTCCTCATCGGTATCCTAGATCTCCCTCTAGGCAAATCCCACGCCTTCCTCACGCCCCTACACCCGCACCACCGCCAAGATCTCATTATCAAAAACCTCCCGCGCAACGCCTTTAGCGGCGATATCGTGCTTGCTAAGATAGAATCCATCAAGCAGGGCAAGCGCAAAGGCATAATGCGCTACAAAAAGATAGCGCGCTTTGTGTGCGTGCTAGAGGCGAGAGAGGGCTTTGCTATCTGTGTGCTGCTCCAGCAAAAGGGCGCGATATACGCCCTAAACCTACAAAACGCACAGAGATACACCCCCAAAGCCTCACAAAAATCCCTCCGCGCCCTGCCCCCAAACTGCGTGATCAAAATCAATCTCCGTTCGCTTGAGATCACAAAGGTGCTAGGCGTGCTTGATGACGCGCGTATCGATACGCAAATTGTGCTCGAGCAATACGCCATAGCGCAGGACTTCACGCCACAAAGCCTCCTGCTCGCTCAGAGCTATGGCACGCGTGTGCTGCGCGCGCATTACCCACACAGACGCGATTACACGCATTTGGAGTTTTGCGTCATCGATCCTAAGGGGGCTAAGGATCACGATGACGCGA
Source organism: uncultured Helicobacter sp. (assembly GCF_949282165.1). NCBI lineage: Bacteria > Pseudomonadati > Campylobacterota > Epsilonproteobacteria > Campylobacterales > Helicobacteraceae > Helicobacter > uncultured Helicobacter sp. The sequence continues at coordinate 47,084 of NZ_CASDOV010000008.1, read as the reverse complement.
TTTATTATGATGAGCGCGCCCAAACGCTCTATGTGGCGATTGCCGATGTGAGTGAGTATGTGAGCAAAAATAGCGCGCTGGATAAAGAGGCGCGGGAGCGGGGCTTTAGCGTGTATTTCCCGGATTGCGTCGTGCCTATGCTGCCCTTTGCGCTCTCTAGCGGGCTTTGCTCGTTGCAAAAAAATCGCTTGCGCCTCGCACTCGTGTGGGAGATTAGTTTAAGCGAGGGCAGGGCGGTGGATGCTAGGCTCTATGAGGGGATTATCAAAGCGCGTGAGCATAGGGATTATGATAGTTTGGATTCACTTTTGGAGGGCGATAGCTTGCCCCAATCCCTGCAATGGCTCAAATCCTATATCCCACAGGTGCGCAAACTCCGCGCTAATCGCCTGCGCAGTGGTTACGATCTCCATAGCCCCGATGTGCGCATAGAGTTGGATTCACAGGGCGAGGTGGCGCGCATACGCCTTGAGACTAGCTCGCTCTCTCATCATATCATCGAAGAATCTATGCTCCTAGCCAATATCGCTGCGGCGCAAATGCTCCACACGCACGCGCCTAGCGGGATTTATAGAATCCACCAACCGCCCAAAGAGAGCAAAATCTCGCAGCTCCTCTACGATATGCAGGAGCTTGGCGCGCCCATAGTGCGCGGGGAGCTGCGCGCACAGATTGCGGGGATTCAGAGCTGGGCGCGGGAGCGGGGCGAGCAGTTTGCGCAAGTCATCGACACGCTTATTATCCGCTCTTTTGCCAAGGCGTGCTATAGCGCGACTCCTGCGGAGCACTTTGGGCTAGGCTTTAGCCTTTATACGCATTTTACCTCGCCAATCCGCCGATATAGCGATCTGTGCGTGCATAGGATACTAAAGTCCCTCCTGCGTGAGACTAAAGAGCTAGAATACCTCTGTGAGCACACACAGAGCATCGCTCAAGAGCTCAACCTCAAGCAAAAAGCCATAAACCGCCTAGAGCGGGAGTTTAATGATTACAAAAGTGTGCGCTATGTGCTAGGGCTGCTGGAGGTGCAAAAATCGTCGCGCAAAAGGGCGAGCAAAACATCGAGCAAAAGGGCGCTCGTGTGTGAAGCAATCGTGCTTGGTGAGCGCGATGATGGGTTTGTGCGCTGCTTGGCGCTTACTCTTATCCCCCACGCGTATGTGTTGGTGGATTGTGCGGAGTTGGATTGCGTAGATTCTATAAATGCGTTAAGCGCGCCAAATGTGGCAAATGCGCCAAATGCAGTGGGCTTGGCGGACACTAGCGGGGAGCTAGAGAAGTTTGCCACTTTGTGCGTGCGCATTGTGGGCGCGGATCTCATAGCGCGTGAGATATATGGCGTGGCATTGGGAGCTATGGGGTAGTTGTCACAAAGCCTCATATTTTTTCAGAGATTCTAAAAGCGTGAAAAAGCGTTCTTTTGTTTCTTTGCTCACTTCTTTAATGTGGCTGTATTTGAATCTACGACTTGTGATATTTTTGCTCATATCTTTTTGATAGGTATCGTTCTTTTTATGTTCTTTAATCTCATCGCTTGTGAGTATGCCAAATCTTTTTTGTTCCTCATTAGAAAACAGAGATTCTATATCTTTTATACCTTCTGTTTGTGCGAATTCTGCAAGATTTAAAACAGATAGTTCTTTTTTAAATTCTCCCTTCCCCAAATCTTCCATACTTTTGCCTGCTCCATCGTTATCTACCAAAAGTATGGGGTTAGCTATCCTGCAGCTTTTGGCAAATTTAAGTATGGCTTTGAGTTTTTGCTCTTGGGCTTTGCTGATGCCCTTGCCCTCCTCGCCTCTGCCCACTCCAGCGATTGGCAAAAAGGCTAGGTCTATCTTTCCTTTTTCCTGCTTGTAGAGATTTTTAAAAGCTGTGAGATAGTTGTAATCCGAAATGCCCTCTACAAAAATCACCCTATCATCTGGTGTGAAGTTTGTGCCTAAAGCCTTGCGAATCTCGTGGAGCGTATCAGCATCTTCTTCAGCAATAACCGAAAAGTCATTGATAATCGCCGTGCCCTTGTATCCCATAGAATCTGCATCTTGCGCACTGAGATTTTTCACAATCCTAATTTCATCAAGATAATCGCTATCAAGCATATAGGGCGAATGTGTGGCGATGATAAAGATAATGCCCTGATTTTGTCCAAAATCCTTTAAAAACTTCCTAAAATCTCTTTGGGCTGGCACACTTAGGTGGGCTTCGGCTTCATCGATAAGCACGATATCACCACTTTTGAGATTGGCTCGATAGAGAAAATTAAAAAATAGAGCAAAAAATTTCCTAAAGCCCACGCTTTGTTTGCTTAGTTCAAGGACTTCATCATTTTTATACATCATAAAAGAGAGCAATCCTGTCTCTAGCCCTAGCTCAAAGTGATACACGACTTGCTCTAGGCAATATAGCTCATTAAATCGTCTATCAATTTTTTCTTGCACAAGTTTATTGAGTTCTTTTTGTGCGCTGGTGAGATATGATTTTAGATGTGGGGTATTTTTGTGGTCTTCATATATTTTTCGTATGGTGGATTGTGTGTCCTCCCCTAATATTGCAAAAAGTGCCTTGAAAAATGCAGAATCCTGAAAGTCGTTTGGTTTGGATTCTAAATCATCATCTTTGAGTTCGCTTTGCTTATAATGGTAAATTTGGGGGAATGCTTCATCAATCTTGACGAGATGGCGCAGCGCACTGGGCGAGCGAGGCTCTAAGTCTATATTTTTAGATTTAAGTTTATATTTATATGTTTCTATCAAACTCTCCATATTGTCTTGAAAAAATGTATGAAATTTCTCATAGGCTTGTATTGCCTCACCAGAATTGTGCTTTGAATCCTCTAGTTGTTTAAGAATCTTATGAAGTTCTCCCCTGTTTGGATTACGCCTCCATCCAGCAGAATTCCAGCCAGAATCCAGTTCTACCAATGTTTTATCAAGGTTTTTTATATTTGTGATAATCCGCTCTATCTCTTCTGTCAATTCGCTTATGTCTTCAATCTGTGGCAGGTTAGATTCGTATCGCGTGCTACCATTTTCTAGCCACATTTCTAGTTGATATTTTTCTTTGATGTTTTTTTTGAAATTTTTGAGGTACTCTCGTAGCTCACTAGCATCATTTGTGCCCTTGGAGCCGTTGGTTACAAACCCACATCGCAATGTAGTAGCCCTATCAAAATCCTTGATAGATTCACAACTTTTGTTTTCTAGGATAGAAAAGCATTGCAAAGACCTCCCACCATTTGTCGCACTACAACACAATGTGAGATTATGTTCTGCGAGAAAAATCTTTATCTCATCTCTTGTGCCTTCTTGATCTTTTCCATAGACTATTGTCTTATCGCTCTCCAAAAGTTTTTGTAAAAATGCTTTGTATGTCGCCTCATCTCCAATTTCTGGATGATTTTCTAATCCCTTCTCAATCACTCCCTTTGTAAAAGTGATGTTGTATGTTTTATCCGAGAAATCATCTTGGGCTTGCTCTAGTGTGTCCTCTAAGTGTGCTATTATTCTTGGTAAGCCCTCATAGCTATAAAAATTTGGCTTATCCTTTTCTTTATTAAGGGCTTCATCTTCATAGAATCTCCCAAGCTTGCTTAAGCCATCTAGCACATTGCTTTTACCCTCGTTATTCGCGCCCAAAAGGACTATTAGCCCCCCCCCCATTTAGCTTAAGAGTATTGCTCAAGCCATTTGTGTTGTCTGATGCCAAGTTGATACAACCCAAATTTCTAAAATCCTTAAATGTTATTTTTGTGATGTCCATCGTTGTTCCTTTTATATGAGTTTTAGCCCCAAGCTTTCATAAAAAACCTTGAGGGCTCTTAGTTTTTCACAATCACTTTGATTGAGATTTTTTCTGCGAGTACCACTCTTTGTGTGCAAAATCTTTTCACACTCAAGCAAATATCCTAGGATTGGATCAAAAATACTTTCTTTGCAGATTTTGCTGATAAACTCCACTTTTGTGGGATTGTTTTTGTCTATGAGGTTTTTTATGAGCTGCTCCTTGGTCTTTAGCTCGCTAAGTTTTGTGATATGCTCCACGATATAGCTAAAAACCTTTGTTTTTGTGAGGTTTGGAGTCTGGTCGATAAAGTCAAAAAGCCCCAATATGTGTGAATCTAGTTTGTTTCTATGTCCTAATTCATACAATTCTATAAATTTATAGGCTGTGGGTCTTGAAATGTCCAAAAACTCCGCGAGATCCACCAAATGTAGCCCTAAATCTTTCATTTTGTTCCGCAAAAGTTTTTTGTGTGGTTTATTCATTTTTATATCCCTAGATGCTAAAATTTTTGTGTTATTATAAAAATTTTTACATATTTTGTCAATATTTTTTTACAAAAAATGTAAAGGAATGTGCGCGTTGATGTATAAAAAAGATTTAGATTCTCTCCTTAGTAAGCCAAATCCGCCCCGTGCCTATCTGCTCTATGGGGCAGATGAGTTTCTCATCAGTCATTATGGGAGCAAGATCGCTGCGCTGCTCTCAAACGGGCAGGAGGTGCAGCGGTTTTTTTATGATGAGTGCGATGTGGAGGCTATCCACTCGCTCCTTAGCCAAAACTCGCTTTTTGGGGGCGATACCTTTATCCTGCTAAAGCTTGATAAAAAGCTCGATAAAAAATCCTGCCAATCCCTGCTCAAGGCCATAGAATCTAACCCAAGCAACGCGCTTATCATCGAGTTTCATATCTCTAGTTCTAAAAGTGAGGCGGAGTATATGCAAGATGCGCGCGCGTTTGCCAATGCCTTTAGTAGCAGTGCTATCCCGGTGGCGGAGGTGCGCTTTTTTGAGCCAAGTGTGCAGGAGAGCGTGGAGTTTTTGCGCGCACGCACAAAAGAGCTAGGGATAGAGATTCACACCCAAGATTTGCGCTATATCCTAGAGCTACAAAATAGCAACCTTGCAATCGCCCACAAGGAGCTAGAGAAGTTTGCTATCGGGCTAGATTCACAAGAGGGCGCGCGAGTGGTGAGCAGCGAGGAGGTGCGGTTTTTGTGCGAGGGGATAGCGAGCTTTAGCGTCGAGGAGCTATTTTGTGCCCTGATGGACAAAAAGCCCTTTGTGAAGATTTTACAAAATATCTATGAGGAGGGCACGAGCGAAGTGATGATTGTGCGGGAGTTGCAGCGGTTTTTTTATCAGCTTTTTTTGTTTTTTAGCTATATCAAGACGCACGGCAGCCTCAATGCGAGCGAGATTCTAGGATTTACCCCGCCTAAGCATATTCTAGAGCGGCAGCGCAAGTATTGCTTGTATTTCAAGGAGGTGGATTATATTGAGATTTTTGATTTGCTCAATCGTTGGGATATGGACGCCAAGAGCGGCAGGAGCAAAAACTCTCTGACCACTTTAATCAAAATTCAAGCTATGCTGAGATAAAATCCGCCCCTTAAGCCTTGCTCTTTTGCCGATTGTGGAGATTTGGACGAAAGGGCGGTTACACCAAAAGGAGAGCTTATGAAACACTACGAAACGATGTTTATCATCAAACCCACTCTAGTGGAGGAAGAAATCAAGGCAAAGATTGATTTTTTCAAAGACATTATCACCAAAAATGGCGGCGTTATCGAGACTTGCTTAGATATGGGTATGAGAAATCTCGCCTATGAGATTAAGAAAAACAAGCGCGGATACTACTTTGTAATCTACTTCAAAGCCCCAACGACCCTCATCACAGAGCTTGAGAGGAATTATAGAATCAACGAAGAGATTTTGCGGTTTATCGTCATCAAATACGAAAACAAAAGAGAGCAAAAAGCGTGGCAAACGCTCGTAGATAGGGCTAACAACAAGCCAGAACCAAAAAAGCAAAAAGCCCAGCCTACCCCACCTCAAGAGGCAGGAGTGCAAGAGACTGAGGCGACACAAGAGGCGTAAGCTAGGAAGCCTAAGGGGGATATGATGTATAATAAGATCATTATGGTAGGGAATCTCACGCGTGATGTGGATTTGCGTTATTTGCCTAGTGGGAGTGCGGTGGCGACACTCGGGCTTGCGTCAAATCGCCGCTACAACAAGCAAGATGGGAGCAAGGGCGAGGAAGTGTGCTTCGTGGATGTTAGGCTATTTGGCAGGAGCGCAGAAGTCGCTAACCAATACCTTAAAAAGGGCTCAAAAATCCTCATTGAGGGGCGATTGTCCTTTGAGAGTTGGACAGATCAGAGCGGACAAAAACGCTCCAAGCATAGCATCATCGCTGAAAGTATGCAAATGCTAGATTCTCGCTCGCAAAGCGCAGATGGCGCGGGCTACAATGGCTATGATGGTGGCTACAATAATAGTGGCTACACCCAAGCACCGCAAAATCCAAGCTACAACCAACCACAACAAGCATACAACGCCCAACCAAGCAATGCTTATGCGCAAAATATCCCAGAAATCAACATAGACGACGAAGAAATACCATTCTAAAGGAGAAATTATGGAAAAGAAAAAATACTCAAAACGATACTGCCGCTACACAGAGGCAAAGCTAGAATTTATCGACTACAAAGATGTGGATATGCTCAAGCATTCCCTTTCAGAACGCTACAAGATTATGCCCCGCCGCCTCACAGGCAATACCAAGAAGTGGCAGGAGCGCGTGGAAGTGGCGATTAAGCGTGCGAGACATATGGCACTCATCCCATATATCATCGATCGCAAAAAGGTTGTCGAAAATCCTTTTAAGCTCTAGGAGTTTATGTCTGTAGTGCAATTTGTCAAAGGCAAGTTGTTATCACTTCAAGGGGGTAACCCCCGCTCGCTCCGCTTGTGCGAGCATACACAGAATCTAGAGTAAGATTATAGAATCTGTTAGTGTAGTTGCGCTTGGGAATGCGGCGCGGCGTTTGCGTAGATTCTATAAAGCAAGCTAGATTCTATAAAATGCGTTATAGAGTCTAAAACCTTACAGGATCACAGAATCTATGTTTAGAGATTAGAATCTCACTCAAGCAGATTCTAAAGCCATCACACAATTCATCACACCAAAAACCTCATTAAGCCTTTGCTATATCCAAATAACGGGCGGTAGCGCAAGTCTCTAGCAGAATTATTGCCATAGATTCTGCCATTTTTACGGATTTGCGCAGCAAAAATCACATAAATGTGCAGCACGCAAAGCGCATACCACCCCCATCGCCCCATTTTGCGCTCATTGTGTGTGGCAAAGCGTAGCTTCTTTAGAAGCATCAGCAATAAGGTGCCAGCAGCCCCACCGCCGATTTTTCTAAAGAAACTGCGTTTTTACAGAATCTTGCACTTTGCCTACAGCGAGGCTCTCCTACTAAAAGATATGTGTGCTGTGGCTGCGCAAAAAGAGCCAAAAGAGCCAACGGGTTGCAATCCAAGCCACAGCAAAAAGCGGCTTTATCTTTTTGGGGGCTTTTAGCGAGTGCGGGGAGGGGATAAAACCCATTTTTTTTTGCGCAAACACGAGATTTGTGAATCTATGGGACACCCTTAAAGGATATGAATCTAAGAGGTTAGATTCTGAGCTTTGATGAGATTGTGAATTTGCTTTAGATTCTGTATTGTTTAGAATCTGCGTTGTGGATTTTGTAGATTCTATCCTTTAATACATTTGCTAGGGCAAGCTTGCACTAGGGCTTGGGGCAAGTCCCTGCTCTGGCTCTATGCGCACATACGATTATAGAATCTCTGCGCGAGATTCTATAACGCCGCTATGGCTTTAGATTTTTTCTACTTCCTGTGGTGCTATCGCATAATCCATCGCTTCATCTTCTGCTTCATTCTCAAGCGTGATGAGCTCATACGCGCTTTCATCATCTAGGATTTTCTCCGTCAGCAAGTGATTGAGCTTGTGGCTTCCGGCAAAGGCGATGTATGTGCCAAGCAATGGCATACCAATAAGCGCCATATCGCCAATCGCATCGAGGATCTTATGCCGCACAAACTCATCTTTATACCGCAGCCCCTCCTTGTTCATCACGCCGTGATCATCAAGCACGATACAATTACTCAAATCCCCGCCTTTTGCCAGTCCTATGGAGCGCAGATAATTTACCTCGCTCAAAAACCCAAAGGTGCGCGCGCGCGCAATCTCATCGATATAGGCTTTGGTGCTAAAGGTGAATTTGTAGCTTTGGTTTTTGATGGCTTGATGGGGGAATTGGATAGAAAAGTCAAAAATCGTCTTTTCACTAGGCTCTAGGCGCACGAATTTATCGCCGTCTTTGACTTCTATGGGCTTCTTAATCCCTAGGGCTTTTTTGGGCGCGTTTTGCTTGATAATCCCCGCTTCCTCCAAAAGCATACAATACCCTATCGCGCTGCCATCCATTATGGGCACTTCCTCGTTATCAAGCGAGATTTTGAGATTGTCAATCCCGTGTGCGTGGATAGCCGAGAGGAGGTGCTCGATTGTAGAGACTTTCGCGCCATCCTTGCCCAGCACGGTTGCCATAGTCGTATCGATCACATTTTGTGGCTTTAGCTCGATACTCACGCCCATATCCTCGCGATAAAACACAATCCCGCTATTCTCTGCTAGCGGCTCTAGCGTCATCTTGACAGGCACGCCTTTGTGTAGTCCTATGCCCACAAGCTCGACTTTTTTTTGTATAGTTTTTTGTCTCATATTCTGCCCTCCAAAACGCTATAAATACACCTCATATATCGGCTTTTTGCGCGGTTACCCTCACGCATACACTTTGATTTCATTATAGAGCGAATCCCTCTCTACGGGGGTAAATCCGGCATTTTGTATCTGAAAGATGAGCTCATCTTTGTCAAAGCCATTTTTGCTCTTTGCCCCGCCAGCAGATTGTATGCTCTCCATCTCAATTGTGCCGTCTAAATCATCCGCGCCAAACTCCTGCGCCACCACCGCGAGATTAATCCCCAAAGTCGCCCAATAAGCCTTGATATGCGGGATATTATGGAGCAAAATCCGCGCTATGGCGATAGTCTTTAGGATCTCCTGCCCACTTGGAAAGTCTTTGATACTTAGGTAATTATTTTGCCTTTGATACAGCAGGGGGATAAAGGCATTAAACCCGCCATTTTTAGAATCTACGCGCTCCTGTGGGCTTTGAGCCTCTCTTAGGCGCAGCATATGATCGATACGGTGCGCGCGGGATTCTATATGTCCAAAGAGCATAGTGGCATTACTCATCTTGCCCAGAGAATGCCACGCTTTGTGGATCTCAAGCCAGCGCGTGGAGCTCACTTTGCCTTTGCAGATATACGCACGCACCTTTTCATCAAAGATCTCTGCGCCGCCACCGGGCATAGAATCTACGCCAGATTCTATCATATCCTCTAGCACGCGATCATAGCCCTTATTAAACTTCCTGTCCAAAAAATCCACCTCCGCCGCGGTTAGGGCTTTGATATGGATATGTGGCAGGGCTTTTTTGATTTCTTTAAAGACACTCATATACCACTCATATGTGTAGTTTGGATTGTGGCTAGAGACGATATGCACTTCTTTGGCGCCGTTGTTGTAGGAGGCGATGGCTTGGGCGAGGATCTCATCGAGATTCATCTCATAGGGGTTTGGGTTTTTTCTATGTGCCGAAAACGCGCAGAATTTGCACACATCCGCGCAAATATTGCTAGGATTTATGTGGCGGTTGAGGTTAAAAAACGCCTTTTTTTGGTATTTGTGCGTGCGGATAGAATCTGCCGCCTTGCCCAGTGTGAAAATATCTAGATCATAAAGCTTGCTAAGCTCGCTTGGAGTGAGGTTTTCTCCTCTAAGTGCCTGCTCTAGTATATCTGCCATCAAGGACTCCTTAAAATACAGAATCTAAATCCGCGCCATTATGCCAAAGATACGCTAAAGCGTTAGTTAATGTCCTCACAAATAGACAAGTAAGCAAAGATGCGTTACAATGGCGCGATTTCAATCCATAGGGGAGTTGTATGCTGTCCAAGCAGACTAAACGCAAGCTTTTGTTGTTTTTCCTGCCGCGCATTGTGTGGGCACTGCTATGGGTGCTCTATCTCACTTCACGGCGTAGATTCCATCTCCACGAAGCGATGATGCACAAAAACTTCGTGGCAGCCTTTTGGCACGGGGAGTTTTTGATGCTGCCATTTTTATACAGATATGCCAAAAAGCAAATGGGCAAAGAGCGCGCCAAGGGCTTTTATATCATCTCTTCCCAGCACTTTGATGGGGAGATTATGGTAAAGCTCTATAAATATTTCGGGCTTGATACCCTGCGCGGCTCTAGCTCTAAGGGCGGCTTGAAGGTGCTTATAGAATCTATCCAGCTCCTAAAGCAAGGCTATGATATGGGCATCACTCCCGATGGACCTAAGGGACCCTATCACTCTATTGCCGATGGCGTGATAGCGATGAGTCAAAAAACGGGCGTGCCCATCGTGCCTCTGCGCGTGAAGTTTAGCAAATATTGGGAGTTAAAGACTTGGGATAGATTCAAAATCCCAAAGCCCTTTGGCACGATGGATTTTTATGCCATTGAGGGCTTTAGCGTGGAGGCTGCTATGTCACTAGCAGAGGCTAAGGACAAGCTTTTAGCCTATATGGATAGCATAGATGGCGCGCATAAAGAAGTTTAAAAGTTTTATAAGATACAATAGATGAGATTTTAGTCTAAGGATTGGGCTTGCTACACTTCTCTAGTCTTTTGCGACCGCTCTTTTGCACCACGCTCATCGGCGTAGATGTTGATGGCAAGACTTGCAACCTCTCTATCGTGGTAAAAAAAAACAAGCACACCAAAGAAGAGATTCACAAAGAATTCAAATGTAGCAATAGCGAGCTCCCCATAGAAGCCGCCAAACTCATCAGAAGCTATAAGCGCAAATATCCCTTTAGCTTTCTAGGTGCGTTTTCTAAAACCTACAACCAAGGCTTAGTGAGCACCACGCAAAAATCCCAAGTCCAGAAGTTTGGCATCAAGGCAAGCGATAATACTTTCATCGCCTTTGATGGGTGGATGTGCTATATCCAAAAGCGCGCTATTGATGAAAACCGCGTGCGCTACCTCAAGGCATTAGGGCTAGATTATCTCTTTTCGCCATTTGTTGCGCTTGAGTTTTTGAGCAAGAGCAATCTGCACAAGCGCAATCGTATGTATGTCCTCCACTCGCGCGGCAGTATCAGCATAATGGTAGCCGATACGCAGGGCGTGTCCTTTGGCGGATATTTTTCTCTCGGTAATTCCCTAGAATCTAGCGATGAGACGCAAGATGAGATAGGCGAGGTGAGCTCTCTATTAGATATGAAAAATCTCGAAGGGGCGATAGGCTCTTCTATTGATGAACTCAAAGAAATCGGCGAGCTAGAGGATATCGATAAAGAGGTGCTAGAGGAGGAATTCCTCCCTAAAGAAATCGAGCTAAAAAAGCAAAAGCAAGAGGAGCACTCGCGTATCGAGGAGTTTCGCGATATCGCCCGCGCGCACAATGCCGCCGAGACGATTATCAATTGTATCAATGAATTTTATAGCAACGATCTCTATCGCAGCGACTTTTTAGAAAAAATCGTGATTTTTGACACCTATGGTATGTCGCCCCAAGCCCTCACGCATATCCAAAACACCCTGCTACTAGATGTGGAGCTAAAGCGTGTGAATCTCGCTAAGATTCTCATCGAGCTTATGCAGAGGGAGAATCCATAAATGCGCACCTATAGCTTTATCCAGCCTAAGCCCAAATCGATTTTCCGCCGCCTTACTAAAATATGGATTTTTTATATCGTGCTTATGATGATTTGTATCGCGCTTTTTGGTATGCTCATAGACTATCAGACGCACCGCAAGCAAAACGAGCTACAAGATTTAGAATCCCGCACCCAACGCCTCGATATAAATATCATCGCTGCTAAGGATTATCTCAGTCGCCTGCACTTTGAGCAAGCGCGCGTGAGCGCTATCATCGGGGGGGCAGATTCACAGACAAAATCGAGCAATGAGCGATTTGCCGATGGCTTTAAGCGGCTCTTAGACATTATCCCCGCCCAAATCACGCTCCATTGGCTCAAAATCGATACGCACAAGCTCGAGCTTGGCGGTATCACGCCATCTAAGGAAGTGTATGTGTTTTTGCTAGAAGCTCCGCTAAAGGCGAGCTTTGATGAGAGCAGGGCGGAGTTTTTCCCGCTTGTGAATGGGTGGTTTAATTTTGTTTCAGTGAGCCAAAAACACCCCAGATTGCAGAGCTTGCAAAATCCATAGGTAAGAATCTATGCGCACAGAATCTACAAGCAAAATCCGCACAAGGAGTGGCAAATGAGCGAATACAAAACAGAATTTATCGTGAAAAATGCGCTGTTTTTTTGTCTGTTTGTCGTGCTTGCCCTCATTGGCATTACCAAGGTGATTATGCCCAAAATCTATGCCTACAAAGCCCAGCTAACCGAGAATAGACGCGCCGAGCTCATCTATAAGCAAACTAACGCCGATTTTACCGCTCTTAGCGCGCAGGTGCGGGGATTTATCGATGACAATCGCGCATTGTTTAACAAGCTCTATGCGAGCACTCCCGATGAGCTTTTGGAGCTATTGCACGAGGACTTTGTGAGTCTTTCACTCGAAGTCTTATTGCGCAGTGAGCAGGACGCGCTTAGCAAAACTCGCTACGAGCTTAGCGGCTATGTGGATTCTAATGCCAAGCTTTTGGAGTTTATGCGCAGGCTTAGCAAGCTGCCCTATGTCCTCGAGCTTAGCGCGCCACTTGAGGTGCGCGAGGATCGCGCTTCAGGCACGCTAAAAGTCTCATTGCATATTGAGCTTTTACAAAGCCACTACAAGCCCCACGCGCTTGTGGTGCAAGAAAACCTCGATTACAAGCCAGAGCAGGCTCACTAAACCTAGAATCTAGGTTGTGAATTTTTGTTTAAATTGCCGATTTATGAGTTTTATGCTACCATAAGCAACTCTTCAGAAAACTAGACAAAAACACAAGGAGATGAGATGAAATCACTTAAAGCACTTGTGGCAAGCACATTGGTTTTTGGATTTTCTAGCGTTGGCTTGGCGCTAGAGTTTAATGAAGTGGGGCACAAAGCTTTTGGTATGGGCGGCGTGGGTGTCGCGGTAAAAAATAGCCCTTATGGATTATTCTTTAACCCCGCGCTTTTGGGTGCAAAGCCCGGTGTCAAGTTAGGCTATAGCGTGAGTGGAGCGATTAGCCATAAAAATATGTTTGAGATTCTAAACTACAACCTAAGCTCCGTATCCGATATCAATGCCTTTAACACACTCCTTAAAGATAATAATGTGGCTTTTAAGATTAACGCAGCTTTGGTGCTACAACTTCCGGAATTGCCCTTTGGGAATCTTGGGATTGGCTACACGCAGAGCCTGTATGCCTCTACTTCGTTTGGTGGGTTTTTGCCTACAAGTCAAACCAATGTGGATAGTGCGAATCTAACCTTTGAGGCACGTGGATTGAGCGTTACAGAGATACCGCTAGGCTATGCCTATGCGTTTAAGACACCCATAGGGGAGTTTAGCACAGGGCTTGCTCTGAAGTTTATGAGTGCTGCATTTACCCACTCTAGCGTGAAGTTTGATACGACTTTTAAGGCAGATCAAATCCAAGATACGCTCCAAGATGTCTTAAAAGTGGGCGATGACAAGCGCAGTGCCTTTGGTATCGATGTGGGCGTGACATACGAGCCGATGAAAAATCTCACGATAGGACTCGTGGGCAAAAATCTCAATACCCCCACCTTTTCTTTTGCAGATTCAGAGCTTAAGGTGCGCCCACAAGCAAGGCTTGGTGTGGGCTATGCTATCGGAGAGCATATCACCATCGCAGCCGATGCGGATCTCACTAATAACGATGTGTGGAATCTCACCAATACAAAGCTCCAATCCCAAAAGCTAGGCGCGGGAATCGATGTGGATTTTGCACTCTTTGATGTGCGTGCTGGGTTAGCAAAGGATTTGCGTCAGGATAATGGCGCGATTTTTTCAGCCGGCCTTGGGTTTGGGTTTGTCGATGTGGCATTTGCGGTTTCGACTTCCACAGGACGCTTTGATGGCAGCACCCTCCCACGATACCTTGCGTTGCAAATCGGCGGCGGCTTTGTCTTTTAGAGATTTTAGAATCTAAGGATAAGCGTATGAAAAAGATTGCGTATGTGCTAGCGGCGATGGGTGCGAGTGCGTATGCACTAGAGTTTGGGACGATGGGCAATGTCTCGGCGAGTATGGGCGGCGCGGGTGTCGCGCTCAAAAACTCAGCCTTTGGCTTGTATTACAATCCAGCACTGCTCTCTGCCTCGCCAAAAGTGAAGTTTGGCTATAGCTTTGGTGTCAATGTCCAAGAGAAAAACATCGCCCAGCTCGCCACGATCGATATTGCCAATATGCAAGACACCGCGACAAGGCTTGCAAGCACTTTCAGTGGTGGTGGCGCAAGTGGCGCGGTTGATGGTGTGGTAGGCGCGATTGACAAGGCATTAGATTCTGTATTAGGGGGCACCACCACCGGACAAACCACACAGCAAAAGCTAGAATCTTATCTCCAAAGCCACAAAAGTGGCAACTACAACGACCTCATCGACAAAATCAAAGAAAATATCCAAAGCAGCTCCAGTCTCACAGATATCCAAAAGGACCTCATAGAGAGCGTGGCGGGGGGCATAGACTTTGACAATCTCCAAATCGGCAATGGTAGTGGCGCAGGCAGTGTGTCAGGTGCTCTCACTAACGCCATCTCTTCTATTAGTATCAGCAAAGGCTCGGACAAAGGGCTTGATAAATCTATGGAAGACATCGCGATGGTGCAGCGCGCCCTCCAAGACAATCATATGAATCTCGTCAGTCAAAACGGGCTAGTCTTCCAGCTAGGCTCGCGCCCGCTCAACGATATGATAGGCACATTTGCGGTAGGGCTATTTGGCTCGCTGTATTCTAATATCTCGCTTAATGCCAATCCAGATAGAATGCGCCTCATCATCGAAGCGGGCAACCAATACTATGAGCTAAAAATCACCGATAGTGGCTACACTTATGGAATCTCGGACAAAAATGCCTACGACAATCACTCACTCATCGCCTCCCTGCAAGGCACAAACGCCCAAGATGCGCACAGTATCTATATGACTTCTTTCGTGCTAAGCGAGATCCCAATTGGCTACGCGCGCACCTTTTATCTCAAAAGCGGCAATCTCAACATAGGTGTCGCGGGAAAGCTGATGAATAGTATGAGTATGCAAAACAAAATCGCCATCACCACGAGCACGGACTTTGGCGCGGAGATGAGCAATATCGTGCAGGACTTTAAAAACGCGACGATGGACAAAGCCATAGGCGTGGATGTGGGTATGGTGTATGAGATCGATTTGCCCAAATTCCGTAATCTCACCTTTGGGCTTGTGGGCAAAAACCTAAACTCCCCCACCTTCCAATCCACGCTAGAAAATATCGTGATCAAGCCCCAAGTGCGTGCTGGAGCGGCGTATTACACACAATCAGGGTTTAACCTCGCCTTTGATGTGGATCTCACACAAAATGATATCATTGCCTTTAGCACCAAGGATCAAAAAAGCCAAATGGTAGGCGGAGGTGCGGGATTTATCTGGAAGGGCTTTGATCTGCGCCTTGGTGCGATGAAAGACTTGCGCCAAGACAATGGGCTAATCCTCACAGGCGGACTAAATGTGCTAGGCTTCCTTGATATTGCCTTGCAGTCCAGCACGAAATTTACCGATTTGCAGGGCTACCCGATACCACAATACTTCAGCCTCCGCGTAGGTGGGAATCTAAGCTGGTAGGCACACCCCACCACGCCCCCCTACCTACGCCAAACGCCCCTACACGCCGCATTTACGCCAACCACGCCCCCCACTTACGCCAAATACTCCCACCGCGCCCATAGATTCACACACTGCGCTTCTTTCAGCCTCCAATCCAAGCCTTTTTTGACGCCTTCATTTTTATAATTCCTTAAGCTTAGTTATCAAATAATAATTTTCTAAATCCCTAGTGGTTTAGAAAACACAACACAACTTTAAGGAGATCGTATGTATAAAATCCTGCTAGCATTAAGCGCGATAAGTATCGCTCTAGCCGCTACACCCGATAATGCCGCGCTGCGTCAGATGGCTAAAGATAATGGCTTGCAAGCCCTGCCAAAGACACAAGCCCAAATCCAAGCCCTAGTCGATAAGCTCGCTCCCGATGCTAAGAGCAACAAAACCACGCCAGCTAAGGTAGAGCTAGGCAAAATGCTCTACTTCGATCCGCGCCTTTCAAAAAGCAACCTCATCTCCTGCAACACCTGCCACAATCTCGGGCTTGGTGGCGCGGATCTCGTGCCTGCGGCTATCGGGCACAAATGGCAGCCAAATGGACATCATCTTAATTCCCCCACAGTGTATAACAGCGTGTTTAATGAGATTCAGTTTTGGGACGGGCGTGCGGCACATCTCGCCGAGCAGGCACAAGGACATATCGAAAATCCCGTGGAGATGGCAGCACCAAAGGAGCTGATAGTGGAGCGCATAAACTCCATCCCCGGATATGTGGAGGCGTTCAAAAAAGCCTATGGCGCGGATACTAAGATAACCTTTGAGCTCATCGCCTCGACAATTGGCGTGTATGAGCGCACACTCATCACCCCCGCGCCCTTTGATGACTTTCTCAACGGCGATGACAAAGCCCTAAGCAAGGAGCAAAAAGAGGGCTTGGCGATTTTCTTAGACAAGGGTTGTGCGACTTGCCACAGCGGGATCAATCTGGGTGGCAGTATGCAGCCCTTTGCAGTGGTAAAAGACTACCGCTTCGCCTCGCTTGGTGGCTTTAAGGGCAACAAAGATGGCTTGGTAAAAGCCCCGACTTTGCGCAATGTCGCCCAAACCGCCCCGTATTTTCATAATGGCGCGTTTTGGAATCTCACTGATGCGATCAAAGAGATGGGCAGTATCCAGCTAGGCATAGAGATAGACGACACAGAGGCTAGCAAAATCGCTAGATTCTTAGATTCACTCACAGGACGCAAGCCCAAGGTAGAATACCCAATGCTTCCAGATTCTACGACTAAGACGCCAAAGCCCGAGTTTCACTAGGCTATAATTCCTCCCATAAGTCCCGCGCAAAGCTCGCGGGGCTCTGATGCCCTAGCGCACCAATCACACAAAACAACAAGCAAAACAAGGAGAGGCTATGCACCAAGCGATGAGAGAGTTTTTGCACGCTGAGCATTTATTAGCCCTAAGCGTCCTTGAGCCCCGCTATGATTTGCTAGATTCACAAGCCCTACGCGAGCCGTGCGCGCTAGAATCTAGCGCATCAGATTCTCCCACACGAGATTCTATCACGCTAGATTCTGTATGGATTCATAGCGCAAATTGCTTTTATGCCTTTGATGAGGCAAATATCGCGCTTGTGTTTAAAAGCGAGCCGCACACGCGCCACATACAGCTAGCCACGCGCTATCCCAATGTCAGCGCGACTATCGCCACTAACACGCTAAAAATCGCTAAGATAAAAGGACTGCAAATCCAAGCGAGATTTTCCCTCGCCACACAAGCCCAAGGCGAGATTTACTACGCGCGCTTTCCCTTTGCGCGCCTTGGGGCGGGCGAGCTCTATGCGCTAGAGATCCTCTATGCCAAATACACCAACAACGCCCTAGGGCTTAGCAAAAAGCTAGAATTCCACAAAAATCCCTAGCCCTTATCCCCCCAATCTCTGCTATAATGCGCCCTCTAATCCACTTTGTAAAGGCTTCCTATGCACCACTTCACCGACTTAAGCTATCACATCGTCTTTGGCTGCGATGACAACTACGCCAAATACGCCGCAGTAACTATGCAAAGTATCATCGCCGCCATTGCCTCTAGTGAGCACGCGAGTGAATCTAAGCTCAGCAAATCCAAGTCCGATAAATCCAAGCTCGGGGGGGGGGCAATTACACAGCTTAGAAGATAAAAATCTAGCCACCTCTACAAACCCCACAACCCCAAATTCCCGCAATACACAATCTAGCACCCTCCCCGCACTTCCTGTGAGCTTCCACCTCCTGTGCGATACCCTACGCCCTAGCACCAAGCACAAACTCCGCATTTTAGAATCCCATCTCAATGCCATCTACCCCTGTGCTATCGCGCTCCACCCCCTAAGCCAAGAGGAGTTTAGCAATCTCACGCCTTGGGGCGAGGCGGGGGCGAATTGGTGCGCGTATTTCCGCCTAAAAATCGGCGAGGTGCTCGATCCCACCATCGCGCGTTGCGTGTATCTCGATGTCGATACGCTCGTGCTTGATGATATCCGCGCGCTTTTTATGAGCGACTTAGAGGGCAGGGCGATAGGAGCGGTGCGCAATGTATCCGCCGATGTGGCTATCGTGTGTGATGGGCTAGTAAATGCGCAGGAGTATCACAACTCCGGCGTGCTGCTTATTGACTTGCCCAAATGGCGCACCAAGGATTTCACGCAGATTCAGAGCTTTGCCTACACAGGTGCCGCCGATCAGGATTTTGTCAATTTCCTCTTTAGGGGCGAGATCCACACTCTAGCCTTGAGGTGGAATCTCCAATGGCTCCACCCCTCGCGCCTAGACTTTGAGGGCGCGGCGCAGAGGTATGAGCGCAATGGGATTGAGGTTTTGCCCTGCGCGTATAGCCTAGAGACATTCACGCACGCACTGCGCAATCCCGCTATCGTGCATATGCTAGGTGGCTACAAGCCATGGGAGAAGCTAAACTTCGCACCAAAAGATAGTGGCAAACTAAGAGTTAAGCCAAAGTTTGTCCAAAACCCCTACCACAAAAGCTGGTGGCGCATAGCGCGCAAAAATGTGTTTTATCTAGAGATTTTGCTACCCTATTTAAAACGCTCTGCTAATATCACGCTTAGCGCATACACCAAAGCCTACGCCCCCGCGCTCTACCCACTAGCGCGCAAGCTCAAACACTTACTAAAAAGGAGAAAATAATGAACACAATGCTAAAAAAACGCTACCTTAAGCGCAACGCAAACGCCCTGTGGCAAAACTTTTTGCGTAAGGATTATAAAAAGAGTTTTTTAGAATCTAAAAGCTTGCGATTTGCACTCCTGCTTGTGGTGCGTAAAGCTATCACCTCACTCACTCTATCAGATAGCTATAGGGCTAAAGTCATCAAATCCTACGCCCGCGCGCAATATCGCAAGCGCATACAAAAGCAGAGGGCATACCACCTCTTGCCTGTTTTTGTGGCGCATAGGGCGTGGCTTTGGTTTGTCAAAAGTCAGCCTGTGGGGGCGATGCTGCTGCGCCCCTATGTGTTTTTGCGCTACAAATTAGGCAAAATCGACATACCCTACTTCGAGCTAGTGCTCACCACGCGCTGCTCCCTGCGGTGTGAATCTTGCAATAACCTTATGCAGTATTTTGATAGCAAAAACGCCTACACTTGCAGTTTGGAGAAGATTTTAGAGACATTAGAGGCTTTGTGCAGGGTGGTAGATAGTGTGGCGTATGTGCGTATCATCGGTGGGGAGCCGCTGCTCTTTAAAGACATTGCTAAGGTAGCACAAGCCCTAGAGCGGGAGCAAAAAGTCAAAATGTTTGATATTGTAACCAACGGCACGATTATGCCAGATTCTGCGCTACTAGAGGTTTTGGCACGCTCGCAAAAGAGTTGGGTGAGTATCAGCGACTACTCCACCTCACCAAATCTCAAAGTCAAGTTAAAGATAAATGAGATTTCGCGGGTGCTTACAGAGCGCAGGATAGCGCACCATATCCTATGGCAGAGTGAGGGCAGTAGTTGGTTTGATCCGGGAAAAATCTATAAGCGCGGACGCGACAAAGAGGGGATTATCAAAAATTTCAAGGCGTGTATGATGGCGTGCGTGAGCGTGATGAGCAATGAGAGCTTTGCGCTCAAACCTTATCCGGGGGGGGGGCAATTACACAGCTTAGAAGATAGCGATTTGAGTGCGTCTGCAAAGAATGCAGAGCCAAAATCCCAAAATACAGAATCTAGCAAAATGCCAAATCGCGTTTCTAGCGCGCCAAGCGATACGCTAGATTCTAAGCACACGGACATTATGGATACTGCCACCGCCGCGCGCACCGCAGAGACTGCACGCACCCACGCCGCTTTTGGGCATATCTTTATCTGCCCCATCGCTAGTTCGCTCTCGAGGCTCAAAGGCTTAGAGGAGTTTGAGGGGGATTTTATCACGCTAGATTCACACACGAGCAAGGCGGATTTTAGGCGATTTTACACACAGGAGTATTTCAAGGCGTGTGATTATTGCCACGATATGTGGGGAGCTAAGCGAGACATACCCATCGCAGTGCAGACAAAAGAGGTGCTCGCTTTAAGCAAATAGGGCAGATTTTGTTGTGCCACTTGGTGTTTGGATACTCTTTTAAACCTTGATAATAAAACGCTCTATGGTGTTCATCGATGAGAGAGGCACGACATTGTTTTTTGGATATTCTTTAAACATTGATAAGTCTACCCACACGCCTATTTTGTCTTATCGCTCCTTATTGCTTTCGTGGTTTAGGATTTGGCTTTGCTTGGCTAGGTGTCTGCGGTTTTTACAATACTTCTCTCACGCTTGTGTATCATATCAATAGCCTTTAGTGCCCTTTGCCTAATATGGGCACTGATAGACTCTAGGAGAGAATCTGCTACATTGTAGCTTGGGTGCTTACTAAATTCAAATTTGCTTAGGTTTTCGAGAGCTTGGAGATGGCGTTTTTGGACATAAAAGGATAATTGCTCATCAAAGCCTAGCTCAAAATATGTGGTTTGGTTTGCTAAGGATATGTCAATGGCGCGCAATTCATGGGGCGACAACCTCGCCATTAGCGATAAGCCATTATCAAAGATGGGCGCAGGGCGCAGGAGAGCGTTGGCATCGTTGTCAATAATCATTCCAAAATTCCCCAAATGCCTATCAATATTGCCTATAAGCGCATCAAAGACCATCATATCTTGAAAAGCTTGCCTATCATACACTTTTAGAATCTCTTGTATCAGGGCTTGCTTGTCGTTAGAAAAGCTTTTTTTAGTCTGCAAGCATTGATACATTGGCACATAGCCCTCACTCTCACTGGTAAAAATAGGGCAAGCACTCACGATTTGGTTATGAAACTCCACCAAATCATAACTCACACATTCAAAGCCTAGAGTTTGCGCCACTTGCGCCATATAATACTCGCTAAACGCCTCTGCATTTTTGTGATAGATTCTGCTTGAGCCTTTGTAGAGATAGATCTTGCCATTTTCTCTGTGCCAACATTTTTTTAGCATACCATTGGTGGTGTATTCGGGTGAGGTTTCGCCCCTTTGTGCTTGGTAAGAATCCTGCATACCAAAGGCTACTAGCTCTAATGCCTCAGAGAACTCATTGTGATAGAGATTGTAGTCTTTCCATTGATACGCCTTATCAGTAGGCACTATCCAATACGAGTCGTTCAGAGAGAGGGCGAGTGAGATATCAACATAGCCCATAAGTTTTTGGTGCTCATAAGTCGCCACAATCTTTTCTACAAATTCCCTATTGCTTGGCACTTTTCTTTTATTAATCCAGTTTTGCAAGGAATTGGCTATGTCAAATGTGTCAAGGTTTATGGGCAGCAAGTCTTTGTGGATAATCTCAATATCACGTAACACCTCTTTTTTTCTCGTGATATTGTTATCACTTCCTGCTACGAAAGCTTCTACTTCCTCCACGCTAAACCTTAGCACCTCTTTATCTTTATTTTTAAGCACATATTCCATTGGTTTTCCTATCATTTTATGCAAGTTTGTTTCACAAACTTGTGTATCGCTCGTGGAGAGTGAATCTCCACTTCGCTCCGCTACGCGAGCATACACGCAATCTTGAAGCGAGATTCTGTGATTGTTTAGTGTCGGCACGTCAGGAACGCGGTTTGGCGTTTGTCGAGATTCTATAAGACAAGCGGGATTTTATCATAATAACGATTTGCTTACGCGCTTTGGCTAGCGCTCAATTTCTAAAGCCCCTTGGCTTTTGCGCTCTCTTCATAGCCACTTCACACACCAAAGCCTACCCAAACCCGCACACAAGACAACCTATGCTATAATCAGCGCAAAAAACCACAAAGGCTCCTATGCGAACTCTAGGCACGACTTTTCTCTTTGTCCTCCTTCTCATTGCGCATATTGCGAGCTTGCTCTTTAATATCAGCGAGATGAGTATCCACCACACAGAAGCCTTTGGATTTTTTTATGACAAAAGCTGGCTTTTTGCTCTAGCGCGCTTTAGCTATGAGCACCTTGGGCGCGATGATCTCGCGCTGCGCGCCCCGTTTTTGGCACTGCACACGCTCAATGTCTGCCTGATGTATGCCATCTCTAGAATCTACTTCAAAAAGCCCATCGATAGCCTGCTGTGCGTTCTTATCTTTATGATACTGCCCGGCGTGGTGTTTAACTCAGCCCTTGTGTCCAAATCCACGATCATAATGACTATCGCGCTGATGTGCGTGTATTGGCAGATCCGCTTTAGGCGCAATGCCTACCTCCTCCCATCTATCAGCGTGTTTTTGGACGCTGGGTGTAGCGTGCTGTTTTTGGGTATGTTTTTTTATGCATTGCACCACAAAAACACGCGCTATATGGTGTTTGCACTCATTTGCTTTGCGATAAATATGAATCTCTTTGGGATCAGTGTCAGCGGGCACCCACAGAGCTATTTTTTAGATACGCTAGGCGGGCTTATCTTTTTGTTCTCGCCGCTTTTGCTTGCGTATTATATCTACTCGCTCATCTATTCTATCAGGCGTTATGATGAGTTTATGAGTTATGTGAGTTTGAGTGCGATTGTGTTTGTGCTTATCCTCTCGCTGCGCCAAAAAGTCGATATCCACACGCTTATCCCGATGAGTGTGGTGGGGCTACCGGTGCTTATCAATCGCTTTATGAGTGATATACGCGTGCGCCTGCCCCAATTCCGCAAGGGCTATGTCGCGAGATTAGTGTGTATCATAGCCCTCGCCTGCGCGCAGACAAGCGTGCTCTATGCCAACAAGCTCGCCTACTTGCTTGGAGTGAAAAGCCACTTTGCCAAGTCGTATTATTATGGCAAGGACTTAGCCCACAAGCTAAAAGCTATGGGCATTAGCGCGATCCAAGCCCAAGACAAACGCCTCGAGCTCCAACTGCGCTTTTATGGCATTAGCAACGATTCTCCTAGAGTTTTGCGCCCGGCACGGGATTTGGCGCACTATGATGTGAGCCTAGAATACCTAGGCAGGACAATCGCGCGCTATGAGATTATCCAAGATTCTAAAACCCCACCGCATAGGCAGCAATAGTGAATCTGCTCGAGCTCCTGCTAGCCTTTGTGCTCCTAGCCATCGCCTTTGCCTTTAGTCTCCCAAGCCAAAACCAAAGCCTTTTTATCGCGCAGCGCACGCTGCTACACCAGCTGCAAAACGCGCAGATTCTCGCCCTTACCGATGAGAGGCATTTCACGCATACCGCCCAGCTAGATTCTGTGTCTGTGCGCTATCCCTCTATCAATGTGCGCAAGCTCATCGCGCATTCCAAAAATGCCCTGTGGCAGGTGCAGCTCCACATAGGCAAGATGTATGCGACTTCTAGCTTCTCGCTTTATATCGATACGCCTAGAGATTCTCTCAGCACGGACTTTGACTCGCGCCCTATGGCGGGGGATATCATCGCTATGGATGGCGCGCGGCAGTGTATCAGCGGGTATAACAACACCAACACATCTTTTGATTGCAAAAACAATCTCTCCATACACGCGCGCCTAGGGGAGAATCTCGGGCTTGAGAGTATGGAGATTTTCTCGCCTAGCGGGTGCGGGGAGCGCGAGAGCGGGCGAGTGTATTTCGATCACTTGGGCTTTGTGTATTGTGCCAAAGTCCCGCTAGAGCTGCAGGGCGCGCATGGAGTGAGGGGAGCGTATGAAGTGCGCCTTAGCAAAAAAGGCGTGAGCAAATCCGTGTGTGTCCTGCCACAGGGCAAGATTCTGGGCTCTCTCAATGGCTGCTAGGGCTGCTAATATCACGATTTTGTGTGATTTTGACGCGAGTAGGCGTCCGCGCCCCGCACGGCTGATTGCTATGCTGCGCGAGATTCACACCCTTAGCGTGATTGCCAAAGAATGCACGCCCATAGACGGCGTGCAGTGCTTTAGCTTCCCCGCTATGCCAACCGCCAAAGATCGCACTCCCGCACAAAATGAGATTCTTAAAAACCACTGCCAAAATGGCGCGTTTGAGAATCTCATCTTTACCCCCAATCGCCTCCTTATCCGCGAGTATCTCGCTAGCCTCCCACCCCAGCAGCTACTCATCGTAGAGGATATCACGCTTTTGCCCTTCGCACTGCAATACCGCACGCAGCACAGGGGGGCAAAGGTGCTCATTGATTTGCGCGAGTATTACCCGCTAGAATACGAGGATAGTAAGGAGTGGCTAGAGAGCTTTGGGCTGTTTTTCCAGCATTTGTGCGAGGTGTATCTGCCCCAAGTAGATGGCGCGCTGTGCGTGAGTGAGGGCATCGCGCGCAAGTATTATGAGAGCTTTGGGGTGCGCTCAAGGGTGTTTTTGTCGCTGCCACCATTTTTTGCCCTCACGCCCACGCCGCTGCACACTCCTATAAAAATCCTCTATCACGGCTTTGTGAGCCCTGATAGGAGCAGTGCCAATCTCATCGAGCTCGCGCGCAAGCTCCCCAGCGGGTATGTCCTCTATGCGATGGCTCTAAGCAATCAGCCCGAGTTTTTCCGCTCCTTAAAGGAGCGCGCGCCGAGCAATCTCATATTTTTGCCCCCCGTGCGCTTAGAATCTATCGTGCCCTTTTCCAATGCCTTTGATATAGGGCTTATTCCCTTTTTCCCCACGACTTTTAACCTCGAGCACTGCCTGCCAAACAAGCTTTTTGAATACCTCCAAGCACGGCTTTGTATCCTCTCCACGCCTCTTAGCGAGATTGCGCGCTTTGTCTCTACGCAGTGCTGTGGCGTGTGCGCGAGGGAATCTAGCACAGACTCGCTCCTTAGCGCGCTCGCTGCCCTCTCACGCGAGGAGATTCTAGCCCACAAGGCGCGCGCCCACGAGCTCGCCCACACTTTTAGCACCCAGCGCAACACTGCAGAGATTAGGTGCATCGTGGAGCAGATTCTATCGTGAGGATAGAAGCGAGAGGGGCGATTGGTGCTGACGCACGAGATTTGGTTTTTGCGTTGTGGATTGTGCAAATTGCTTAGATTCTCAATCTGTTGGAATAGATTCAAAAAGAGCTTTGATTGATTAGATTTTGTCTTTGAATCTTAGGCAGCAAATTGGAGTTTAAGCCTACGCTAGATTCTGTTTTTCTTACATTCCGTGCTTGGCTTTGCTTCGCTTGGTGTGGATTTTATTTAGGGTTACCACCACTAGCAAAACTTAGGCGTTGTGGTGTGGCTTGGGGAGTTTTGGCGGGCGGGGGTAGGAGTTGTCTTCAGTGCAAAGTGAGTGCCTCCAAAAGTGCTAAGGGTGCTCATCACGTGATAGCTACCCGCTTGGCTTAAGCAAGTGCAGCGCGAGTAAAAGAGCCATTTACTGCGCACAAAGCAAATTTTTAGAATCCTCAATCCCAAATGCACAGAATCTAAGTCCCCGCATACGCCTATTTTGCCCTACACAAGCGCGATCTTTAGCACTTCTTTTATCGTGCTCACGCCGATTATCTCCATCTGCTCCTTAATGTGCGGGCTAATCTCATCTAAATCCTGTTGGTAGTTTTTCATCGGTATTAGTGCCTTTTTTATCCCGGCTTTGTGCGCGGCGATAAGCTTTTCTTTAAGCCCACCTATGGGTAGCACACTCCCACTTAGCGTGAGCTCCCCTGTCATCGCCACGCTACTATCCACGCATTGATTAGACAAAACACTTGCAATCGTGCAAGCCATCGTGATGCCCGCACTCGGTCCGTCTTTAGGCGTCGCACCCTCGGGGATATGCAGGTGTATATCATAGCTATTATAAATCTGCTGATCCTGCTTGTGTCCTGCGCTATGCAAAAATTTAGTATCAAAAAGTGTCTTTACCACAGAATGCGCGATTTTGGCAGATTCTTTCATCACATCGCCAAGGCTACCGGTAAGCGTGAGCTCCCCCTTGCCCTTAATCTTGATAGCCTCGATCTTTAGCACATCGCCACCCACACTCGTCCAAGCCAAGCCGTTGGTAACTCCGACTTGATTTTTCTTATCCGCGCTAGAGATTTCAAACACCTTTTTGTGTAGGTATGCGGGCAAATCTTTTTGCGCAATGGTGATTTTAGAATCTCCCTCGTTGTTTAGGATCTCCTTAGCCACCTTGCGCATTATGCTAGCGATTTGCCGACGGAGGTTGCGCACGCCCGCTTCTCGCGTGTATTTCTCGATGATCTCCCTAAGCGCGCCCGTGCTGATAGCCACCTCGGTATTTTTGAGCGCGTGTTTTTTGATCTCTTGGGGGATTAGGTATTTGCGCGCGATTTCAAACTTCTCTTGAGGCGTGTAGCTAGAGATCTCAATAAACTCCATTCTATCGCGCAGTGGAGGGGGGATCGCGCCTATATCGTTTGCCGTGGCGATAAAAATCACTTGGGAGAGATCGAGATCGAAGTTTGTGTAATAATCCCTAAAGGCGGTATTTTGCTCGGGATCCAAAATCTCTAGTAGCACGCTAGAGGGATCGCCACGATAGCTCTTGCCGACTTTGTCTATCTCATCGAGCACGATTACGGGGTTGAATTCCTTTGCCTCGATAAGCCCTTGTGTGATACGCCCGGGCATCGCTCCGATATAGGTGCGCCTATGCCCACGCAGCTCATTGACATCTTCCATACCACCTAGCGCGATACGCACAAGCGCGCGTTTAGCGGCTTTGGCGATGGAGTTTGCGAGGCTTGTCTTGCCCACGCCCGGCGGTCCATAAAAACACAAAATCGTGCCCTTAGAATCTTTGCTCTCTTGCTTGCGCCTGTGTGCGAGCTCGCGCACCGCGAAGTATTCTACAATCCGCTCCTTTGGCTTTTGCAGGGCGTAATGATCAGAATCTAGCTGCCTAGCGAGGTTTTTTATGCTGATTTTGGTTTGTGCGAGCTTGCCAAAAGGGATTTCTAGGCACCACTCGACATAATTTTGCAACAAATTCGCATCGGCACTATCTTGGTGCATACGACTTAGGCGCGTGATTTGCTTTTTTATCTCCTTGTAGGCTTCCTCGCTCATATGTGCTCGCAGAGATTCTAGCTTTTGGGTGTAGCGTTCTATCTCTTCATCTTTTGGATTCTCGCCTAGCTCTTTTTGGATAAGCTTTAGCTGCTCTTTTAGGAAATATTCTTTGTTGATTTGCTCCATTTTGTTATGGACTTTGGATTTTATCTCTTTTTGCATTTTTTGGGCTTGGATCTCCTCCATCACGCATTCTATGATGAGCTCCAGCCGCTCTAGCACATCGTCTTTGGCAAAGAGCGTGTAGGCGACATCTTTTTTGAGCCTAATCCCAGATGCCACGAGATCCACGATACGATTGGGGTCGTGGTTTTCATCGAGAGCTTTGAGCAAATCAGGAGGGAAATGCTGCGCCATATTGGCTAGCACCTTGACTTTTTCGCGCAAAATCTCTAGGAGCGCGTTGGCGGTATTTTCCTCATAGGGCTTAGATTCTATGCGCTCTATGCACACTTCTAGCGGATCTTGCTGCATAATATCAAGCACCCTACATTTATACAAGCCTTGGAAGAGGATTTTTATACGCCCATCGGGCACAGCGGTTTTGCGCATAATATGCCCCATCACTCCCACATCATAAAACCCCTCATCGTCCTTTGCCACCGAGACAAAAATACGCTTTTGCTCCATATCCTTGCTCTCCATCGCCTTGTCAATGGCGCGGATATTCTCCTCATCGCTCACAAAAATGGGCAAAATCATAAACGGATAGATAAAAAGCTCATCTTGCACGAGCAGAGGCAAAGTCATAGGAAACTCTAAAAGTTCATCGTTATTCATTGTCAAACCTTTTTGTAAATTGTGCTACCAATTAAAAATCCGCACATACCACGGGATATGCGAGGGTTTTACCTTAATGCCCTCGATAATATCTTGATTCCTTGAGAGATAGTCCTCGCGCGCTCTCTCCTTGCCCTTGCGCTTATAGACATTGGCTATTGCGGTGTTGAGCTCATTTTCGCCAAGCTTAAATTTGATAAACACATACTCGACAAAGGGTGCGTATCGGCTATTTGGGAATGTCTCTAAGTAGTTTTCAATCTCGCTAATGGCGCGATACATAAACTCCTGATCTTTCGCATAGTTTTTAAACCCGTAGTAGTTAGCAAGGATCTTGAGATAGCCCAAATAGTCCTGATCGGCAAGCGTGGAGTATCGCTTCTCATACTCATCGATATAAAAAGTCGCGAGCAAATACTCCTCTTTGTCCATATGTGCTTGGGCTAGTATGAGCATAGCCTCGGGCAAAAGAGGCGAGTTGATATGCTCAGACTGCAGGGAAGAAAAGCTAGAATCCGCACCCTCGAGATTCCCAAAATTCACTTCTTTGAGTATGTTTTCATACCAATACACAGCTGGCTTGTTGTATTCTAGCTCTTTTTGCGAGCACGCACCAAAATACAGCGCCCACGCACTCATAAGCCCGATATATAGAATCTTACGCATATTCTCCTCTTTGCAAGTTTGTTAGCTTGGGGTGGCGCGCACCTATGATCACTTGAGTTTTTAAGACGCTCACTATTGAAAGCACACACTACTTAAGGGATTTGAGGGCAAACTCCCTAGCGCACTCTAGGGCTTTAGCGATACTTGCCACATCTTTGCCGCCAGCAGTGGCGAAGTCATCGCGCCCACCGCCATTGCCTCCTAGGATTTGTGCGACTTCTTTCACCCACGCACCAGCTTTGAGCGGAGCGTTTTTAACCCCCGCAGCGATGAACACCTTGCCTTCATTCTCTGTGATGAGCAAAATCGCTACGCGTTGGTATTTGTTTTTTGCCTCATCGATAGCCGCTTTTGCCTCCGCGCTCTGTATCCCCTCTAGCCTTGAGACTACGAGCTGATACGCGCCTACTTGCTCATAGGCAAGCCCCTTGAGATTGTTTGCCACACGCGATGAGGTTTGTTTGAGCTCTTTTAGTTGGGCTTTCATCTTAGTAATGCCCAAAAGCACATCTTGGGATTTTAGCGCGTCTTTGGCGTCTCTTAGTGTCTCTAGGGCTTTTTTGCCCCACTCATAGGCGGCATACCCACACACCGCTTCTATGCGCCGCACGCCACTGCTCACGCCACTTTCTTTGGTGATATAAAAGCTCCCAATTTGCGCACTATTTGCCACGTGTATGCCCCCACACAGCTCGATAGACTCCCCAAAGCTCACCACACGCACGCTTTGTGCGTATTTCTCGCCAAAGAGTGCCATCGCGCCCTTTGCCTTTGCCTCCTCTAGGGGCATACTCTCACATATCTGCGGGTTTGCTGCACAAATTTGGGCATTGACATCAGATTCTATGCGCTCAAGCTCCTCTTGACTAAGGGGCTTATTGTGGCTAAAGTCAAAGCGCAGACGATGGGGCTCCACCAAGCTCCCTGCCTGTGCGATATGCTCGCCCAAAATCTTGCGCAACGACAAATGCAGCAAATGCGTGGCGGAATGGTGCTTGGCTATCTCATCGCGCGCGCTATCTACTTGTGCTAGCACCTCCTTATCTTGCTCTAGTCTCTTGAGTGTTCGCACTTGAGAGATATTAAGCCCGAAGTATTTTTTGGTATCGCTCACCTGTGCGCACACCTGCCCTTGTGAATCTAACAACACGCCTTTATCGCCCACAGGTCCGCCAGATTCTGGATAAAATGGCGTAGTGTGCAAAAGCACATAGCCCTCTGAATCCGCTCCAAGCACCTCCACACGCCTAAACGCAGAATCTAGCAATGCGAGGATTTTCGTTTGTGCGCTATCGCTCTCATAGCCCACGAATGTATTTTCTCCAAACGCACTCACAATCTCTTTGAAATCGCCCTCTTGCGCGCTATCCCCACTGCCTTTCCAGCTAGCCTTAGAGCGTTGCTTTTGAGCATCCATATGTGCTTCAAACTCTCCCATATCCACCTCTATGCCCCTATCACGTAGCATATCCTGCGTGAGATCTAGCGGGAAGCCATAGGTATCATAGAGTCTAAACGCCACCTCGCCGCTAAAGCGTGCCTTAGGCGTATTGGAGTGAATCTCGTGCAAATCCTGCGCACCACTCATTGCATACAATTCTTTGTTAAAAAGCTCCATACCCGCATCGATAGTCTCTAAAAATCGCTCTTCCTCGCTCTTGCACTGCTTTGTGATCGTGTCTTTGCGCTCTAGTAGGTAGGGATACGCACCCTGCATAGAATGCGCGAGAGATTCTATAACCTTATACAAAAACGCCTCTTTTAGCCCTAGCAGATACCCGTGCCGCACCGCTCGGCGCAAGATTCTACGCAGGACATAGCCGCGCCCCTCTTTGTCAAAATGCACCCCTTGAGCGAGCAAAAACGCCACGCTGCGCGCGTGATCGGCTATCACGCGAAAGCTTGAGATACGCGCTTTGATACGCTCGCGCTCCTCTTGTGTATAAGAGCCCTTAAGTAGCACATCATCGCTGATATACGCCTCTTGTGTGAGATTCTCAATACAGCGCATAAGCGGCGCGAAAAGTGAGGTATCGAAGTTGTTTATTTTGCCCTCTTTGAGTGCCACCACGCGCTCTAGCCCCATACCCGTATCGATACTTGGGCTTGGCAGGGGCTTTAGGGCACCGCTCTCATCGCGCTCATATTGCATAAACACGAGATTCCATATTTCTAAGAATCTATCGCCCTCACCGCCAAAATAATCCTCGCTTGAGTGAAAAAACTCACTCCCCTGATCCACATAAATCTCGCTACAAGGACCGCAAGCCCCCACATCGCCCATTTGCCAAAAATTATCCTTATCCCCCATACGCGCGATTTTGCTAGGATCTATATACTCACTCCAGATTCTAAACGCCTCATCATCACTCTTATGCACGCTCACATACAGCACCCGCTCATCAAAGCCTAGGACTTTGGTTACGAGCTCCCACGCATACGCGATCGCCTCTTGTTTGAAGTAATCCCCAAAGCTAAAATTCCCTAGCATTTCAAAAAGTGTGTGATGGCGCGCGGTGTAGCCGACATTTTCTAAATCGTTGTGTTTGCCCCCTGCACGCATACAAACTTGTGAGCTAGTGGCGCGGGGGATCTCTGGACGCGGGAGCTTGCCTGTAAAAATATCCTTAAACTGCACCATACCCGCATTTGTGAAAAGCAGGCTCGCATCGTTTGGCACAAGCGGCATAGAATCATACACCCTATGCCCCTTTTGTCTGAAAAACTCTAAAAACGCAGCGCGCACATCCATACCCTGCTAGTCCTTTCTAAAGCAATTTGTGGCATTGTATCTTAAAAACATAAAATTTTTTCTAAACCCTGCCCACGCCTAAGCGCACTATTTATGCAAGTTTGCTAGCCCAAACCTACTCATCGTTTCTAAGCACACAGAATCTAGCGCGGATTTAGAATCTTAAAGAGTGCATAGAATAAGGGGCTAAATGCTAAGCCCAATTTGGATTGTGGAGCTCTTTTAGATTCTGTTTTGCTTATTTTTAGAATCTCTCTTTTTAGATTCTGTGCTTGTTTTGGGTATTAGATTTAGAATCTAAGTCATAGGGCTTTGCTGCTGGGCTTGCTGGGCTTTTTGGCGGGCTTTGAGCGTGGTGTTTAGCAATGTGTCTTTGCCCTGCAAGTGATCGAGCCACGCCACTTGCTGCAGGACTTCTGAAACTGCTCTAAAAAGATCGGGGTGGATAAAGCTCCCCACCTCTACCATCGCATACAAACTCCGCGCTAGCGGTGGATTCTCAATAATGCGTATGTCGTGCTCCCGCGCCACGGCCTTAATGCGTATGGCGAGCTCATCGACGCCCTTTGCCACCACGCGCGGAGGCATACCCAGATCCACATCTTCGTCTTGATAGCGCACGGCTACGGCATAATGCGTGGGGTTGGTGATCACCACGGAGGCAGTGGGGATTTCTTGCATCATACGAGAGCGCGCCATTTTTTGCTGGGTTTGGCGGATGCGCGATTTGATTTCGGGATTTCCCTCATAGCGTTTGGTTTCGTCTTTTAGCTCCTTGACGCTCATACGCAGACTTTTCATATACTGGTAGCGTTTGATGAGATAGTCTGCTATCGCCATAGCTAAGAAGAGTATGAGCAAAATCCCGATCAAGATAAGCACCTTTTGCCTAAACCACAGAATCTGATCGTAGATTCTAAGGCGCGATATGGTGGGCAACTCCCCAAAAAACCCCACAAACACGACAAAGCCCACGATGAAGGCTATGGAGACTTTGAAGGTAATCATAAAGCCATCAAGGAGTTTTTTGAGTGAAAAGACATTTTTTATGCCCAAAATGGGATTGATTTTAGAGAGTTTGGGCTGCAGGGCTTTGGTAGAGAGCAAAAATCCAAACTGCCCGACATTTGCCACCACACCCATAATCATTAGCCCCACAAACACAGGCAGCACCATTTTGAGCATCTCCGCCCCTATGCCAAGGC
Source organism: uncultured Helicobacter sp. (assembly GCF_949282165.1). Lineage (NCBI taxonomy): Bacteria > Pseudomonadati > Campylobacterota > Epsilonproteobacteria > Campylobacterales > Helicobacteraceae > Helicobacter > uncultured Helicobacter sp. The sequence continues at coordinate 14,544 of NZ_CASDOV010000008.1, read as the reverse complement.
TTAGCCACAAAAGCTCTTGCGCGCTAAACTCACTAAGTGTAAAAAAGCCCACGATATAGGTAAAAATCCCCTTGCATCCACTCACCCAATAGGGAATCATAAAAAAAATAAGTGCCAAGCCACTGAGCATCACAAAAAAGCCTACAAGCTCGATGCTTTTGCTGACATTGCCCTCCTCGCGTGCCTGCTGGAGTTTGTGCTGCGAGGGGGCTAGGGTTTTTTCTTCATCATCTGCAGGCATTGCGCTTCCTTAGCACTCACTCCTGCGTGAGGGTATCGTAGTAGGGAAAGTAGTCTTTGGATTTGTAGGATTTGAATCTACTGCCAAGGGGTTTGTTTGGGTGGCTTAGGCGTGAGAAAAATGGCGTGAGTGTGCTAGCGTGCAGTATCTCGCTGGGCGGTGGGGCTTGCGTTTCAAGGAGGGCGAAGGATTGGCAATCAAACACCTTTGTGTGTGCAGAATCTACGATAAACACCAAACCTATGCTGTATTTGGGGCAGAACTCCCCAAACTGCTTTGGCTTTGGATCATTAAGGCTCTGCTGCTGGAGGTATGCCGCAAAGAGATCGATGTGCATAAAGTCAATCGCAGGATTGCTATCAATCACAAATTGATAACTCTCTTGGTTTGGCGCGAGAACAATGGCGCGGTTATAAAAACTCCTAAAAAGCACTTCATCGCCCACTTGGGGTTTGTTTATGGGGGTTGGGAGGTATCGCTGCTCTATGGTGTCAAAGGCTTCTACCCTAGCACTCGCCCTGCCTCCCTCGATAGATTCTATAATGGCTTTGGCGATGATGATTGCGTGGGATTGGTTTTTTGTCAGCACCACGCCGCTCTCGCCCACTTGCAGATTCTGTGCGTCAAAGACGATGGTATCTCTCTGCACAGAATCCACGCTCACTCGCACGACTCTAGCATCTATCCCAAGCGCGCAGCTCCACGCTAGCACAACGCACACAATCCACCTCATACACGCACCCCTTTGTCTGTGGTATGGCGCAAAAACCACAAGATTCCAAACCCAAGCCCGGGCGTTTTGACAAGGCTTGTATCTAGCAAAAACGCCTCTAGCTCGGCGCGCTTAATCAGCATAGATTCTATAACCTCCCCATCGACGCCACCGCCTTCAGAGCGTTTATCGCTTGCAGTTACTTGCGCATAAAAGAGATGTTGCCTCGCTCCGCTTGTCCCCACAGAAGTGTGAAACACCGCCACTTCGCGCAAATCCTCTGAATCCACCTCATAGCCGCATTCCTCTAGCACTTCCTCCGCGGCGATTTGGCGGATAGTTTTGCCCTCCTTGTCGATGAGTCCTGCGCATAGCTCGTATGTGTAGCCGTCGTTGTTTTTTAAAAACACTGGTGGGCGAAACTGCCGCACTACCACGAGCGCGTCCTCATCGACTCTGTGGATAATAATCGCCACGCTATCAAGGCTCTGGACAAAGTCCCAAGTTTTTTTGTAGCCATTTTCGGTATAAGTCATTCGCTGGGGCTTGATGTAGGGGGAATCTGTGCATTGGGTGATACAAATATCGCGTATATCGGTTTTCATCTCACTCCCTATTGCAAGCCCTCGGCACCGCCCACAGGGAGGCTCACGACGATGGATTCTCGCTGCTCCTCTTGGACTTGTGCGAGGATTGTCTCAATCTGCCCTTTGAACTCATCGCTAAGCTTAGCAAACTGCTCTTTGTGGGATTTGTCTAGCTCTTTTGTGGCGGCTTTGATGTTGCCTAGGGGATTTACGGGTTGGTTGTTTTTATACACGCCAAAGTGCAAATGCGGTCCCGTGCTAAGCCCGGTGTTGCCCACTTTTGCGATGTATTGCCCCTTTTTGACATATTTGCCCACTTTCATTCCGGGAGCAAAGGAGTTGAGGTGCGCATACACGGTTTTTATGCCATTTTCGTGGCGCACCTCGATGACATTGCCATAGCCGCCCTTTTGCCCGACAAATATGATGGTGCCACTCCCCGCTGCGCTCACCACCGTGCCTTTTGGTGCGGCATAATCCACGCCATAGTGTGGGCGCACAAAGCCTAGTATCGGGTGCTTGCGCCCTAGAGAGAATTTGGAGCTAATGCGCGCCCCTACAATTGGCATAGAGAGCAAAAATCCCTCAATCTCCTTGCCCTTGATGTCGTAATAACGACCATTGTAGGCAAAGAGATAGTTTGGTTTTTTGTTGGTTTCCACCATAGCGACTTTGATTTGGGCATTGCCTAGGGGCTTGCCTAGGCGGTATTTGCGATTGTAGATGAGCGCGACTTTATCGCCCTTTAGCACAGTGCGATTGAAGCTAATGCTGTTTTTGTAGGCATTGAGTAGCTCATTGACAAGCCCTTGATCGTCGGTAACTTCCATAAGATCTTGATAGATGGAGCGTTGGATTGGGAGCACGATGCGCTGCTCATTTTCAAAATACGCGATGGGTGTGAAGTCCATCTTGTAGCCGTCTTTGTAGCGGAAGATGTGAATTTGCATACCATCGCCGATGGGGATAAGGGCTTGTAAAAGGCTGCCCTCCTCGCTGAACGCCGTGTAGTAGCGCACGCCTGCATAAATCTCGCTTGTAAGCTCTCTGTCCTCTGGGGGCAAGTCGTAATACACGCTTGCGGGGATATTGTATTTTTGGAAAAATCCAAAAAGTGTGCTACCGCTCTCCCAAATCTGATTGCTTACCACCGCGCCAAAAGCCGCCTGATAAGCCACGCACAAAATTAAAAAATACCGCTTCATTGCTAACCTTAAAAAGAGAATAATGTGTGAGATACAACGCAACACCACCAAATCGGCTTTTGCAATCCTATCATAAAAAATCCTAAAAAAATAGGCAAATTTCACTTAAGTTTTGTGAAAAAACCACGATATAGTGGGAATTCTAGGCTAAGGGAGTAGAGTGAGGAATCTAGTCATTGCAGTCTTTGTGGCGTGTTTGGGTGCGGTTTTGTATTTGGTGCTTAATTTTTTTGTTTTTGAACGCCAAAAGCCTATCTTCCAATCACTCTCTAGCCTCCCCACACATTGGAATCTAAAGGACGATTTGTCGCTACGCTTTAGCGATGAGAGCGGGATACGGAGCTATAGCGTGGAGGTGCTTTTAGATTCTCAAATCCTCTTTAGTCAAGGTGAAGTGGTGCTCAATAAGCCCAAAAATTTCACGCTCTCCCTCCCTAAGCCCCTAACCGAGCTAAAGGACGGCACAACGCTCGTGTATAAAGTCTGTGTGAGTGATTGGAGCAATACGAATTTTTTCGCAGGCAACACAACTTGTGTCGATGTGTCTCTCATCATCGATACGAGCGCGCCACAGATTGAGATTCTCGCGCGCTCGCCTAAGATCTCTCGCAGTGGCAGTGCCTTTGTGCTCTTTAAAGTCAAAGATCTCGCGCTAGATTCTGTAACCCTTAGCAATGGCAAAAATGAATTTCGCGCCTTTAGGCATCATTTTGATGGCATTGTGCTCGCGCCCGATGAGGCGGTGTATGGGGCGTTTGTCGCGTGGCCCCTAGAAAATGTGCTTTTTGAGGGCAGGATTAAAGCCGTGGATAAGGCTGCCAATAGCGCACAAATCGCGCTTAATTTCCCCAAAAACCTTACCGCCCCTATCCGGAAGTCTAACATACGCCTAAAACCGGAGTTTTTAGAATCTAAGCTCCGATCTTTGCTTGAGCAAATCAGCAATGTGAGTTATGAGGGGTTTGCAGACGATAAAGAGCGGTTTTTGTTTATCAACGAGCAGGCGCGCTCTAGGGATTCTAAGCAGATTTTAGAAGCCACCACCACCACGATTTCTAACAAAAGCTACATTCCTTATGGAATCTCGCCATTTTCCGCGCTCAAAAATGCCGTTGTCGTGGGGTATTTTGGCGATGAGCGGAGTTATTATCTAGACAAAAACCTTGTGAGCGTGGTGTATCATATGGGGCTAGATCTCGCGAGCGTGCGCAATGCCCCGATATTTGCGAGTAATGGCGGCGTGGTAATATTGCGCCAATACCTAGGCTTGCACGGCAATACCGCTGTGATTTACCACGGCTTTGGGCTCTCAAGTCTGTATGCGCATATGTCGGATTCCACGCTCAAAGTGGGCGATGAGATAGAAAGCGGCGATATCATCGGCTACACAGGCTCTAGCGGATGGGCGTTTGGCGATCATTTGCATTTGGAGATACTTGTGCAGGGGCACGCGGTGAGCGTGCAGGAGTGGAGCAATCCCAAATGGGTGCAAGAGAGCATAAATGCGGTGTTTGAGCAAGCCCGAGCGCGATTATTAGAGCAAAATATGCTAAGAGGGCAAGCCAAATAGCCAAAATTTTCACAAACTAAGAATCTCCGCCCCGCACAAAGCATTTTTAAGCCAAAATGCGTAACAATACGGCTTTTATTTTTGTTTCAAGGAGTTTGTAATGAAGTGTGGTTGGCTACTAGCAATTTTGCTGGGCGTTGGTGTGCTAAATGCAGCGCACTGGGGGTATGATGAGCATAATGGACCAAGTAAGTGGGGCGAGCATTACCCCGAGTGCAATGGCAAGGAGCAATCCCCCATAAATATCCTTACCAAAAACACGACTTCGGTAGAGCGCGCACTTTCAATCGCGTATGAAGCAGATTCTAAAAATATCATCAATAATGGGCATTCTGTGCAAGTGAATTTCACACAAAAGGGCGGCATAACCTATCAGGGCAAGGAATACAAGCTTATGCAGCTGCATTTTCACACGCCTTCAGAAAACACGATAGATAATGTCGTCTATCCGCTAGAGATGCACCTCGTGCATAGTAGTGCTGAAGGGGAGTTGCTCGTGATTGGCGTGCTTTTTGAGGAGGGTGGGGCAAATGCGGAGCTGCAAAAAATCCTCTCTAGCGCACCCAAAAAAAATGGCGGCAACAACAAGCTCACTAAGCTCAATCCCCGCAATCTCTTGCCACAATCACAAGCGTATTACGCGTTTGATGGGAGTTTGACGACGCCCCCTTGTAGTCAAAAGGTGCAGTGGGTGGTGCTGGGAGAGGCACTAAGCGCGTCTAAAAAGCAAATTGATGGGCTGCATAAGATTATGCACGATAACTCGCGTGATGTCCAGCCGCTCAATGGCAGGGAAGTCAAAAGCGCGCGCTAGATCGCGCTAGATTCTGTATTTGTGCCAATCTCGCTTACACTATCGCCAAGCCTCATTCCACGGTTACGGATTTGGCGAGGTTGCGCGGCATATCCACATCATTGCCGAGTTTGGTGGCGATCTCAAGGGCGAGGAGCTGGAGCACCACCATCATCGCATAAAACTCTTCCATATACTCGCTGCATTTGGGGATATACACCATATCATCGGCTTCTTGTATCTCTTCGCTACAAATCGCACAAATCGTCGTATCACGCGCGCCTAGCTCCTCGACATTGCTTTTGATTTTTTCAAAGAGCAGGTTTTTGGGCAGGAGTGCGAGGCAAAAGAGCTCGGCATCAGCAAGCGCGATAGGTCCGTGCTTCATCTCGCCGCTTGGGTAGCCCTCGGCGTGCAAGTAACTAATCTCTTTAAGCTTGAGTGCGCCCTCAAGTGCGAGTGGGTAGAAAATATCGCGCCCGATAAAGAAAAAGCCGTGCCCGTGTAAATACCGCTTAGAAAGTCGCTTCAAGCGATCGTGGAGTTGTGAATCTATCTTGGTGAGCTTAGCAGCATTTAGCATTGTGCGAGCGTAGTGCTTGAAATCCCCCGCCCCAATGTGCCCGCGCAAATGCCCCAAATACACGCTGAGAATCCAAAGCACCATCATCTGTGTGGCAAAGGCTTTGGTGCTTGCCACGCCCTTTTCTATCCCTGCGCGCGTGAGGATTGTTTTGTCCGCTTCACGCACAATGGAGCTATTATCGACATTGCAGATGGCGAGGGTTTTTAGCCCGCTAGATTTGGCGAGTTTGAGGGCTTCGAGTGTATCGGCAGTCTCGCCACTTTGAGAGACGCACACAAAGAGCTCATTTGGGTGCAGCACGGGCTTGGCGTAGCGGAACTCGCTAGCAAAGACGACATTAGCGCGGATTTTGGCTAGTCGCTCTAGGAGGTATTTGGCACTAAGCCCCGCGTGGTAGCTCGTCCCACACGCACAAATTGTAATCTCCTCAATACCACTAAAAAACTCGCCCCCCACTTCTTCAAATCCGATAAATTCATCGCTCACGCGCCCCATCATCGTCTCTAGCAGGACTTTGTGCTGCTCATAAATCTCTTTTTCCATAAAGAATCGATAGCCATCTTTTTGCGCATAAGACTTACTGATACTAAGCTCTTTGATATCCTGCAAATGCGCAAAGCCCTCCAAATCCATACGCCCGATACTCTCATCGGCGACATAATGCACCTTACTAGCAAGCCCGATAAGCGGCGCGTCCGAACTAGCAAAATACACGCCCCCTTCGCCTTGGGCGATAATGAGTGGCGAGCCCTTTTTGGCATAAAAAATCGCCTCTTCATCGGCTTTGGTGATAAGCAGGATTGCATACGCGCCGCTAAGGGCTTGTATGGTGTGCTTGAAAGCTTCCATCGGATCTTTGTGGGTTTTTAGGTTTTCTTCAAACAAATGCACGATAACTTCCGTATCGGTTTGGCTAGTGAATTGATGCCCTTTGTCTTTGAGGGCTTGCTTGATTTGGGCGTAATTTTCAATGATCCCATTATGCACGACATTGCTAAATTCTGCGAAGTGTGGGTGGGCATTTGCCTCTGTGGGCTTGCCGTGTGTCGCCCAGCGCGTGTGCCCTATGCCTAGCCCAAAGCCCTCTGAGTGGAAGTCTTTGCATTTTTCTTCGAGATTGGCGATTTTGCCCACGGATTTAAAATTATGGAGTTGCTTGTGGGCTAATACCGCGATTCCTGCGCTGTCATAGCCTCTGTATTCTAGTTCTTTTAAGCCATCAAGGAGGATTTGCTTTTTTTCATTACTGCCGATGTAGCCCACGATCCCACACATTTACAATCCTTTACACAAACTTTACTTTTAAGCGTTTTAGGACTACAATCTTACGATTTTTTAGCTTAAGTTTGAGGGTGCGTGATGAGAAAGGGCTTTGTGGTTTTGGCTTTGGTGGTGGGTGTGTGGGTGCTCGCAGATGAGAATCTAGCTACAGATTCACCAACACCCACAAAGCAGGAGAGCCCCCAAGAGATATTTTCGCGGCTTAGCGCGCTCTATGCGCACGAGGCGATTTATATCCTGCCCTATTATCATAGCTTTTCACCCACTTATGACAACAATATGCCGACAGAGACAAAATTCCAATTTAGCTTCAGAATCCCTATGTTTTCTATCGGTGAGCGCAATAGATTTTTCTTTGCCTACACGCAAACCGCGTTTTTCCAAAACTACAATGAGCCAGATTCACGCCCGTTTCGCGATACGGACTATGCGCCGGAGTTGTATTGGTCCTATGAGGGGATAAATGATATCGTGCGTTGGGTGCAGCTAGGCTACAAACACATCTCAAATGGCGAGCGTGCCCTGCGCTCACGCACCCAAAATCAGCTTTTGCTCAAAGTCCGTTTGCAATACGACACGCCTTGGGGGCTAAAAATCGGGGCAATCGCGCGCACTTGGCTTTGGATGAGTTTGCGTTATGAGGGCTATCTGCACGATAATCCGGATTTGGCGCGCTATCGGGGTTATGCGGATTTGTTTTTGTATCTCAAATACACCAACCACCTCCTAGAGCTCAAAGCCTCGCCCATCGTGAGCGATTTTGGATTCTATAAACCCCACTTTGAGATAGGCTACACCTATCGCCTAACCAAAAATCTCGGAATCTACGTGCAATACAGCAATGGCTATGGCGATAATATCTATGAATACAATATCCACTCAAATAGGCTAGGGATCGGGCTTCGGCTCTGGCAGGGCGTGTTTTAGTGAGTGCTAGAGCACATTTGCGCTCATATCCCACATAGGCACAAACACTCCTAATGCCAAAAACACGATGAGTGCGCCCATAATAAGGCTAAGCGTGGGCTCTATGAGGCGCACGAGTGTGTCGAGTTTTTGGGTATTGTGAGTTTGGAGATTTTGGGCGATGGATTCAAAGATTTGGGGGAGTTTGGCACTCTTCTCGCCTGCGCGCACGAGCGTGATAGAGAGAGGATCTAAGAGGCTAAGTGCTTCAAGGGCTTGGCTTAGCGTGGCTGCGGTGGTTTGGATATAGCCCAAAAGGGCGTGGTAGCGTGAGCGTAGAGCGCGATTCTGCACGCTTTTGGCAGCAAGTGGGAGAGCTCTATCTAGCGGCAGCGCGCCCTTTAGCATACAGCTAAGCGCAAATGAGAATCTATACCGCTCCTGTGAGATGATGAGCGCACCCACAAGCGGCAGGCGGAGCGCGAGCGCATCAAGCCTGTGCCTAAAGGCGAGATGGTGCCTGTATGCAAGGAGTGTGATAAAGCCAATAAGCACGAGCAAAAGGACACTCAAAGCCCCAAAGGTGTGCGCAAACTCATAGAGCCATAGCAGTATTTGCGTATAGATAGGCAGCTCCACGCCAAGTTCGCCAAAAAGCACCATAAATGGCGGTATCACAAACCAAATAATCGCCAAAAACGCCCCCACCATCGCGCATAGCACAAGGGCGGGGTAGAATAGGGCTTTGGTGATGATGGCTTTGTTTTGGGCGCGTTTTTTGAAATACTCGCTTAACTCAAGCAATATTGATGGGAGGTTGCCGCTTTGCTGCCCCAGACTAAGGAGCACGCAGGAGAGTTCGCCAAACACCGCTTTGTGCTTCTCAAAGGATTGGGCGAGGTTTCGCCCGTGTTGGAGGCTTTGGGCTATATCATCTATGACGCATTTAAGGGCTTTGTGAGGGGTTCGCACGCTTTGCATACACTCTAGCACCCCCACGCCAGAATCTAACAAAAGCCCCATTTGCAAAAAGAGCGCGCTAAGATCCTGCGGGTTTGGCGTGCGCCCTAGATTCATAGCCTAGCCCCACACACGATAGATCTCTTCTACGCTGCACAGCCCTCGCGTGAGAATGTCTATGATATGCGTGCGCATAGGTATGAGGTGTGTTTGCAAGGTGTCTTTGCTAAGGCTAGAGGCGCGAGGGTTTTGGAGCACTTCGCTAAGCAGCAAACGCCCGCTAAAGCCGCTATTATCACAATACGCGCAGCCCCTAGAGCGATAGAGCGGGGTTTGGAGTACAAAGCGTGCGAGGAAGTCTTGGTATAAGCCCTCTTTGAAGGTAGCATAAAAGTCTTGTGGCACGCTATATTTGCAATGCTCACAGAGCCTGCGAGCGAGGCGTTGGGCGATAATCATACTAAGATTTGTCGTGAGGATTTCGGGCTTGCCACCTAGGCTTAAGATTCTATCAAGCGCACCTAGTGTGTCGTTAGCGTGCAAGGTTGCAAAGACTAAATGTCCGGTAAGCGAGGCTTGGAGCGCGAGCTCAAGTGTCTGAAAATCGCGAATCTCCCCTATCATCAGCACATCGGGATCTTGCCGTAGGCAGCCCCGCAGGGCGCGCTCAAAGCTAAAATCGTATTGCGGATTAAGGAGCACTTGGGTAATGCCGCTCACTTGGTATTCTATTGGATCTTCTAGGGTGATGATTTTTTTGGTGCTATCTTTTATCGCCTCTAGCATTGCATAGAGCGTGGTGCTTTTGCCACAGCCTGTGGGTCCTACGAGTAGCACCACGCCGCTGCCTTTAGTGATTTCTTGATGGATAAGATGGAGAGTAGAGGGCAAAAATCCTAGGGAGTGGAGCGTGTGGCTTTTGGCTCCTTTTTGCAGGATACGCAGGACAAGCGACTCGCCATCAATGCTAGGCATACTTGAGAATCTAAAATCAAACGCACCTTGTGCAAAATCCCGAGAAAATCGCCCATCAAGGGCTTTGCGCTTTTCACTGATATCAAGCTTGCACTCTAGTTTGAGGCGCGTGGAGAGCACCTCAAAGAGGCTAAGGGGGATTTCAAAACTTTTGTGCAAGATTCCATCAATGCGATAGCGGATACTTGCCGCGTGCGCGCTAGATTCTAAATGTATATCGCTGCTTTGGTGTTGTATGCCATACTCGAGGATAAAATCTAGGAGGCTGCCAATATCGCCGCTTTTGTCGCTAGTAGTCTCTGTGTCTCCTTGCAAAAGCGTGAGGTTGGCGCATAGGCTTTGTGTGAGGGCAGTGAATCTAGCATTAGCAAGGGCTTTTTGATAAAACAGCTCAAAGTCGTTGATGGGGGTGCATTCTAGGGCAAGGTTTGGGAATTGTTTGTGTATATGAAACCTCACAAGCTCCATATCTGGGGGATTATCCGGATCTGTGGCGAGGGCGATATGAGTAGAATCTAGCTTAAAGGCAAAGCAGCGCAGCTTTTCTATAAACGAGAGATTGAGCGCGCAGAGGGCTTTGTGGTCGAGGTTCTCAGGGGAGTGCGTGGGGGCGGTGCTCATAGAGTGCCTATGATAGCGTGAGATTGCCCCGTGAGAGCGTGTGCGTGATGTGAATCTATGCTTTTGGTATCTGGGGATTGTAACATATCTATGGGCGGGAGCTTATCTTGGAGCTGCTCTAGGATTTGTGTGGATTCTAGAGATTCTGTGGCTGATTTTTGGGGTTTTTGAGAATCTAGCATCTCTCTAGATTCTAGCAATATCTGTGGCAGCTCTTGGGCTTGGATTGCTTCTTTAGTCATAATCTTTGGCGAGAGGATTATCACCATTTCTTTGGTTACCTGCGTGTTTTTGGTATAGCTAAAGAGGTATTTTACAAGCGGTATGCTCCCCAACACGGGGACTTTTTTGAGAATCTTTGCGTTGGTTTTGTCAATCAGCCCGCCTAGCACGATACGCTGCCCATCGTCAATGGCTACGAGCGAGGAGAGGTGCTTGGTGGCGAGATTGGGCGGGGAGCTAAGGGCGGTTGTTTGATTCTCCACTGATGAATCTTTAGTCTTGGTAATCGAGGGATTAATCTTTAGGATAATCTTTTTGTCTTGAATGCTTGGCGTAACATCAAGCAAAATCCCCGCAAACACTGAGGGGAAAATCTCGGAGGCATTTTGCACCGAAGTGCCTTGCGTGGTGGTTTGGTATGTGGTGCTCTGCTGATAGCGCAGCACACTGCCCACACTGATGATGGCGGGCTGATTATTGAGCGTGAGGACTTTGGGATTGGAGATAGATTCTACTTTGCCATAGGTTTGCAAAAACTCCACAATACGCTCGATGCTCACGCCTTGTGAGAATATATTAATCCCATAGGAATTGCCCGCATTATTAAGCACAAGCGAGCTAGAGCCCTCGCTCCCTATGGGTGTGGTGGCGAGGTTGGTGAGGTTAAAAAACTGCTCCCAATCAATGCCATAAGTCGCGCTATCGTTGTGCTCGACATTGAAAATATTGACATCAATAAGCACTTGTGCGTGAATCTTTTGGGCAAGCGAGGCGAGGTATTCCTCCACGCGACTCACCTGCCTCTGTGAGCCTGTGATGGTCAAAAGCCCCGCGCCTTTGTTGATCACAATATCTTTGTGTGCGAGCTTAGATTCTTGAGATTGTGCGCCATTGCTAGAATCTGGCACATACCAATCCCCCGGGCGATAGGCAATGTTATAGATTTCATTTTCCAGCTCGCCCCAAAAATCCATCTCATCGATAGAATAAATTTTCGTGCCGCTTTTGCCCGTGCCAAGCGTGTGCCCGGCGGCTTTGTTGAGTGCCATTTTGTGCGCTTGCTGGGTGGATTCAAAGGTATTAAAGCCCTGTGTGGCGTAGGAGTTTTGGTAAGTGTTTAGGGTGTTTTGAGAATCTTGAGAGAAAAACACATCGGTGTTGCTAGAGCCCACGCGCGCGGTGGATATGTAATTGATACTAAAGGTTTTAGTCTGGAGTGCCCAAATGCTAAGGAGATTGTCTTGGAGCGTGAAGCTTAGATCGTTTTGTGTGAGCAAGGTATCTAAAACTTGCTGCAGTGGGGTGTCAGAAAACTGCAAGGACATTTTTTTAGAATCTAAAATCTTGCGGGCGAGATCTTGGGTGTAGATGACATTGAGCTTGCAGTCTGAAGCGATAGCCTCTAGGATCTTAGAAAGCGTGGTGCTAGCACTAAAGCTGATAGACTCGCAGGAGTGGAGCAGAGGCTGGGAAAAGAGGAAGAGCGCAAATATCGCACGCAGCCAAATCGTGGATAAAAGGCTCACTGCTCTCACTTATACCACACGATGTTTTGGGAGATTTTTATCGTGTGGAGCTTGCCTCCTTGGGCTAGAGTGATGTGATCACTATAAACGCCTGTGATCGTGCCAAAGGGTGCTTTGCCGCTTGCATACCACACGCCATCAATGAGGGCTTTGGCATTCATCACCGCTTCGAGCTTGAGGTAATGGGGCTTTTGCACGCGCGTGGGTGGGTGTGGTGCGGGAGTGGGGAAAGGATTGTGCGCTAGATTCTTAGGGGATTTGTGGCTTTGTATGTGAGAGTGGAGAGTATCAGCACAGAGCACATCACAAGGGATAGATTCTGCACCAAAGGCAAGGTGTGCAAGCAGGCAGATGAGGGCGTAGCGCATTTAGGTTAAATCCTCATATCTTGGATAAGGAGCTCAAACTCTAGGGCGTCTTGGAGCGCGATATGGACAAAATCTAGGCTCACATACCGCCTTTGTAGGCTCTCGATGCTGTCGATAAATCGGGCGATGTCTTCAAACGCCCCGCTGCCCTTTAGGGAGATGATACCCAGCTTTTCATTAGTGATGTTGATATCCGTGAGCGTGAGGCGATAATCTTGGGAAAGCGTGAGGATAGAATCTAGATTCTCAAAGGCATTGCGCCCATTGGTGGTAATCTCGCGCCACAAGGAATGGAGCGAGGCATTGGCTCGCACAAGCTCTGTGAGGAGCTCGGAGCGTTGGGAATGGAGCGTGGTGGTGTCTTGCAGGGCTTGCTTATAGCTGCTCTCATACAGGGCGTCGTCCTCTCGGAGCTGGGCTAGCAGGCTAGAGGCGTGGCTGTGGGCTTGCTCGGCAGGCTGTATCAGAAGCATATGCGCACAGAGCACAAACACAAGCAGGGCGCAGATGAAGGCTAGAATCTTTTCGCGTGGTTTGAGGCGGGTGAATCTACTCATAGCGCACCATAGAGATTTGGGAATGGGCTTTGCCATCTTGGTGCGTGATATGGGTAATTTTAGCCTGTGATTTTTCGGTGTTGAGGGTTTTTAGTAGCTGCGTGATGTGGGATTGTGTCGGAGCGTAGATGTCCATAATCGCCACGCTCGAGCCTGTGGCTTTGGCAAAGCTCACGCGAGTGGTGTGCGTGGCGTGCTGGGAGAGGAGTGAGAAAGCCTCCTCCATAGCCTCGCCTAGGAGCGGGGCATTTAGTGAATCTAACACAAAGGAGATTTTTTGATACATATTTTTATTTTGCGTTAGGAGCTCGTTTAGCTCATTGGTTTGGGCTGTGGTGCTAGATTCTAGGCTAAGGAAATCGTATTCTTGGGATTGGAGGGCGGCGATGTGGGATTTGAGCGTGTGGGTGTGGGCAAAAAGCGCACTGGGATAGACAAGCCCAAAGCCCACGCTAAGGGCTATGGCTAGGTTGCGAAAAATGTGTGTTTGTGATTTGCCAAAGAGCCCAAAAGCATTGCGGACAAAGCCGAGCTTGTTGTGCAGCAGGGCTCTCGTGCAGGTGTAATACTCGTCTTTGCATTTTTGGATAAAGGTAGAGAATCTGCTGCGCTTGCTCTGTAAGCGGATTGCGCTAGATTCTAAAAGCGTGGTGGTGGGCATAGATTCTAGAATCTGCAGCGTGTGCTCGCCAAACATTTTGGCAAAAAGCTGGGCTTTTTGTGTGATCTTACTCTCTGTGCTAGCGATCGTGCTAAGAACCTGCGCGTGATTGATGTAATAGAGGATTTGGGATTTTTTGATATACACAAAGCCCTCTTGGATATGCAATGCCAAAAGATGCGCGTCTAGAGCGATCTCACACACTTTGAAGTGCTTGGGTAGCTGGGCAAAAATGCTGTGATCTATGAGGTATGCCTCGCACTCCTGTAGGCTCTCGTCATAAAAATGCGGCTTGCACGCAAAATACAGGCTGTATGTGTGCGAAGAGTCGATAATACCGCTCTCGTTGGCTTTTGCATAGATGGATTCTATAATCTTTTCTGTATCTTCTTGAATCTGGGAGTTGAGTGAAGCGGAGATATCAAATGCGAATTTGGGCAATTTGTCTAGCTCGCAGACATAGAGAATCTTGGCTCGTTTTGTGGTGGGTGATGGCGCGAAAGTGCGTTTGTCAAAAAGAGTGCCATTATAAAAGATATGCGAATATGCAGACATAATAACCTTTGGTTTTAAGATCGTTCATTGCTCTACGCAGAATAAAAAATAAAGCCAGAATTGTAGTTAAAGAAAACTTTATTTTTTATTAAAGAGAACTGCTATAGAAATTTTTCTTATAAAGCAAACTTTAAGCTTTGTATGTGTAGTATTTCGTTTCCCAATTTTGAGGAGCTTAGAGCAAATCAAGTTTTATCAATCATTCTAAATCTTGTATC
>NZ_CASDOV010000007.1:0-91756 GCF_949282165.1 uncultured Helicobacter sp. | reverse complement strand
GTCTTTCAGATTCGAAGCAACTTACAGAATCTACTACTTCAAAAAATCCTAGCGAGGCTTTGCCAAATAAGATAAATAGTGCGTGCGACAGCACGAGCCTAGCACAATTGCAAAATTGCACCATTTTTGCGCAGCAAAAATCAAATAAATATGTAGGTGCGATAGCACCAACCATCTCTCGCCCTTGTCGTGGTGGCAAAGCGTAAGCTTCTTTAGAAAAATGCGTTAAGAAAATGCAGTAGTGCATTTTTAGCATTTTTGACTAGACAAGGAAGTAGCGAGGCTCTCCCGCCAAAAGATATACTTTGTGGCTGCGCAAAAAGCGGCGGCTTTTTCGGGGCTTTACTTGCAACCCGTTGGCTCTTTTTGCGCAAACAAGGAGAGAGCCTCGCTTTTTCCGCTTCTAGCGCAATCGTTGCGGAGGCACTACCTAGCGCAATCGTTGCGGAGGCACTACTGCCTCCTTGCTCCAACGATTGCACACCACGAAGCGGGCGAGTGTCGGTATGCGCTGACGCGCTACATATCTCATTTGATTTTTGCTCTGCATTAATGGCAGAATCTAAGTTCTTAGATTCTGCTTAGGCCTCGTGCTGTCGCACGCACTATTATTTGAATTTGGCAAAGCCTTGTTAGGGTTTTTTGGTGTTGTGGATTGTGTGAGTGTTTTGGATCTAAGCACAAACCTAAAACCTCACTAAATCTATAATTCTAAGCCTAGTCTCCACAAGTCCTTTAGATTTCAAATCTTCACTAGATGCTAGATTATCAAATCTGCTTTGAATTTTGTGGATTGACTTAGATTCTGTCTTTGCTTGTTTTTGTGGATTGTTTAAGCCTGCTATGTTAGATTCTAATCTATTGCGTTAGATTCTGTAAATACCTTGGATTCTGGAGCAATCGTGCTAAGGCACTTGTGTCGGGGGTGTGAGACAGAGCCTCCCGCCCCTGTGCTGCGTGAGCGCACACTACGATTTTTGGCGAGATTGCAGAATCTCTTAGCACCAAGCACAGCAGCACCGTCTTGGGCTAGCGCATTGCCCACTAGAGCTTATTGCTCACTTCACAAGCGCGCTGATGGCTTTAAAATGCGGATCTTTAGAATCTAGCATACTGCCAAAGAGCACGGATTCTGTATTGGTAACCCGCGCGCCCTGTGCTGCCATAAGCGAGATGGCGTTGAGATGATTGGCGTCATCGCGCGAGCTTAGTGCGTCCTGGACAACCCATACATTGAAGTTCAGCGTAAGCGCGTGCAGCACACTCTGCAAAATACACACATGGCTCTCAATCCCAAAAATCACGAGATTTTTGCACCCGCTTTGGGCGATAAACGCAGTGATAGGCTCATCGCCAAAAATGCTAAAGGTGCTTTTTTCTTTGAGCACGCATTGGGGCTTTGGGGATTGTGAATCTAGGGTGTCAAAAGATTCTATAGGCGTAAAGATAATGCTTGAATCTGTCGCACCCAAGCCCTTTGGATACTGCTCGGTGATGAGGGTTTTAGTCCCTAGGATCTGCGCGCCCCTCAAAAGCTTGTTGGTATTTCTCACCACCGCATCTTTGCGCGCCATTAGTGGCAAAAGCCGCTCTTGAATGTCGATACACACAAAGAGTGTGTCCTTGGGCTCAAGCAGAGCTTGTGTAAAGGATTTCATCACACACCTCTAAAGCTGTGAAACGATAGTCTTGGTATCGCGCGCGATGACAAGCTCTTCGTTGGTGGGGATCACGCAGACTTTCACGCGTGAATTTGGCGTGGAGATGATCGCCTCCTGTCCGCAGACTTTATTTGCCTCGGTATCGAGCTTCACGCCCAAAAACTCCAAGTGATCGACAATCATACCGCGTATGAAGTTCGCATTTTCGCCCACACCGGCACAAAAGCTAATCGCATCTACCCCGATAAGCACCGCGCAGTATGAGCCGATGTATTTCACTACGCGGTAGGCAAACGCCGCCCGCGCAAGCTTGGCGCGCTCATTGCCCTTCAAATCCGCATCGAGCAAATCCCTAAAGTCGCTTGAGAGCCCAGAGATCCCAAGCACACCGGATTTTTTATTGAGGATATTTACCACTTCCTTGACGCTGATACCCTCTTTCTCGGAGATATACTCTAAGATTCCCGGATCCAAATCCCCGCTGCGTGTCCCCATAATGAGCCCTTCAAGCGGAGTAAGCCCCATACTTGTATCAATACACTCGCCATTTTTTATCGCTGCAATCGAAGAGCCATTGCCAAGGTGGCAAGTGATGATTTTTGAGTTGTGATAATCCAGTCCCAAAAACTCGGCGGTGCGCTGCGAGACATATTTATGGCTTGTCCCGTGGAAGCCATAGCGGCGCACCTTGTATTTTTCATACCATTCATAGGGCACGCCATAGGTGAAGGCTTTGGGTGGCATAGTTTGGTGGAATGCTGTGTCAAACACCCCCACCATAGGCGTGTTTGGCATTAGCTTTTGACAAGCCCTAATGCCCGTGATATTTGCTGGATTGTGCAGAGGTGCGAGCACAGAGCACTCCTCCATATGCTTGATAACATTCTCATCAATGAGCACAGATTCTTTAAAATGCTCTCCGCCATGCACGGTTCTATGTCCCACTGCCGCAATCTCCTCAAGCGAGCTAATCACGCCTATTTCCTTATCCGTGAGCGCGTCAAGCACCATAGAGACGGCTTTAGAATGATCGGGGATCGCCTCTTTTTTCTCGGTTTTTACCCCGTCTTTTTTGTAGTTTAGCACGCTGCCCTCAAGCCCGATTCTATCGCATATACCCGAGACGAGCGTCTTTTCTGTCTGCATATCGATAAGCTGAAACTTCAAAGACGAACTTCCGCAATTAATCACCAAAACTTTCATAATATTCTCCTTTTATTGTTGGTTTATAGAATCTAAGCCTGCGCCTGCAACGCCGTGAGTGCCACCACACCCACGATATCATCGCTACTGCAGCCGCGTGATAAGTCATTTACCGGTGCTGCCATACCTTGGGATACAGGACCATACGCCTCCGCTTTAGCAAGCCGCTGCACGAGCTTGTAGCCGATGTTTCCAGAATCTAAATCCGGGAATACGAGCACATTTGCCTTGCCTGCGACTTTTGAGCCCTTTGCCTTAGACGCACCAATACTTGGCACAATCGCCGCATCAAGCTGCAGCTCCCCATCAATAGCGATATCGGGCGCGAGAGATTGCGCGATTTTAGTCGCCTCGATAACCTTGTCGATATGCTCGTGCTTGGCGCTGCCATAGGTGGAGTGGCTTAGCATACCCACAAATGGCTCGCTCTTTGTGAGTGCCTTAAAGGTGCGTGCAGAAGCCACCGCGATATGTGCGAGCTCTTCAGGCGTGGGGTTTTGACAAAGCGCACAATCAGCAAAGACAAAAATCCCATCAAGCCCATACTCGCAATCAGGCACAATCATAATAAAAGACGAGGAGACGATTTTAGAATCTCTTGCCGTCCCGATGATTTGCAGCGATGGACGCAAGACATCAGAAGTCGCGTGCAGTGCGCCCGCCACCATACCATCAGCCTTTTTTGCCTTTACCAACGCCACGCCAAAATACAGCCAATCCGTGGTGAGTAGCTCCCTAGCCTTAGTAGCGTCCATTCCCTTATGCCCGCGCAAGCTCACAAAGAGCTCCACAAACTCCTCAAGTAGGGGCGTGTTGCTAGGATTGATAAACTGCGCTTTGTCTAAATCAAGCGTAGAATCTACGGCTTTTATCTGCGCCTCGTCGCCAAGCAGGATAATATCCGCAAAGCCCTCCTGCAAGACTTTGTGCGCTGCCTGCAGGGTGCGTATATCGCTCGTCTCTGGCAGGACGATTGTCTTTTTGTCCGCCTTTGCCTTTTGTTTGATGCCCTCGATAAAACTCATAGTAACCTCCTTATAGTGTTAAGAATTGTTAGTTCTTAGTTACATACTAGGGCAGGTAAATTAATACTTTTCTTATTTGTGCATACAGAGTGTAACAAAATGGTAATTTTTACTCACTTTTTAAAAAGCCTTTGGCTCTTAGATTCTATAAAACACTCGCAACAATCGGTATCGTGGAGAGTAGTGCATAAAAATGTAACATAGCAAAAATATCAGAATCTAGCGGGGTGGTGTAGGGGATAAGAGGGATTGAGTAGCGCGTTTGCCCACAGAATCTGTGAGCAAACTTGTGTTATTTTGCGTTGGCTTCAAGCTCAATATCGATGATGACTTTATCGCTCACAGAGCTATTGGCAGTATCTTCGCCGACTTTGAAGTCCTTGCGGTTAATCTCGCCTTTAAGTGAGATAGAGATCACATCTTTGCCGGTTTTGGGGTGCTTGATAGGTCCGCCAATCTGGGCATCAAACACGACATTTTTCACCACATCACGGATTTTGAGATCTGCATAGAGCTTGCCATTTTCAAACTTTGTCATATTCAAAGTCGCATTGGGAAACTTCTTAGCGTCAAAAAAATCTGGTTTGTTGAGGTGTGCATCCCTCGAGGCATTTTCTGTGTTGATATCTGCGATTTTTACCTCGCCGCTAAGCTTTGTGAGCTTTTGCCCATCAAACTCGGCTTCGCCACTGAATTTTTTAAAATTCCCTTTAACCTTGCTTACCATTAGATGCTTTACTTCAAAGCCCACCGATGAATGCGTGGGATCAATCGTGTATGGTGCCGCATTTATGCTGCTAAGACAAAAAGCCGCCGCTAGGGTAGAGATGAAGATTTTCATAGAGTCTCCTTTGTGTGTTGGTTTTAGAATCTAGAAATTCGTCTCTTGCGCAATCTTTAAATGATTTTGGCAACTAGGCTTGGTCACTACCACCTAGGTAGCTCCCTTCACCTCGCCTTGAAAAACATTTAAATCTCACACAAGATACTAGAATTCCGGCAAGCCTTGATGAGATTCTCTAAAATGGCAGATTCTGTAATTGCTTCAGAATCTAAAGCTTTTCTAGATTCTGAAGTTGTCTATGAATCTTGCGCTTGGCTTGCCAGAAATTCTAGAATTGCGTGCAAGCCGAATTTCTAGATTCACGAGACATTATAAATAATTATTCCAAACACCACCGCACAACCCCATACCCAACCCACACACACACCCAAAATGTGAGCGCCAAAAACTGCACTGCGCTCCCCATATCCTTAGCTTTTTTGGCAAGCGGATGGATCTCTAAGCCTGTGTAATCGATGGCGTTTTCAATCGCGGAGTTGATGAGCTCTGCCATCAGAGCAAGGAAGCAAGGGAGCAAAAGCAGCACGCCCTCCTGCCAGTCCCGCGCCACATACACACCTAGGGGCACAAACACCACGCACAGCCCCACGATTTGGCGAAACGCCGCCTCATCTCTCCACGCCGCTCTAAAGCCATCTAGCGAGTAAAAAAATGCATTAATAATGCGCTTTAAGCCCCTTTTGCCCTTTTTGTCATTGCGCGTATTTTGCTCCTGCGTGGGACTCATCATCGCGTCCCAGAGCTTAGGCTAAAACTCGCCGCAAAATCCGCAAGGCTAATGTCTAAAACCTCACGCGCAAAAAATCTCTTAGGATTGTGAGAATCTTTAGGAGTTATCTTATACCACACCTCTTGTATCGCGCTATTTATGAGCATATCGCTTAGGATTCTTATCCCATCGGCTAGGGCGTTTTCTAGCTCTTTGGTTTCCTCACTTTGGGCTTGTCGCAGTCCAGATTCCATTATCACTAGTGCTGCGCTTACAAACCGCATATCCTCCTCACTCCGCCCATCAAACGCCATTATGGAGTTTTTGAGGCTTGGGGAAGTGAGACTAGAGTGATAGGAGATGAGGGCAAACTCGAGGTTTTCTAGGAGTGTATCGCGCTGCTTAGAATCTTTAAAATTTTTGATGATTTTGTGGAGGTTGCTTGATTGGAAGCTTGGGTGCGCAAAATGCAACTCAATGTCTTGGGTGGATTGCATATCGCCTAGCTGCGTGCTGCACTGCGCGCTAAGATTTAGCAAGGGATTGATGAAGTTTAGTGTATTTTGGCATTTTGTGTGCAGCTGCTTGGTGCTTAGTGCTATGTCAGATTCTATATCAATGAGTGCCTTTGTCTTGCTCCCGCCAAAGCTTAGCGTGAGATTGCTAAAGCGCACAATTTCAGTGAGGGATTCCATCTTGGTATGGGAATGCTCCAAATCTTGCGCGGGGGCGTGCTTGATGAGGCTTAGACTCGTGGATTTGCACACGATTTTGGTGCTCCCCTCGCACACAAATGGCTCAAACTCTATGTGCATATCCTGCATCTCTTGGGATTGCAAAAAGCCATTGAGCTCGCTCTCTAGTGCCTTGCCCATCTGCGCTGAAAAAATCTTAGTCGCGACAAATAGCCCTATGGCTATGAGCACGCCCGCTGCGATGATGGCGAGCAATACCTTTTTTTTCATACCTACTCCTTAGCTTTGTGAGATTTTACAAATCGGCGTAATGAGACATAAAACTTCATCCACTCATCAAGCTCCATTAGCGGGTGCCCGCCCCATTTTGTGTTGGGCGGGAGGGTTTTGCCCACTGCGCCGCGTCCTGCCACCTGCACAAAATCGCCGATATGGATATGCCCCCCCGTGCCTGCCTGCCCGCCCA
The DNA here is from genome assembly GCF_949282165.1 of uncultured Helicobacter sp. Taxonomy (NCBI): domain Bacteria; kingdom Pseudomonadati; phylum Campylobacterota; class Epsilonproteobacteria; order Campylobacterales; family Helicobacteraceae; genus Helicobacter; species uncultured Helicobacter sp. The sequence continues at coordinate 85,153 of NZ_CASDOV010000007.1, read as the reverse complement.
TTACGACATTGCGCCCTGTGGTAGTCGATCCTGCTAAGCCCACTTGCGAGACGAGCAGGCTATGTGCGCCCACCTCGCAGTTATGCCCGATTTGCACGAGATTATCGATTTTAGCCCCTTCTCTAATGATCGTCTCGCCAAAGACTGCCCTATCGATGGTGTTGTTTGCTCCTATCTCGACATCATTTTCTAGCACCACGCGCCCATTGTGCTCGATTTTGATATGCTCGCCACTAGCAGTGTGCGCATAGCCAAAGCCATCGCTGCCTATCACGCTCCCAGCGTGGATTCTCACTCTATCTCCGATACGCGTATCGCGGTAAATCACGACATTGGGAAATACCACGCAATCCTCGCCAATCTCGACATTATCGCTAATCACCACACCGGGCAAAATCTCGCTACGCGCGCCGATACGCACATTTGCTCCGATGAAAACATTTGGCGCGATTTTGACACTTGGCTCATAGGTATGGGCGTAATTGTGCATAGGGTTAGCAAACTCGGGCTTAGCAAAGCAGCTTGAGAGATAGGCAAAGGCAAGGTGGGGATTTGGCACTTCTAGAATCTGCATCGTTTGGGGCGCGCTATTTTGAAATTTTTGCACAAAGCCCTCTCGCACGAGCACTGCTCCGGCTTTAGAATCTGCAAGTTTTGTGATGTATTTGTCTTGATCGATGTAGCTTATGTGTGTGGGGGAGGCGGATTCTAGCGGTGCGATACCGCTTAAGGTAAAGTCCTCGCCCTTGTGATAATGTGTGGTGTGAATCTGCTTAGATTCTAAAAATCCTATCGCTTGGCTTAGGCGCATATCAGTCCTTAAAAAGATGTGAAAATGCGCGCATTATACCTGAATTTATTTATCTTTTGCGACAATCTCAAATGGCGCCTCGCGTAGCACCTGCCCAAAGGAGAACACAAGCCCTGTCATAATGTTGCTCCCACTACGATCAAAATATTTGCCCTGCAGCATATAGAGCTTTAAAAACGGCGCGATACTAAGCTTTTTATACAAATTGAGATCGTAGCGCACTTCAAGCTCGAGGTAGTATTTAGGATCATAAGCATTGGAGCTGACATTATAGAGATAATCGCGCGCACTCATCATATAGTAGAGTTTGCCCCCGTGCTTAAATCGCTTCTCAAACGCTAGCCCTAGCTCTAGTCCTAGGCTCTGTGCGCTGATATTGGGGTTGAAGTCCTTTTCTCCAAATATCGTGAGCGCGAAGTCTTTGAGCACCATACCGCTAAAGAGCTTCACGCCGAGGTTTGCGCGCACGATCTGACGCCTGCCAAACTCATTTGACGCCACAAACTCCGTCTGATAGGAGACTTTGCTATAAGGACCTAGCTCAAAATACAATCTTGGTATGCCCAAAAACTCATCAAACTCCCAGATTCTCTGTGTGTAATCCGAGCTAAGAATAATGCGATCGAGGTTTTTGTTGCTCACGCTTGGGGCATTTTTGGGGAAAATGATCGTTTGTCCGTATTCTGCTAAGAGTGAGTTAAAAATCACGAAGTTTGAGGAGTAATAATCCATATTGAGATTGAGATAGCCCTGTGCGACGATTTGAGAATCCCCTTGCAAGCGCGTATCCGCAGACACGCTATATAAGTCCTGATTGCGCAGGGTGGTGGAGGAGAAGTTTAGTGAAATGCGCTTAAGATCCACTTGCCAGCCGATTTTTTGCTCCTTGTAGATGGCTTCTTCCTCCACTTCCTCGCCAAAGAGTAGAATCTGCGTGAAAAGTAGGCAGGCTAGCAGGATTTGGATACGCTTTTTCATTTGTCTTTGTGTGATTGTGCGTTGTCTTGGTGTGGCGTGGTGGGTGCATTAGGTGCGATGGCGTGAATCTTATCAAGCCACTCATTGAGCGTTTTTTCAAAGCCCTTATCCGTGCGCTTCACAAAGCTTTGGGGCTTAGTGAGATACTCTTGGGCGACATAGCCGCCAAAATCGTGCGGGTAGAGGTAGTCCTTGCTAGTAGGGAGGATATTTGGCGCGATGGGCAAAAGATTGCCTTTAGCGATAGAATCTAGCGCGGCATCTATGGCTTTATACGCCGTGTTGGATTTGGGGCAGGAGGCGAGGTAGATGACGCATTGGGCGAGGATAATGCGGGATTCTGGATAGCCGATCTTGCTCACTGCTTGCATTGTAGAGGTGGCGAGATTGAGCGCGTTGGGGTTGGCGTTGCCGATATCCTCACTTGCGAGTATCACGAGGCGACGCGCGATAAACTCGGGATTTTCCCCGCCCGCCACAAGTCGCGCGAGATAGTAGATACTCGCATTGACATCGCTTCCGCGTATGGATTTGATGAGTGCCGAGGCGAGATTATAATGCGTATCCTCTTCGCTGCTGCCATCATTTAGGCTAAATGGGCGCAGGGCTTTGAGGGTTTCTAGGCTCACAGATTCTATATCTAGCACCGCATCGAGGAGATTGAGCATAGCGCGCGCATCGCCCCCGCTAGATTCTATAAGATACTCATAGCTTTGTGAATCTAGCGCACAAGGATAGAGCTCTAACGCCCTATCTAAGAGCTTTTGGAGATTGGCGCGCGTGAGGGGCTTGAACTCAAACAAAAAGCAGCGTGAGCGGATGGCGTTAGTGAGTGTGTAAAAGGGATTGGTCGTGCTAGCCCCTAGCACGAGCACCCTGCCTTCCTCCATAATGGGGAGCAAAAACTCTTGTTGGGTTTTATTGAGGCGATGAATCTCATCGATAAACACCGCGCATTTGTATAATGAATTTTCATATTGCGCCAAAAAGGCTTTGAGAGAATCGAGCTTAAAAGCCGTGGCGTTAAAATAGCCTATCTCGTATTGGAGCATTTCACAGATGAGCTTGGCTAGCGTGGTTTTGCCGCACCCGGGCGGTCCATAAAAAATGCAATGGGGCGGAGTTTTAGCAAGGATATTGTGATAAAGGGCTGTGGTTTTGCCAATGATGTGCTCCTGCCCGATAAACTCATCGAGATTCTTAGGGCGCAGGGCATTAGCGAGGTTTTTCATAGATTCTACTTTTTAAACAAAATAATCTCATAGGAGCTTTCTTTGAGCTCTTTTTGGGAGGGGGTTTTGGTATTTTCACGCAATTCTTCAATGATACTATCAAGCTCATCAAGGCGTTCTTTAAGACGCAGGATAATATCCACGCCCGCTAGATTCACACCCAAATCGCGCGTAAGGCGTAGAATGGTTTTTATCTTATCAATATCGCGCTGGGAATACAGACGCATCTTGCCATCAGTGCGCCCGGGGGCGATTAGCCCTTCTTTTTCGTATTGACGCAAAGTCTGTGGGTGAATCTCTAGAATCTTTGCCACCACGCTAATGAGATATACGGGTTCATCATAGCTATACATAATGCCTCCTAGTCTGCAAGTTGGGCTTGTAGCATACTTTTAAGCTCGGGGCTCAAATCCTCTACTTTGGGCAATAGGACTTTTACGCATAGGTAGAGATTGCCCGTGTGTTGGGTTTTGCGGTTTTTTAATCCAAGCTCTTTGATGCGGAATTTTTGTCCATTTTTGGTGTTTTGGGGAATGGTTAGGGTGATGTCTTTTTGCAAGGTGCTAATCTGAATCTTGCCCCCAAAAAGCGCGGTTTTGAGCGGGATTTCTATCTCTTTTAGCAAATCATCGCCATCTATGCTGTATTCTGGGTTTGGCGCGACTCTGACTTTGAGGAGCAAATCCCCCACGCCATAGCGCGTTTGTGCGCCCTTGCCTTTGAGGCGGATTGTCTCATTGTCGCGGATTCCGGCTGGGATTTTGATATTAAACTCCCCGCTTTTGCCATTGTAGTGGTAGCTCCCGCCAAGCAAGGCACTCTCAAAAGGGATCGTGATAGAATCTCTGATGTCATTATCCACGCCACCGCCAAATCCCCCAAAATCACTAAATCCCCCAAATCCCCCGCCAAAGGAGCTGCTGAAGTTTTGACTAGTCCCTGCACCAAAGCCCCCCTGTCCAAAGATATGAGATAAAATGTCGTTGATGTCCATATTGCCCTGCGCGCTTCTAAAGTCGTGAAAGCTCTGCCCCCCAAACATAGAATCCCCAAATCTATCGTATTGGGCTTTTTTGCTCTCATCGCTTAGCACTTCATAGGCGGCATTGATTTCTTTAAACTTATCCTCCGCGCCCGGATCTTTGTTGATGTCTGGGTGGTATTTGCGCGCAAGCTTTCTGTAGGCTTTTTTGATCTCATCTGCACTCGCATTCTCTGGTATTTCTAAGGTTTGGTATAAACTCTTTGCCATCACAAAACTCCTTATAATTAATAATTCGCTGCTAAAATTTAGTGATATTATATCACAAAACTTTAGTATTATGCAATCAAGTTTGATAAGCTATTGACTTTTAAGAATGAAAGAAAATATAATGGAAACAGATTCTATAAAGTGAGGGGAGCAAGAATGAAGCTTGGCAAAATCAAAGATTATGCGATGGTTGGTGGGATTGGTGTGGCAGTGGCGTTGGCAATGCAAGGGTGCGAGAGCTCTAGTGCGCAAGATTCTACGATTTTGCAAAACGCACAAAAAAATGGCGCGTTTGTAGTCATCGAGGAGCAGCAAGATGGGAGCTATAAAATCCTAGAAGAATACCCAAGCGACACCACACGCGTGCTCCTCAAACAACTCAATGGGCAGGAGCGTATGCTCAGTGATGAGGAGGTTTCACAGCTCATCGCCCAAGAGGAGCGCAAGATCGATGCGGGCACAAGCGAGCTCACTAATCCTAATGCCGGAGGACTCGGGCTTGGTGGCGCGATCCTCGCATCTGCAGCCGGAGCGATCCTAGGGAGCTACATCGGCAATAAGCTTTTTAACAATCCCAACTACCAAGCCAACGCACAGCGCAACTACAAATCCCCACAAGCCTATGAAAGAAGCAAAAATAGCTTTGCAAACAAAAGCACCACAGGTAGCGCGATGAAAGGCAATAGCGGGCGTAGCGGGTTTTTTGGCAACAATTCTAGCAGCGGGCGCACTAGCGGATCTAGCGTGATGGGTGGCTAGTCTATGTTGCAAGGCATACTTTTAGAGATCGACACCGCGGCAAATCAGGGCAAAATCGAGCAGGCAGTCAATAAGCGACAATATCTCTTTGACTTAAATCTATGGGAGGGTAAGGCAAATGAACTCCTGCCAAAAGCCGAGATTGAGTTTGATGTAGAGAAGGCACAAGTCATAAAAATCCGCCCCAAGCCAAAGCCCATAGATCCCAACGCAATCCCCGTAACCAAATCCGCAGAGGAGTGTATCACGGAGTTTTTTGAGCGTGAAAACACGATTTTGCAAAATTATAAAGATTTTATGGACAATCACCCACGGCTTGATTTTTTGCGCTCGCAGCGATTTATCCTCACTGCTTATAACGATTTGTGCGAGATGGATGGCACGCTTGCTAATCCCGCGCTTAAAAAACTGCGCCAAGAGATTTTAGGGCTCTACAAGGAGTTTGAAAACTATGTCAAAAAGACGGGATACTCGCTTGAATATTCTTTTGAAAAGATTTTCCTCAATCGCCAAAGTGCCTATCTCAAAGCCCAAAATCTCATCGAGATGACACAATCCTCGCTCAATAACGCCCAAGCCCAAGTGCGCCCACTAGGCAAAGAGCTTGAAGAATCCGAGTTCGCGCTCAAAAACTCGAGCAACAAGCACTCCAAGGATTTTCATGAGCTAGAAAAAGATGTCAAGGCTATGCGCAAGCGGTATGTGGATTTGGTGAATTTCATCGCGGTGCAAAAAGAGCTTTTGGTAAAAACCACCGAGCGTTTAAAGGACTTTAGGCAAAAGCATCTCCAAGAGTTTGCCGAGGCTTTCACACCTATGAAGCAGGAGATAAAGGAGCATTTTATCACTTTGCTTGATACCAAGGCTTATGATTTGGATTCTTTTTTGTGGCATCGGGCGAAGCGGAGCGAGGTAGTCAAGCGGTTTTTCCGCGATGCAGGGATTGAGGGCGGATATAGCTCTAAGACTTTTTTGCATTATTTTCTACGCGGACTTGACAAAAGCAAGCTCTCGCCCCGTAGCAAGGAGCTCTTTAACCTCCTGCGCTACCTTGAGGAAGTGAGTAAGCGCAATATCCTCATCATCCGTGAATCTAACGCGGACTTGCACCGAGACAAGCAGATTATTGAGAAGGTGGATTCTTGTATCTCAATCGCTACCGAACAAAAGATGATCCCCGCATTTAACGAGCTGTGCGCGAACAAATACGATATTGTCGTGATGGATTGGCGTAATGAAAATGTGAGCGCGCTGGATTTTATCCGCAAATTTAGGGCAACCAAAAAAGACGCCAAAATCGAGTTTATCCTCCTTATGCCCGAGCACAAAGATTCTGATTTTATGCTAAAAGCGCGCGATTTGGGCGTGCAGTTTTTTGTCCCCTCGCACGATGGAGGCTTGCTCGCAGAATCTGTGCGTATGGCGATCTAGCACTCGCCGCAAATTTGAAAACGCCTCAAAAACTCTGAATCTATGCCCTCTAGCAAGCCCTTATCGCGCAGGGTTTGCAGGACTTCCTTGCTACAATCGGTTTCTTTGGGCCACTCTCTGTGGTAGCCATCTACCCCGCTTTTGTCGCTCGCATCGACAAACACCACGCCTTCTTGCACCCAAATATCGCGCTTAGCATCGATGTTGTTTGTTATCCGCCACACGAGCATATAGGGATTTTGTAAGTCATTTTTGGCAGCATCTACCAAAAACACGATACGCAGATTCTGTGCGAGTGCGCCTAGAGAGATTGCGCTCACGCTCTCCTTTAGGCTGCTAGATTCCTTTTGCACGCCTAGCACGCACAGAGGATTGCGCGTATGGGCAAAATACTGCTTTGCTCCCCTCACACAAGGCAAAAGCCCCTGCAAGCGCGCACAAAGCTCTAAATCCTCTAAATGCTCAAGTGTGCTCTCCACCTCCTGCCCCATAGCCTGCACGCCTAGCTTGCCACCTCGTGCGAAGTTTGGGCTCGCGTGATCGAGCGCATCGCACACCCCTTCACTGATGATCATAGAATCCACGCTAAAGCGATTGAGCACATAGCTCCCAAACGCCTCATAATCCTCCAAATCCGGGGCGTCCTCATCGACAAAAATCGCGTGCTTGACAAAGCTCATCTGCCCCACGCCCCAAAACGCGTGCAGGAGCTGGGTAGCGTGGGCTGGGTATTGGGGGGCGAATTTGGCAAAGATGAGATTGTGGAAAACGCCATTTTCTGGCATATGATAATCCACTAAGCCGTGCGTAGTGCTCTGCAATAAGGGCAAAAAAATGCGCTCGGTGAGATAGCCCATATATTTGTCCTCAAGCGGCGGCTTGCCCACGACGGTGGCAGGGAAGATGGGGGATTTTCTCATCGTGATGGCACTCACTTCAAGCACGGGGTAAGATTCTATAGGCGTATAAAATCCCGTGTGATCGCCAAATGGTCCCTCATCGCGCATCACGCTCGTATCCACCCAACCCTCAATCACGATATCCACATCATAGGGCACATACAAATCGTTTGTGAGGCATTTGCCAACCCTCGCGCGCCTGCCTCGGATAAAGCCATAGAGCATAAGCTCATACATTCCCATAGGAAGCGGGGCTTGCCCGCACCAAATATAGAGCGGATCGCCACCTAGGGCGATACTCACGGGCATTTTCTGCCCTGCCTTTTTGTATTCGTGAAAAAAATGATGAGAATCTTTGTGAATCTGCCAATGCAAGCCCAGATGGTTTTTGTCATACACTTGCAGGCGATACATACCGAGATTTTTTTTCTTGCCATCAAGGCTTTGGGTATAGACTTGCCCCATCGTGATAAACGCCCCACCATCGTGCTCCCAAGTAGTGAGGATAGGGAGCTCATAGAGATTGATTTCTTTTTGTATCACTTCTTGGAATGGCGGTGTGTGGGAGGATTTTTGGGGGAAAATATGGCGCAGGGCAAAGAGCTCCTTTGCTTTTTGCACTATTTGGGCAATGCCCTTTGGTGGCGTGAATTTGAGCAATGCTGCGATATGGCGCGCTATTGCATTTGGATCTTTTTGCACGATGAGATCTAGCAAGGTGCGTGAGCCAAAGACATTCATCAGCACGGGAATTTCAAAGTGTTTGTTAGCCTTTTTATCAATTGGGTGAGTAAAAAGTAGGGCTTTAGAATCTGGCTTTTTAACCTCTAAATACGCAAGGTGTGGAATCTCGAGATAAATATCTAGCGGCGTATCGATGATACGCAGGGCATTGTGTGCCTTGAGGTAACTGATGAGATCGTGTGTGTCGTGGAAGTATCGCATAAACGCCCCCGAAGTTTTTGGGGGCATTGTAACAAAGCAGCCCTAAAAATGCAAACCTAGCATAAGCTGCACATTGTGCATCGCAAAACTTGTGCTTGTGCCCACAAAATCAGGATTTTGATAAGTGTATTGCAAGCTCACTGCTAGAGGGAGGAGCATTGGCTTTAGCTTGATACCGGCGTTATAAGAAGTCGTATCAGCAAAAGTTTGACTAAAGGTTGAGCGATTTACCCCGACATATGGCGTGAGGCGCAAAACGACAAGCCCAAAATTATGCCCAAGTGAGGCACCAAATTGCGTGTTGGAGTATGAGCCTATGCTGCTTGCCTCGCTGTAGTGATCCCATTTGACTTGTGGAGCCACCACCCAGCCAAATGCCCCAAGCCACACGCGTGCGTATGCGCCATAATTCATCGGCTTGTAGCTATCCCACTCGCTTGATACGACTTTGCCCACGCTTCCGCCAATCTCGGGGCTTACCTCAAAGCCCGCAAACTCCACTGCTGAGAGCAAACCAGCGCTTAGTCCTAGTGCCAAAAGCAACTTTTTCATCATACACTCCTTAATTTACAAAAAGTTCATCATCGCAAGCGATGAAAGCGCGCAATGATAGCACAAAAGTCATAAAAAGCAAGAATTTTTGCCCCTTAGGGCGCGTTTATTCCGCTAGATTCAGAGAATCGGCGCATATGAAGTAAGGGTGGCTTTATAGAGAAGGTGCTAGCCCAAACCGCGTTCCTGACACGGCTCACACCAAGAATCCACAGAATCTCGCATTTAGATTCTGTGTATGCTCGCGTTAGCGGAGCGAGCGGGGATTCACTCCTCGTGAGCGATACGCAAGTTTGCCACGCAAACTTGCGATAAAAATGATAAAATTTTGGCTACAATAAATACCATCTTACCCTAAATAAGGAGGGGCAAATGACAATCCAAGATAGCAAAATGTATTTTAATCGCGAGTTGTCGTGGCTTCGGTTTAATACGCGCGTGCTCAATGAGGCGACAAATGCGCGTATGCCGCTTTTGGAGCAGCTAAAATTTGTCGCGATTTATGGCACCAATCTCGATGAGTTTTATATGATACGCGTCGCGGGGCTAAAACGCCTGTATGCAAGCGGTATCACCGAGACTGCGGCTGATAAGCTCACGCCCCTCCAGCAGCTAAGCAGTATCCGCAAATACCTCCACACCGAGCAAAATAGCCTAGAAAAAATCTTCCACACGATTAAAAACGCCCTTGCAAAAGAAAATCTCCATATAAAGCAAGTCAAAGAGCTTGGCGTGGAGGATAAGAAGATTCTAAAAAAATATTTTATCACCCAGCTCTATCCCGTTATCGTGCCTGTGCTTGTGGATTCTACGCACCCATTCCCACATCTCAATAACCTCTCCTTTGCCATTGCTCTAAAGTTCAAATCTCACGATGAGGCGTTTCGCTATGGGATTATCAGAATCCCTAGAATCCTACCGAGGTTTTTTGAGATTCAAAGCGGAGTGTTTGTGCCCATAGAGGATATCGTGGGGGAGTTTGCCCAAGAGTTTTTTGACGATTATGAGATTGTGAGCTACACGCCTTTTAGGGTTACGCGCAATGCGGATATGGAGATAGAGGAGGAAGAGGCTGATGACTTTTTCCAGATTATGAGCGAGGGGATAAAGACGCGGCGCAAGGGCGAGATCGTGCGACTAGAGATCGGCGATAATGATGTGGATTTGGTGGGATTTGTCAATGCCAATGTCAAGGTGGATTCACAAGATATTTATATGTATAAAACGACTTATCTTTTGAATCTTAGCGGCTTGTGGCAGATCGTGGGGAGCAAGGATTTTGCCCATCTCACGCTGCCTCCGATTAATCCCAAGATTCTGCCCCCGCTAGAGAGTAATGGCGATCTTTTCACGACTTTGCATAGCGATGATGCGCTGCTTTTTCATCCATATGAGAGCTTTGATTCTGTGGTGAGCTTTATCCAAAGTGCGGCAAAGGATCCCGATGTCGTGAGTATCCGTATGACGCTTTATCGCGTGGGCAAAAACTCGCCCATCGTCCAAGCCCTCATCGAGGCAGCCGAAAACAACAAGCAAGTAACCGCGCTCGTAGAGCTCAAGGCGCGCTTTGATGAGGAGAATAACCTGCATTGGGCAAAGCGCCTAGAATCTGCTGGCGCGCATGTCATCTATGGTATCCCCGGGCTCAAAGTCCATGCAAAAATCGCCCTTGTGATAAAGCGCGTCAATAACGCACTCAAAGAATATGTCCATCTGAGCACGGGCAACTACAACCCCGGCACCGCCAAAATCTACACCGATCTCTCGCTGCTCACAAGCGACAAAGAGATCGCCAACGACGCGCTCAAGCTCTTCCACGCGCTCTCCACGGGCAATGCTTACAAAACCGAGCTAAACAAGCTAAAAATCGCGCCCACACAGATAAAAACCGAGCTTTTGCACCTCATTGACAACGAACGCCAAAAAGGCGAGCAAGGGCGCATCATTATGAAAGCCAATGCGTTTGTGGATGTGGATATCATCCGCGCGCTGTATAAAGCCTCGCAGGCGGGGGTTAAGATCGATCTCATTGTGCGGGGGGTTTGCTGCTTGAGACCGGGAGTTAAAGGTGTGAGTGAGAATATCCGCGTGATTTCTATCGTGGGCAAATACCTAGAGCACGCCAGAATCTATTATTTCAAAAACGCGCCAACGCCCATTTATTTCGCTTCAGCCGACATTATGCCGCGCAATCTCGAGCGCAGGATAGAGATCCTCACACCCGCCGTGAGTGAAAAGATCGCCCACAAGCTCCTTGAGATCGTTACTCTGCAGCTTAAAGACAATCTCCAAGCCCACGAGCTCCAAAGCAATGGCGAGTATAAAAAGCTAGCTCCAGATCAAAATCCCATCAACGCACAAGAGATGTTTGAGGAGATGACAAATATGCTCTATAACGCCTCGAGCAACACAAAAAGTGCCAAGGCACTAAGGCTTATTAAGCGTATGATGGGGGAGAGCTAGGGCTTTAAGCTCGTGGCGTTTGGTGGTCGCTAGATTCTGTATTTTCTTTAGATTCTGCGCTTAGTCTTACCTCGCCTTGTCGGATTGTGTCATATTGCCATTGCTCCACAAAATAGTCGTTGCGGTGGTGCTTGGAGAGTTTGGCAAGTGCGGGGGTGTAGGGCTACCTTGCAGGAAGTGGAAATCCCCAAAATGCCAAATTTATGCAATGACTACCCGCTTTGACTTGAGCGAGAAGTGCAAGCAAAAAGAGCCATTTTCTCCCGCACAAATTACTCATCTGCCTCAAAAGTAACAATCCTCCAAGCACCCATTCCTTAAAGCCAAAACACAGAGATTGTGTGCTAAAATCCCGCCCGAAGTTCCACCGCTTAAAGATTTAAACCCCAAAGGACACAACTTATGATACGCAAAATTATTGAAAAAATTTTGGGTTCAAAAAACACAAAAATGCTCAAAGCCTATCAAAGCAAAGTGCGGGCTATCAACGCTCTAGAATCCCGCTATGCCGAGCTTAGTGATGACGCGCTCAAAGCCGAGTTTGAATCGCTCAAAAATGCCGTGCAGCAAGAGGGCAAGAGTTTAGATTCTGTATTGTGCGAGAGCTTTGCAATCACGCGCGAGGCGAGCAAAAGGGTGCTTGGTATGCGGCATTTTGATGTGCAGCTCATCGGCGGTATGGCGCTGCATAATGGGCGGATTGCCGAGATGAAAACAGGTGAGGGCAAGACGCTCGTAGCCACGCTTGCGGCGTGTCTCAATGCACTAAGCGGCAAGAGCGTGCATGTGATCACGGTTAATGACTATCTCGCTAGACGTGATGGCAGCGAGCTAGAGCCATTGTATAATTTTTTGGGTTTGAGCGTAGGGATTATCACCTCGGATTTGCGCGATGATGACAAAAAGATAGAATCTTATGGCGCAAATATCGTCTATGGGACAAACAACGAATTTGGCTTTGACTACCTGCGCGATAATATGAAATACGACTTAGCCCAAAAGGTGCAAAAACACCACTTTTTTGCCATCGTTGATGAGGTGGATTCTATCCTCATTGATGAGGCGCGCACACCGCTCATCATCTCTGCCCCACTTAATCGCACGATGGAAAATTATCAGCTCGCTAACTCCGTAGCACAGAAGCTCAAAAAAGATTCTGACTTTAGTATCGATGAAAAAAATCGCGTGATTTTGCTCACAGAAGAGGGGATAAAAAACGCCGAGAATCTCTTCAAAGTAGATAATCTCTATAGTATCGAAAACGCCGCACTCTCCCACCACTTAGATCAAGCCCTAAAGGCGAATTATCTCTTTGTCAAAGACAAGGATTATGTCGTGCGTGAGGGCGAAGTGGTGATAGTCGATGAATTTACGGGGCGACTGAGTGAGGGGCGGCGATTTAGCGAGGGGCTCCATCAGGCGATTGAAGCAAAAGAAATGGTGGATATCAAAGAAGAATCCCAAACGCTTGCTGATATTACCTTCCAAAATTACTTTAGACTCTATGAGAAGCTTGCGGGTATGACGGGCACGGCGCAGACAGAGGCGAGTGAGTTTTTACAAATCTACAACCTCGATGTAGTCTCCATCCCCACAAATCTCCCCGTGCAGCGCAAGGATCTCAACGATCTCATCTACAAAAGCGAGAGAGAGAAGTTTGAAGCTGTGATTGCTAAAATTACCGAGCTTTATAAGCGAGGGCAGCCCGTGCTTGTAGGCACAGCGAGTATCGAGCGCAGCGAGCTACTCCACGAACTTTTGAAAAAAAGTCGTATCCCTCACACCGTGCTCAATGCCAAGCAGCACGCCAAAGAGGCTGAAATCATCAAGGACGCTGGCAAAAAGGGTGCAGTAACCATCGCTACCAATATGGCGGGGCGGGGTGTGGATATCAAAATCGATGATGAAGTGCGCGCGCTAGGTGGGCTCTATATCATCGGGACAGAGCGACACGAGAGCAGGCGCATTGACAATCAGCTGCGCGGCAGGGCTGGGCGGCAGGGCGATCCGGGCGTTAGTCAGTTTTATTTGAGCTTAGAAGATTCTTTGCTGCGGATTTTTGGCAGCGATAAGCTAAAGGGCATTATGGAGCGTTTGGGGCTCAAAGATGGCGAACATATAGAATCTAGCCTCGTAACACGATCAGTGGAAAATGCCCAAAAGAAAGTTGAGAGCCTGCATTTTGAATCCCGCAAGCATTTGCTAGAATACGATGATGTGGCAAACGAGCAACGCAAGGCGATCTACAAGCTACGCGATGATTTGCTAAATCCCGAGTATGATATGAGTGAAAAGATTCTCACTAATCGTGAATCTACCATAGAATTTTTGCTACAAAAGGCGGGGATTATGCCACAAGAAGTGGGTGCAGAGTTTGATACCAGTAGCCTTGTGGCGGTGGTGCGCGAGGACTTGGGCTTTAAGCCAAAGGAGTTAGAAAACCTCGAGTATCAGGAGCTTTATGAGAGTTTATTAGCCCAAACAAGCAAGGCGTATGATGAGAAAATGTCTGTGCTAGATTCTGTGCAACGCAATGAGATCGAGCGCATCATCTATCTGCAAGTCCTTGATAACGCGTGGCGCGAGCATCTCCATATGATGGATAATCTCAAAACCGGTATTGGACTGCGCGGCTACAACCAAAAAGATCCGCTTGTGGAGTATAAAAAAGAAAGCTACAACTTGTTTTTGGAGTTTGTAGAGAATCTAAAAATCGAGACGACTAAAACCCTGCAAATTATCCGCCTAAAGCCACAAGAGCAAGTAGAGGAATTTGCCGATAAGGTGCTACACGAGCTTAGTCAAGAAAATGTGAGCTTTAATAAAGACATAAGCGAGCAGCCCAAAAAACAAGCAAAGATCGCGCGTAATGATCCTTGCCCGTGCGGAAGTGGCAAAAAATACAAGCTCTGCCACGGCAAAAGCGGACCCAAAAAGGGGCTTTTGGCATAATGCGCAAACTCGTAGTGTTTTTGCTCCCCAAATACCTGCGTTTTGATAGGACGCAGCCCTTTATCAGTATCACGGCGATTTTGGCGTTTTTGGGCGTGGGGATTGGCGTGATGGTGCTGTGCGTGGCGATGGCGATTATGAATGGTATGACAAAGGAATTTGAGCGCAAGCTCTTTGTGATGAATTATCCCCTAAGCGTGTATTCTATCACTTATCAGGGGGTGGATGAGGAGATTTTGCAGGGCTTAAGGGAGCGATTCCCGCAGTTTGTCTTTAGCCCGTATCTGCGGTATAACGCCCTAAGTCGCGCCGGGAACGATATGAATGCTGCGATTATGATAGGTGTGGATATAGATTCTGAATTGCAGCTTAATGAAGTCGTGCGCAAGGCGTTTATGAGAGAAGATGGCACGCTAGATTCTGTGCGCTTGCAGGAGTTTAAATCCCAAGAATTTGCCGTGCTTGTGGGCAAAGAGGTGCAGGCGCGGTATTTTGTCGATGTGGGGGATAAGCTAGGATTTTACTTCACGCGTGTGGAGCCAAGTGCGCTGGGACTCGCACCTATAAGCAAGAGGTTTGATATAGCGGGGGTGTTTGACTCGGGGCTTAAGGCATATAATGAAGCCTACACATACACGCACCTAAGCGCGCTGCAAAAGATTCGCAGGCTAGATTCTGGCTTGTATGATGGGATACATATTTTCGCGCCCAATCCGTTTAAAGATATCGTATCACTAAAGGCGTTTTTGCAAGAGCGATTTCCCCATAGAGTGGGAGTGGAAGGCTGGTGGGAGCAAAATGGCAATTTTTTCTCCGCGATGGAGCTAGAAAAGCGCGCGCTCTTTATCGTGCTGCTGCTCATTATCCTTATGGCAAGCTTAAATATCATTAGTTCGCTTTTAATGGTGGTGATGACTAGGCGCAAAGAAATCGCGCTGATGCTCTCTCTGGGCGTGAGCAAAAAGGAGATTGAGCAGACATTTTTTTGGCTAGGAATGCTCGTGGGGGGGAGTGGGATTGTCTTTGGTGTGGTGCTAAATTTCATCGTGCTTTTTGTGCTAGATACCTTTCCCATTATTTCGCTACCTGCTGATGTGTATGGCACGAGCAAACTGCCGCTGGATCTGTCTTTGGTGGATTTTACATTAACGATTGTGGGGGCGAGCCTCATCGTGTGCTTCTCCTCATATTACCCTGCGCGCAAGGCTTCTAGGGTGCAGGCATTGAGTGTATTGCGCAACGAGTAGGCTCTAATGGGCTCTAAAATGCAAAATTTCAGTTTGGATTTAAGTTTATAAGGATAGAATTGGGCAAAACCTCTACTTTAGCTTGTTGCAGTAAAAGCAGTATGGAACTCCTTTTGGTGAGACAGCCTTAAAGTGCAGGAAAAAAGGAGTTATGGTGAAGACAATTTATGTGGGCAATCTCGTGTATTCAGCGACAAAAGAAAGTGTGCAGGAGCTTTTTTCACAATTTGGCGAGGTATTTTCTGTCAAGCTTATCAACGACAGAGAGAGCGGCAGACCTAAGGGCTTTGGCTTTGTAGAAATGGAAGATGACGCCGCACTAAAGGCAATAGAGGCACTTGATAACAAAGACTTTGAAGGACGCACTTTGCGTGTCAATGAGGCACGCCCTCGCGCTTATTAATAAAAGGCTCATAATCTGATTTTTAGACAAAGTGGGATACAATCGCCTTTTGATTGTTTTGACTAGGGGATTTGCAGTATGGAGCATATAAGCTATATTGATGTGTGTTTGCTAGTCTTGGTTGTGCTTTTGGGTGCTAAGAGCATTTATCAAGGGTTTGTGCGGAGCTTTGGGAGCTTGGTGGGGTTGTTGTTGGGTATCTTCCTAGCTGCGCGCTTTAATGAGCATTCAGGCAATATTTTTGGGACATATGTTTATAATTTTTCTCCACAGGTTAATAATATTCTAGCTTTTGTAATCGTGCTTAGCGTGGTGTGGCTACTAGCGATTTTTGTGAGCGAGATTATCACTAGACGCCTGCACAATACCATCATCGAACGCCTTGATAAGTCCTTGGGGCTTATTTTTGGATTCTGTAAATCCTTTGTGTTTGTGGCGATTGTGGCATTTGGTGTGGCGCAGGTTTCGTTTCTGCAAAGTTTTGCACAAAAAATGGAGCGTGAGAGCTTTGTGTATCCTATAATGAAAAGTTTTGCAACTACCATAATGAATCTTAAAGTCGTGAATGAAACGACAAAATCTCTTAGCGATATTGCTAGGGATCAAGATATAGTAAAAACCACCGAGGCTTTGGGGGAGGGATTACAAAAAGGACAGGAGGCTTTGGAGAGCTTGCAGTCCTTAAAACCTAGCGAGTAGATTCTATAACGCTAGATTCTATAACACGACGAAATCAAAGCGATAAGGAGCGGGATGTTTTCGAATTTTTATATCCAGCAGCGACTAAAAAAATCCGCGCTTTTGCGAGAAATGGGGAGCAATCCATACAAAACAAACGCAAGGCGCACCATAAACAATCGAGATTTTTTACAAAAATATAGTTTTTTGTGCGAGAGCGAGCCAAATGCTAAAGACACGCAGAGCCAAGAGATGCGAGCGACACAGGAGACACAAGAAACAATTGTAGGGCGCGTGCGATTTATGCGCCTTATGGGCAAGGCGTGCTTTATCAAAATCCAAGATCAGAGCGCAATACTGCAAGCTTATGTGAGCAAAAATGAGCTAGGGGAACGCTTTGAGGAAGTTAAGAAAGTCCTTGAAGTTGGGGATATCGTGAGTGTGCGTGGCTTTGCCTTTGTCACCAAAACCGGGGAACTGAGTATCCACGCGCTTGGCTTTGAGATTCTCAGTAAGGCAATCGTGCCGCTACCGGAGAAATTCCACGGCTTGAGCGATGTGGAGTTGCGCTATCGCCAGCGCTATGTAGATCTCATCGTCAATGAAGAAGTCAAAGAAGCGTTTGTTTTGCGCAGTAAGATTATCGCGTGCATTCGTGATTTTTTTGATTCTAAGGGATTTTTGGAGGTGGAGACGCCTATGCTGCACCCTATTCCCGGTGGCGCAAATGCCAAGCCATTCATCACGCATCATAACGCGCTAGGCGTGGAGCGGTATCTGCGTATCGCTCCAGAGCTCTATCTCAAACGCCTTATTGTTGGAGGGTTTGAGGCGATTTATGAGATCAATCGCAACTTCCGCAATGAGGGCATAGACGCGACACACAATCCAGAATTTAGCAGTATTGAGTTTTATTGGGCGTATCACACTTTTGAAGATCTGATGGCACTTACAAAGGAGCTTTTTGCGTTTTTGTTTGAAAGGCTTGAGCTCGCCCAAAAACTTCCTTGGGGAGAGCAGGAAATCGACTTTAGTCAATGGCGCGAGATTGGTTATAGAGAATCCCTAAGCCAAATTGGGGAGATAGATTCTGAAATTGTCTCTGATGGCGCGAGATTAGAGGCGTTTTTGCGCACAAATGGTGTGAAAATCGATAAGGGACTAAGCTATGGCAAGCTGCTTGATGAGGCATTTAGCGAGTTTGTAGAGCCAAAGCTCATCAATCCAACCTTTATCACGCGCTACCCCGTGGAGCTTAGCCCATTAGCGCGCAGGAGCGAGAGCGAGAGCGATATAGCCGAACGATTTGAGCTCTTTATCGGGGGCAAGGAAATCGCCAATGGATTTAATGAGCTCAACGATCCCATCGATCAAAAGGAACGCTTTGAGGAGCAAGTGCGCCAAAAAAATGCGGGCGATGAGGAAGCGCAGTATATGGACGAGGATTTTGTGTGGGCACTTGGCTATGGTATGCCGCCCACTGCAGGCGAGGGCATAGGGATCGATCGCTTAGTGATGTTACTTACCAACCGAAGAAGTATCAAAGATGTGATTTTATTCCCCGCGCTTAAGCCTTCTAAGGCAAATTATGATATACTACTAGCAGACAAGGGAGATTCTTAAATGGAGCAGACAATGGGTTATGATTTAGAGAAAGATTCAGAGTTATTTTCGCTTATTAATAAAGAATTAGCGCGCCAAAATACGCATTTAGAGATGATTGCGAGTGAGAATTTTACATTCCCGAGTGTGATGGAGGCGATGGGGAGTATCCTCACTAACAAATACGCCGAGGGCTATCCCGGGAAGCGGTATTATGGTGGATGTGAGATTGTCGATGAGATTGAGAATCTAGCGATTGAGCGGGCTAAAAAGCTCTTTGGCTGCGCGTATGCTAATGTCCAGCCGCATTCTGGCTCGCAGGCAAATGGCGCGGTGTATGCAGCGCTGCTCAAGCCTTATGATAAGATCTTGGGTATGGATCTAAGCCATGGCGGGCATCTCACTCACGGAGCAAAAGTGAGCGTGAGCGGGCAGCTGTATCAGAGCTTTTTTTATGGTGTGGAGCTTGATGGGTATATCAATTACGACAAGGTGGCAGAATATGCCAAAGTCGTGCAGCCCAAAATGATCGTATGCGGATTTTCTGCCTACACTAGGGAGCTGGATTTTAGGAGATTCAGAGAAATCGCAGATAGCGTGGGAGCGATCCTAATGGGTGATATCGCGCACGTGGCAGGGCTAGTCGTAGCAGGAGAATATCCCAATCCATTCCCGCATTGCCATATCGTTACGACAACCACACACAAAACATTGCGCGGTCCAAGAGGCGGTATGATAATGACAAACGATGAGGAATTGGCTCAAAAAATCAATAAGGCGGTGTTCCCTGCACTGCAGGGTGGGCCTCTAATGCACGTGATTGCAGGCAAAGCCGCAGGATTTTTAGAGAATCTAAAACCCGAGTGGAAAGACTACGCCAAGCAGGTTAAGCTCAATATCAAAACCCTAGCGCAGGTTTTGATCGAGCGGGGCTATAAGCTCGTGAGTGGGGGGAGTGACAATCACTTGATTTTGATGAGTTTCCTTGATAGAGAGTTTAGCGGCAAAGATGCGGATTTGGCACTAGGCAATGCCGGAATCACAGTCAATAAAAATACCGTCCCCGGCGAGAAACGCTCGCCATTTGTAACAAGTGGTGTGCGCATAGGCTCACCTGCATTGACTGCAAGGGGTATGAAAGAAAAAGAGTTCGCATACATCGGCTCAAAAATCGCCGATGTTTTGGACGATATCTCTAACACTTCTTTACAAGCCAAGGTTTTTGAAGAAATCAAGGAATTTAGCAAGGGCTTTGTTATCTATGACAAGGCTGAGGTGAGGTAGCGCGATGACAGAGATGGATTTGAAGCTTATCAAGATGGATACCTCACATTATTACCAAAAACAAAATGGCATAGGACAAAAAGTCGTCCATTCCGGCAGAATCCTATACGATAAATTCCAAAAAGTAGATTCTATACTGAGCTCCACGATTATACGCAAGCATTGGAACAAAGAGATTATCATCGCGCATTCCCTAATCCTCAAGGATAAAAAAGTAGAAAATATCGTCTTTGACTACAACGGGCGCAACACCGATAGATTCTATCATAGAGCGCAGTTATTGTTACGAGATGAGGGCTTTATCAACTTCACAGCTTATACGACTAAAACTCCCGGGCATTTGCATTTGTATATCCACAAAGGGCACACAGAGCTTGGAGAGGGCAAGAGATTGGCGCGCACACTCTCTATGAAACTCTCTCAAGTCTGCCCAGTGGAGTGGCGCGTATTCCCAAACGACGATCTACCGCCAAATTTTAATATCCTCACGCTACCTTATGGAGTTTTTGCTAAGGAGCGCGGAGCTTCTTGGTCTAAATATATGTAGCAATTTTACGATTTGCAAAAGACACATTGCGAAAGGAAGATACGATGGAAGACAAAAGAGAGTTTAATGATATTTTGATTGACGACAGAGCACAATACCAAGATCGCAGCAAAAAGATTATGCTCCTTGTGGTGGCAGCAGCAGTGCTTTTGATTATCTTATTGGTTTCAGCGATTGCGATGAGTGGCACAGAGGATAAGCCACAAGCCCAGCAAGTCGCCCAAGAAAATGGCTTGCAGCCACAACCCCAACCAAATGCCACAAACACAGAAAATGTGGAGTTTGAGCCAGTGCAGACAGCCAACACAGCAGATAACGATCGATTTGCGCAGATTGTCAAGAGGATTCAAGATCAAAACGCACAATCTCTAGAATCTAAAGACGCTATCGCGCAATCTCCCCAAACCCCTATCCTTGAGGCAGCATCGCAATCAAACACAGCCGCGCAAAATACTGCCCCGAGCACCCCTGTAATAGCCCAACCAACCCAACCACAGCCCGTATCTAAGCCTACTCCGGCAGCCAAACCCACCCAACCTACCAAGCCCACACAAGCCCCAAAGTCAGAATCTACCCCAGCACCCGTAGCATCTCCTACACAACCAACGCCACAGACTAAACCTACTCAAGCACCACAGCCTACAATCCAAAATGCCCAGCCCACTACTCAGCCCACACAGCCCACCCAAGCAGTAGCTCAAACCCAATCCACTCCCAAGCCAACAGCAGATAGCCCACGCCCCCAATCCACACCACCTATGGATAAGAGCAAAAACGGGCAAGTGGCACAAAAAGGGCACTACATACAAGTGGGATCGTTTGAAAACACGCCAAACAAAGAGTTTCTCAACAAACTCAATAATTATAGCTATCGCGTCTATGGCGCACAAAGCGGCACAAAATACCTCATCGGACCTTACGATTCTCGCACAGATGCCAATCGCGATATGCTCAAAGTCAAAACAGATATGGGAGATCAAGTCTTTTATTACGAAGTGAAATAACACATCGTAATGAGCTCTTTTGTCTTAATCGGGGCGGCGGGGTTTGTCGCTCCTAGGCATTTACGCGCTATCAGAGATACGCACAGCTCCCTATACGCAGCCATTGACATATGCGATTGCGTGGGGATTTTGGACAGCTACTTTCCTAATGCGCGCTTTTTCCTCTCTCTGCAATCCTTCCAAGAGCACACACCAACACAACCCATTGATTATATGAGTATCTGCACGCCCAATTTTTACCACAAGCAGCACATAGAGTTTGCCCTCACACACGATATGCACGCTATTTGTGAAAAACCTATCGTGCTGCACACCGCACAAGCCAAAGAACTCATCAACCTAGAGCGCGATAGTGGCAAAAGCATTAGCACGATTTTACAGCTCCGCCTTCATCCAAGCATTATCGCGCTAAAAAATCGCATATATGCGCGCCTTCGCACCAATCCCACACATATTTTTGAGGTGGATTTGAGCTATATTAGTGCGCGCGGGCAGTGGTATTTTCTCTCGTGGAAGGGCGATGAGAGCAAAAGCGGCGGATTGGCGTGCAATATCGGGATACATTTGTTTGATATGCTGTGCTTTTTGTTTGGGGAATGCCAAGAGTGCGTCGTGCATTACAAATCTCCTAGCACGATTTGTGGCTTTCTCACACTCACAAACGCCCGCGTGCGCTGGGCTCTATCCATCGATAGGGCATTGATCCCTAGTAGCGCACTCTTACAGGGGCAGAGCACCTATCGCGCTATGCGTGTCGATAAAGAAGAGATAGAATTCACACGGGGCTTTGAGGATTTGCACACCAAAAGCTATGAGGAGATTCTCGCCCATAGGGGCTTTGGGCTGGAGAGCGCATTGCCTAGCCTAGAGATTATCGAGCGCATAGGGCAGCTAAGCCCCATAGGGCTAAAGGGCGAGTATCACCCACTAGCAAGGGCATTGGCGTGAGGGAGTATTTCGCACACGCTAGCAGTGTGGTCGATGAGGGTGCGCGTATCGGCAGAGATTCTAAAATTTGGCATTTTTGCCATATTTTTGGCTCGAGCGTGATTGGCAAAAACTGCTCCATAGGGCAAAATTGTATGATAGCCCAAAATGTGCGCATAGGCGATAATGTCAAGATTCAGAACAATGTCAGCATTGTGGAGGGCGTGAGAATCTGCGATGATGTGTTTATCGCACCTAGCGTGGTTTTTACTAATATCAAGACTCCTCGCGCCTTTATCTCGCGCAAGAGCGAGTATCTCCCCACGCTGCTTGAGAGAGGCTGCTCAATCGGGGCAAATGCCACCATCATCTGTGGCAACACCATCGGCGCATACGCACTCATAGGTGCGGGTGCGGTAGTGAGCCACGATGTGCCGCCCCACGCGCTCGTAGTGGGCAATCCCGCGCGGCTTGTGGGCTGGGTGGATAAGGCTGGGGTTAAGCTAGAGTTTGTCCAAAATCGTGCGTATGATAGCCTAGATTCTAGCGTGTATGAGCTGCGTGATGGGAAGGTGGTGCAAATTGAAGTGTGAATCTAATCCCACAGAAGTGCGAGATCCTATCATCGCTGTGGTGGGGCTAGGCTATGTGGGCGCACCCTTGGCACTTGCGTTGGCTGGGCATTTTGAGGTTATTGGCTTTGATAGAGATTCTAAGCGCATACAAGAGCTCCAAAGTGGCTTTGATACGCACACACAGGAGCACTTCACACCACCAAACTCCCTGCATTATAGCAATGCGCGCGAGGATCTCAAAAAGGCAAGTGTGTTTATCATCGCCGTGCCCACGCCTATCCTTTCTGACAAAACGCCCGATCTCACGCATTTGCAGCAAGCCTCGCAAATCGTGGGCAGTGTGCTCAAAAAAGATGATCTCATCGTGTATGAATCCACCACATATCCCTTTTGCACGCGCCACTATTGCGCTAAGATTTTGCAAAAAACCTCTAAGTTAGTGCTAGATAGAGATTTTTTTGTCGGTTACTCTCCTGAGCGCATAAATCCGGGCGATACGCGCCATACCCTGCGCACTATCACCAAACTCATCGCCGCGAGCACGCCCCACGCGCTACAGAGAATGCAAGCTGTGTATGGGAGGGTGGTAGATTCACTCCATATCGCGCCCAGTATCGAGATAGCCGAGATGGCAAAGCTCATCGAAAATGCCCAACGCGATCTCAATATCGCCTTTGTCAATGAAGTGGCGATGATGTGCGATAAGCTAGGTTTAAGTGCTAGCGAGGTGCTAGAGGCGGCTAGGAGCAAGTGGAATTTCCTGCCCTTTAGTCCCGGGCTTGTAGGGGGGCATTGTATCAGCGTCGATCCCTACTATCTCTCCTATATCTTAGAGATGTGCGCGTATAAGCCCAAAGTCCTAAGTATGGGGCGGCTTGTCAATGAGCAAATGCCCGCATTCCTTGCGCGCAAAATCCACACGCTCGCACTAGATTCTAAACTAGCGGCGCACAAAAGCAGGGTGCTGCTGCTAGGCTTGTCGTTCAAGGAGAATTGTCGCGATATGCGCAACTCCAAAACACCGATTTTGCGCAAAAAGCTCAAAAAACGCGGATTTAGGGTAAAGGTGTATGATCCCCTCATTGATGGGCGGGAGGCAGAGCGGATGTTTGGCTTTAAGCCGCTCAAATCCCTAGAGGGTAAGAAGTTTGACATTATCGTCTTACTCAATGCACACAAGGAATTTTTAAGTCTCAATCTGCGCGAGTATGCCAACCCTACCCATATCATCTTTGATATAAAAAACGCCCTGCCCTACGCCACCCATAGGCTGTAGTATAAATACCCCCAAAACCCAAAGCTAAGGATTAGCAAGCCGATATAGGCGAGAAAATAACGCGTCGCAAGGAGTGAAAGTATGAGATAACTCACAAAAAGCCACGCGGGGGCAAAGACCTCAATAGAATCTAGGCTTAGACTAAAAAGCCTAAGTAAGAGCGTATCAAAAATCCCGCCAATCCCCAGCAAATGCGCCACCACACTCGCGGGAAAGAAAATCGTGAAAATAAGCGTGAGCGGGATAGAAATGATGGTATAAAGGCTAAAATATGGAAAGAAAAAATGCACCAAAATGAGCATATTGGCAAAGATAGTGAGGTTAAACACTATGGGGAGAAGCATAAATCTAAAAACAAAGGAGCGCGATGTGAATCTAAAATAGTGTAAAAACAAATAGATATAAAATACCCCAAAAAATGAGAGAAAAAACCCAATGCTAAAGAGTAAGCGCGGGAAAAAACTAACACACAAAGCCCCCACCATAAACAAAAAGCTAAAATGCAAAATCTTTATGCCCTGATACACCATCACAAACCCAACGCACGCCATCACCCACGCGCGCAAAAATGAGGGAGAAAAGCCAAGCAATACGAGATAGCCAAAAAGCACGATGAGTGTGAGAAATCCGATATCAAAAAAGCTATTGCGATAGGGGAAAAGTCGATGCACGCGTTTATAGAGAAATCCGAGGCTAACGCCTAGCACTAATGAGAGAATCCCCAGATGAAAGCCGCTAATAGCTATGAGATGGGCGATACCAAGGGTGTTGCTAATATCGCGCAGCTCTTTGGGCAGGAAGTCGGCGATGTAGAGGGTTTTGTAAAACGCGCCAAGTAGTGAATCTGCGTGCTGTGAATCGATAAAGACACGCAAAGAGTCGCGATAATCGCGCGTAGATTCTAACGAGAGGCTAAAGCTTGTGATGAGGCAGGATTGGAGGTATTGCCAAAAGCTACATTTGGCACTTTTTCCGTAGATTCTCACATAGGCGTGCAGGAGGTTTTTGATGTCTTCTTTAGAAGTGGTGTAGAAAATCTCTCCAGATTCTGTGCGCAGTTTGAGCACTTCATATGGGGTGTTGGTTTTGGATGAAAACTTAGTGTATTGGGCGATGACTTGTCCGCGTATGACGATAGGCTTCTCAGAATCTAGCGCGCGGTAGCGGGAATACTCAAGCGCGAGATTGAGCGCAAAAATGCTTAAGCAAAAGGCGAGAAATGCGAGCCATTGGGATTTGGTGTGGAGCATAGTAACGGGAGAGATTGCTTGGGGGTGGGAAGTGGTGTGTGTGCTACGCAAAATGAGCCTTGTGTGTGGGGTTGGTATCGTGTGGCATTATAGCCTAAAGCGGCTCTAGTGTGCAAGTGGGATATAAATGTGAGTAGATAGAGGCTAGCTAATAGCGATACAATCTCGCTAAAAACCTGTAGCAAAAGAATGCGCCAAAGGCGGGTAGTCCCGTCTCTGCGCTTAAGAAAGTATTAAAAAGCTAAACTATTTCGTGCGATCTTGCTTGCGAAGCTCTTTGATACGAGCAGCCTTGCCGCTGCGTGTGCGGAGGTAGTAGAGCTTGGCTCTTCTCACGCGCCCTATGCGCAACACTTGGATAGAATCTAGACTCTCGCTATAAAGTGGAAATGTCTTCTCCACGCCCACATTGTTCGCGCCGACTTTACGCACCGTAAAAGTCCTATCCACGCCGTTACCGCGTATCGCGATACACACGCCCTCAAAATTTTGGATTCTGCTTTTATCGCCTTCTTGAATCTTGATACCCAATCTCACGGTATCTCCTGCCTTGAATTGTGGCACCTTTTTGTCACCAATCTGCGCTTTTTGGAAGCTCTCGATATATCTGTTTTTCATCGCTCAATCCTTAAAATCAAAATTATTGCTTTGTTGTCGCGAGATATGCGCGAAACAAATCCGGTCGGAAGTATTGCGTCTTGCAACCTGCCAAAGAATGTTTTAAACTCGCGATTCTATTATGGTTTCCCTTTGAATACTCTGAAGGAATTGCAAGTTTTGGTAAATTTTTGATGGTTTTTTCAAAATCTGTGGTGTTTTTGGCAAAATTTGGAGCCTCAAGGAGATAAGATTCAAAACTCTCGCCTTTTAGAGAATCCTCATTGCCAAGCACGCCCGGGATTTGGCGCGCGATACTATCAGCAAGGCACAGCGCGCCGAGCTCCCCGCCTGTGAGGATAAAATCCCCAATGCTAAAAACCTCATCGCCAAAAGATTCTATCAATCGCTCATCAAAGCCCTCATACCGCCCACACACAAAGCTAATATGGGGTTTGCGCGCTAGCCGCAGAGCGTCATTTTGCCCAAATCGCTTGCCACACGGACTAAGAAAGATGATATGGGACTCCCTAGCCTCCCAGAGTGCGCAAGAAAGAGATTCAAACATCAGCACCTGCCCAGCTCCGCCACTTATGGGCGGGTTATCGACTTTTTGGTAGGCATTAGTAGCAAACTCTCGGAAGTTTATGGCTTCCACCTCTAGGATACCACTCTCCCGCGCGCGCTTGAGGATAGAATCTTCAAAATACGGCGCGATGAGCTGGGGGAAAAGCGTAAAAAAACTTAGTTTCATCAGCTATTTTCTAAAATACCACGCGCATTTTGGGCATAAATGCGCTTTTGGCTTATATCTGTATGAGTGATAAATCGCTCAATGTAGGGGAGCAGAAAGGTTTTGGGAAGCTTGTAAGTCTCAATCAAAAACGGATTAGTAGCAATAAGCATATAATCCGTGCTGCCTATGCGCTCGATATCCTGCACCCTGCCTAGAATCTCGCTAGATTCTATAATCTCGCAACCAATAATATCAAACCAAAAAAATTCGCCTTCTTTGAGGACGCAATCCGCCCTACTCTGGGCTATCGTGGTATAAAGTGTGTGGTTAGTGAGTGCTCTCGCCTCCTCGCTCGTGCTGATACCACAAAAGCGGACTTTTGCATACTCTTTGTTTGGGAGGTGCTCATAAGATTCTATAATCACAGAAGGATAGGCGATGTGGGAGGTGTGATAAGTCTTGTCTTTAGCGATACTATGGGGAAAGTCAGTCTGCACAAAAAGGCGCAAACTCCCATCAAAACCTATGGTGCGCCCTATTTTGCCAATCTGTATGAGGTTATTGTTTTGCCGCTTGGATAAAGATTCTGTAGTTTTGCCCATCTTTGGCTTTTGCTCCCGAAATGAGGGTTTTGAGAGAGCCTATCATCTTACCTTCCTTGCCGATTAATCGCCCAATATCATCAGAATGCGCAGACACACATATCTCGCATGTCCTGCTCCCATCCTCCTCTGTGATATTGCGCGTGGAGATCTCGATACACTCGGGCTTAGTGGCAAGTTTTTTGGTGTATGTTTCTACAAACTTATCTATCATTGTGCTTATTTGCTCGTGAGTTTGCTCACACGCTCACTCATCTTTGCGCCTACACCTTTCCAATACTCCAATCTCTGTGTATCAAACTTCACGACTGCAGGCTGCGCAAGGGGATTATAATACCCAATTGCTTCTATCCAGCCCCCATCGCGCTTCTTGCGAGAATCTGTTACCACAATACGATAAAAAGGTTTTTTCTTGCGTCCCATTT
Organism: uncultured Helicobacter sp.; assembly: GCF_949282165.1. Classification (NCBI taxonomy): domain Bacteria; kingdom Pseudomonadati; phylum Campylobacterota; class Epsilonproteobacteria; order Campylobacterales; family Helicobacteraceae; genus Helicobacter; species uncultured Helicobacter sp. Next base: position 57,726 of record NZ_CASDOV010000007.1, on the reverse strand, counting down.
TGGTTAAACGAATTACTGTCGCCATTTGCTCTCCTTTAGGAATCTTTAAGATGTAATTTTGCAAAGAGGCGGATTATACGCTATGTTTGCTTAAATTGTTTTGATACTATCTCGGAAATCTCACATTGCCTAGCATACCCATAAGCTCCTGCATACCGCCTTTTTGACTCATTTTTTTTGCCATTTTTGCAGCATTATCAAACTGCTTGATGATACGATTGATACTTGCGACATCAAGCCCACTGCCCTGGGCGATTCTCTTGCGTCTTGAGCCATTGAGGATATCGGGATTTTCACGCTCTTTTGGCGTCATAGAATTCACCATTGCGCGGATATTTTTAATCTCTTGGGAATTGTCCAAATCCACATTTTTGAGCGCGCCAGCCATATTACCAAGCCCGGGGATCATCGAGACAATCGAGCTCATCGAGCCAAGTTTTTTGATATTTTCTATCTGATTGAGAAAATCCTCAAAGCCAAACTGCCCCTTTTTGAGCTTTTTGGTAATGTCTTTGGCTTCCTTTTGGGTGATGATGGTAGCGGTTTTTTCGGCTAGAGATTCTATATCGCCCGCCCCCATTAGCCGCGAGACGATACGCTCAGGCAGGAAAATATCCAAATCCGCCACTTTCTCGCCGCTTCCGATAAAGCGCAGCGGCACGCCGATTTGATAGGCTATGCTTAGGGCTATCCCGCCTTTAGAATCGCTATCAAATTTTGTGAGGATTACGCCATCAATGCCGATTTTTTCATTAAAATGCGCCGCGGTTTTTACCCCATCTTGCCCCACGAGTGAATCTGCCACATAAAAGCACTCCGTGGGGTTTATGGATTGCTTTATCTGCACAAGCTCACTCATAAGCTCCTCATCAATGGCTAGTCGCCCCGCCGTATCCACAAGTAGCACATCATAATGCCCACTTATAGCCTTTTGTTTGGCTGCCTGTGCGACTTGCAGAGGGGTTTGTGAATCTTGTGTGGGAGCAAACACATCGACTTCTATGCTCGCTCCTAGTTGTTTTAGCTGCTCTACCGCAGCTAACCGCTGCAAATCACACGCTGCCAAAAGCACCTTTTTGCCCCTAGCTTTGAGATAATTCCCTAGCTTTGCTGTGCTTGTTGTCTTACCACTTCCTTGCAAACCCATCATTAGCACGATTGTGGGCGGCGTGGATGCGAAAGTAAAGCCATAATGTTTGGAGGTTTTGAGCACATTTTGGAGGCTCTCTTGCAGGGCATTGACAAAGTTTTGCTTGCCGATACCTTTGAGCTTGGTATTTTGCTCGACTTGAGCGAGAATCTCTTTGGCGACTTTATGATGCACATCGTTGCGCAGCAGGATTTTTTTGAGCTCATCAAGTGCGCCCTTTAGGGCTCTCTCATCATCACTAAAGCGGATTTTATTGGCTATGTTTTTAAAGGATTGGGTGAGTGTGTCAAACACGCTAGCTCCTTGTGATAAAGTATCCAAAAGCCAAAATTGTATAAAAAAAACTTTGTGTTTTGCCTAAAAGTTGCGCTTTTGGGCTTTGGGCGCGAGAATTAAGTATTAACTTTTTTTTTGTATAAGAAATTTTTTCAAAAAATTACACAGGATTAGAGTGATGATGACGCATTTTACCCAAGATTTAAAAGCCAAAAATCTCAAAGTTACGCCCCAGCGTATCGCTATGCTTAGCGAAATCGAGACAAATGGGCATATGGATGTCGATGAGCTGTATGAAAAAATCAAAGAATTTTATCCCTCCATCTCGCTTGCGACGATTTATAAAAATATCAGTGCGCTTTGTGATGCCAATATTTTGCGCGAGATCAAAGCCCCAAACCATAAGCAAAAATACGAGCTTGCGTGCGATAAACATATCCACGTGGCGTGCGAGAAATGCGGGAGATTTGAAGATCTCAAAATCGATACGACTAAGCTAGAAAAAATGGGCTCACAAAAAAGTGGCTACAAGCTCTATGATACCTCTGCCGTGCTCATTGGGATATGCCCAGAGTGCGCTGCAAAAGGCTAGTTTGGGCAGGTAGCCACACACGCTAAATATAGAATCTAAGGGAGCAATATGCTAAATGTCGCACAGATTTTTGAAAAGCTTTGGCAGGCTTGCGCTTTCAAGCGAGAATCTCTCCCCATCATCACGCGAGATATTTTTGACGCACAGGGCTTTATACTAGCGCGAGATCTCATCGCTACGCGTCCGCTGCCGCCATTTAGCAATTCCGCGATGGACGGCTACGGCGTGTGTTTGGCAGACGCGGGCAAGGAAGTGATAGTCGCTGGACGCACGCTCGCAGGAGAGAGCAACGCCGATATCACGCTCAAACCGGGTTTTTGCCACAAAGTAATGACAGGATCGCCTATCCCGCGCGGCACACAGGCAGTAGTGCCCATAGAGCAGGTAGCACACACGCACAAGGGCACGATTGTGCTTCCAGATGGGATCAGAGAGGGGCAAAATATCCGATTTGTGGGCGAGGAAGTCGCGCTAGATTCTGTAATACTTACTCAAGGGGCGCGCCTTAGGGCACTAGATCTAGGGCTTATCGCCTCACAGGGGCTTTCACACATAGAGGTGTATCAAAAGCCCTCCATTGCGATATTTTCTAGTGGCGATGAAGTCATAGAGCCCGGCAAAGAGGCACTAGCGCATCAGATTTACAACACAAACGCCATTGCGCTCACTTCACTTTTGCGCCAATACCATCACGAGCCCGTGTATTGCGGGATTTTGCCAGATGACGCGCAAGCCCTGCGCACAAAACTCAAGGCACTTGATACACACGATATAATCATCACCACAGGGGGTGCGAGCGTGGGCGATGCGGACTTGCTCAAATCCACGCTGCAAGAGCTTGGGGCGCAATTTGTCTTTGATGGTGTGAATCTAAAGCCGGGCAAGCACCTTAGCGTGGCACTTTTGGACAAAAAGATTTTTATAATGCTGCCGGGCAATCCTCTCGCGTCGTTGTTGCATTTATACACAATCATTCTTAGTTTTTTGGAGTTTTGTGCCGGGGCGCGCAAATGCTACCCTAGAGCGCATCTTGGGCTTGCTGATAGTGAAGTGGTGCTAAGAGAGGGCGTGCAAACCCTGCTTTTGGGGGAGTTTCGCAATGGAATCTTTTCTATCTTTAATCGCGGTAAATTTGGCTCAAGTGCCCTCATAAATGTGTGGAAAAACAACGCCCTCGCCCTCTTAGATGAAAATTATGCTAAGATAAATGCTAGAGAGCCGATACGATGTGTATTGTTTGAAAGCGAGTTTGAGGAGACTTGCCAATTTATCAACACAAAGGAGCGCAAATGACGAAGTTATTATTTGGCGTGAGTGATACGCAGGAGTGCCGCAGGGCGATAGATACGATAATCAAGCTTTTTGGGAAACGCGAGGATATAGAGCTCACGCTTTTGCATGTGAGTCAGGATATCGTGGTGTATGCCCAAAGTGGCGTGGTGAATTATGAAACAATAGAAAATATCGAGCACGAGAAGTCTAATGAGATTCTGAGTGAGTTTGAGGAGAGATTTAAACAAGGTGGTTTGGCGTGCAAAAAAATCCTGCGCACAGGAAATCCTATCGATATCGTGCTTGAGATTGCCAACGAGTATGACTTACTTGTCATCGGTGCTAGCGAGTCCTCGCTGCTGTATAGAATCTTTAGCTCACACCAAAATAGTTTTGTCAATTCCTCGCCAATCCCCGTGCTCGTGGCAAAATAAGCTAAGTCTTAGATTCTATACGCGGACATTACACTCTGCATACTCCACACATAGAATCTAGGCTTTAGATCTGCCCTAGATTCTGTGTGTGCCTTTTGTGCCTAAAGTTAAGTCTGCTTTCACAAACCAAAACAATCCTAGATGATGAAAAGTGTTTTAGCCTATTGGGGTTTGAAATGCTGCTGTGGATATCAGTGAGGGATATTTGGCTTTTGTGAGATGGTTGTAACTTCTTAGATTCTGTAAAAATGGTGGAGTGTAGGGGGTTCGAACCCCTGACCTCAACGCTGCCAGCGTTGCGCTCTCCCAACTGAGCTAACACCCCAAACAAAAGAGTAATTATACCCGCAAAGACTTTAAAGCTACATTAAGGGTTTGGATTGCACTCCGCATAATGCTTGGCATAGGTTTCTTGCATAAGGGATTCTAACTTCTCATACCACCCCTCATCGCTAAAATCCGGAGTAAAAGCCTCAAGCATAACCATACGCGCCCTACTTGTCTGCGAGGAGATGGGCGATGTGTCATACATTTTGCGTGTGTTGATGAGAAGTATGGGCTGAATCTTGAGATTAAGCTTTTGGGCGAGTATCTTAGCCCCGGGTTTGAAAGGGAGCAGTTTCTCCCTGCCCCTGCCCCGCGTGCCCTCTGGGAATATCACGATAGGGCGGTTTTGGGCGAGTTTTTCTTTGGCTTGTTTGAGGAGGAAGATTATGCCATTTTTATCCTCTCTGTCTATCAAAATCATCTCGGGCAATGTGAGCGCAAGCCCATACAATGGGACTTCGCCTAGTTGCTTTTTTGCTACCCAGCAGATATTGCTAGGGTGAAAGCCCTCCAAAAACATAATATCATTCACGCTTTGGTGATTGAGCACAATGAGCTGCGCGCTCGTGTCAAACTCCCCTATTTGCTCGATTTTAAAGCCATTGAGCGCAAAAAAATAGCGACATTGTAGCCGTGCCTTCCTGCCATTTTGGCGATGACGCGTGAAAAAAATCTGCAAAATAATCACTGGCAAATACACCAAAATAGTTAGCGTGGCAAAAATCCCCCTAATCTTTGCTAACATACTCGCTCCTTACCCAACCAATTTGAGAATCTCCAATAAGCACCTTATAGAGCAGCACCTCCTGCCCTTGCAAATCCATTTTTCGCTCTCCTACAATCTGTGCGGGCGTGTCAGATTCTATAATGCGCACGATTGTAGAATCTTTCATCGGCAGGATACTCACTGCCGCACCGGATTTAAGCACGCCGTAGATGTTGTTAAACGCGAGATTGTAGATGAGCACTCCGCACAAAAGCGCCACGATAAACAAAAAAATCTTATAACGCTTCCAAATAAAAAGCCCCAAAAAGAGCATAATGAGCGTGCCCACCACCACGAGCTTAAAGAGCGTATAACTTACCTTGGGATTGAGATCGCTCTGCGTGCTCACGAGCTCGGAGCTCACCACCACGATGGGGATATGCACGCTTTCAAAACGACGCAAATCGGGGTTAAAATACTCAAATGAAAGCTCGCGCAAGCCCTTTGGGACTACCACGGAGTAGATTGCATACATACTGCCATTGCGCTCATTAAGCTCCTCAAAGCCCTGTGTCTCAAAGCCTCTAATCGCCATATTTTTGAGATTCTTGCTCTGCATTTCAAACTCAAAAATCACGATATTGTGCGTGTCATCGTGGCTTTGGGATTTGGTGCGTAGGAGCTTGAAGTTCTTACCCAAAACCCCGGCATATTGCGCATTGCTACGCAAGTCAATCGCATTTAGCGCGATAGAATCTACGCGCACACTCTCCTCATAACTCCCATCAGCAGCCAAAGCAGTGATATGCAGCGCAGGTATGCTCACAGAAGGGGCTTTAATCTTAAATCCATAAGTAGCCTGCAAACGCCCAGAATCCACGCTTTTCCAACTCACATTTTTGCTCGCAATCTCTATCTTATCCCGCGCAGCCTTTTCAAAATTACTGCCCTTAAGGCTTGCTCCAGCAAAGAGCGAAACCTCATAGGTTACAAACACCTCCTGCCCGACATATAGCGTTTGATCCTGTGAGGGCTGCTCTTGTGGCATTTGGGGCGCGGAGAGGACTTTTGCATAGACAATCTTTGATCTTAAGCTTTCTTGAATCTCCTCTTCCCCACTCTCCTGCGCAGATAGCACCATCACGCTACTTGCCACAAAGGCGAGGATTATCGTAGCTTTATGCCACCACCGCGCTATCTGTGCGCCCATCATCGTTGCGACGCCCTCTCATAGAGACTTGTGAGCATCGCTAGCCCATCAAGCCCACCTAGCAGAGATTCTATCGCGCGCTCTGGGTGGGGCATAAGCCCAAAGACATTTTTACGCTCATTGCAAATTCCTGCGATATTTGCCACAGAGCCATTGGGATTATCCACATAAGTGAGTAGAATCTGCTCGTTTGCCTGCAATGTGCGCAAAGAGAGCTCATCGATAAAATAACAACCATCGGCGTGGGCGATGGGTAGGGAGATCTCACTATCTTGTTGATAATGGCACAAAAAGGCGTTACTTGTGCTTGCAACACGCAGCTTTTGGGACTGGCTAATAAAATGCAGTCCTTCATTGCGCTTGAGCGCACCGGGCAACAATCTCGCCTCACACAGAATCTGAAAGCCATTACAAATCCCTAACACATAGCCGCCTTGTGCGGCGAACTCGCTCACAGCCTGCATTATAGGAGAAAATCTCGCTATAGCCCCACTACGCAAATAATCCCCATAGCTAAACCCGCCCGGCACAACCACGAGCTTGGTATCTTTGGGCAGACACCGCTCTTTGTGCCACACAATGCTATAAGGCGCACCTATGAGCTTGTAGGCATACGCCATATCCATTTCGCAATTCGTCCCGGGGAATTGCAGTATTGTAACGCTCATTTATCACTCATCACTTGATAATCTTCGATAACCGTGTTAGCTAGGAGCTCTTGGCACATCTTCTCCACCTCGGCAATCGCGCTAGATTTGTCATCAGAATCTAGCTCTAAGACGATTTGCTTTGCTATCTTGACATCTTTGACACTGCTAAAATTATGCGCCAAAAGCGCGTGATGAATGGCTTTAGCCTGTGGATCTAGGACACCATTTTTGAGCGTAATGAGGGCTTTTATCTCCATAACAATCCTTATTTGTTTAAAATTCTTCTTAAAACCTCTTCATAAGCGACTTTCACGCTACCGAGATTCTGACGAAACCTGTCTTTATCAAGCTTTTCATTGCTATCCTTATCCCAGAATCTACAGCTATCGGGGCTAATCTCATCGGCAAGCAGGATATGCCCAGAGCTATCTCTGCCAAACTCAAGCTTGAAGTCAATAAGGCGCAAATTACGTTCAATAAAAAACGCGCTAAGGATTGCATTTATCTTGCGTGCTTGTGAGCGCAAAAAATCTAGCTCGCTCACATCTTGCGTGATACCAAGGATCTTGCAATGCTCATCATTGATGATGGGATCCCCGAGCGCGTCGTCTTTGTAATAAAACTCCACAAGCCCAAAGGGCAGCACCTTGCCCTCATCAATGCCTAGGCGTTTTATCAGAGAGCCTGTGGCGACATTGCGCACCACCACCTCGATGGGGATAATCTCTACTTTTTTGCACAGCATATGGGTAGAATCTAGCTTTTTGATAAAATGCGTGCTAACGCCCTCTTTTGCTAAAAGCTCGAAAATCGCGGTGCTAATCTCACAATTTAGCGCACCCTTGCCCTGTTCAGAACCCTTTTTCTCGGCATTAAACGCAGTCAAATCGTCCTTAAACTCCACAAGCACTTCATTTGCATTTTCTGTGAGAAAAAGCTTCTTGCCCTTACCCTCATACAGCATCTGTCCTGTGTCCATAGCTACACTCCTTTATTTTTCTTTGCTACTTTTGGGCTTAAACACATTCCAAGCCTTGAGCATATCAATCGCGGTTTTTAGCTGAATATCCTTATAAATGTCCTCTTGTGAGATATGTTTGTTTTTTGTAGCATTCTTAGCATTTGTGGGGGCTTTCTCCTGAATCTTCTCTAGCTCGCCTTTTAAATGCCGCTTCAAATCCGCCTCTTTGAGTGAAAAGTTATTATCGCTCTCTGGCACACTACCCGGATAGACTACCACATCGGGTTGGATTCCCACTGCTTGGATTGTCCTCCCGCTAGGCAGATAGTATTTAGCAATCGTGAGCTTAATGCCCTCATTATCATCAAGCTTAATCACCATCTGCACACTGCCCTTGCCAAATGTCTGCTCGCCCACGAGCACCGCGCGTTTGTGATCCTGCAATGCCCCTGCGACGATCTCGCTCGCACTCGCACTGCCGCCATTGACAAGCACCACGAGTGGCACATCGGAATACTGCGCGCTTCCATTGGCTTTGAACTCTATGTTTTCGCCTTTATTACGCCCTTTTTGGGAGACAATCACGCCATTTTTGATAAAAAGCTTTGAGAGATCGACTGCCTGATCAAGCAGTCCCCCGGGATTAGAGCGCAAATCTAGCACGATACCATCGACTTTGCCCATTGCCTTTAAGCCATTTTTTACTTCAAGCGTTACATTTTTGTCAAAAGAATTCACACGCACATACGCGAAATTTGTCTCATCAATGCCGCGCACTTTGACAGATTCTACGCGGATAATATCTCGCGTGAGCTGAAATACTAGGGGCTTAGATTCACCGCTTCTTACGATTGTAAGCTCAAGTTTGGTTTTTGGCTTACCGCGCATGAGATTAACCGCATCGTCAATCCCCATATTAAGCGTGGTTTCGTTATTAATCTTCAAAATCACATCGCCACTCTTTATGCCCGCCTTAAACGCTGGCGTATCGTCAATGGGTGCTATCACGGTTAATGCCCCATCTTTCATACCAAGCGTGATCCCAATCCCGCCAAACTCGCCTTGTGTTTGTGACTTTAAGTCTTCAAACTTTTTCTTATCCAAATACGCAGAATGCGCATCGAGATTGCTCAAAAGTCCATCTATGGCTTTGTTGATAATCTCATCAATCTGCACTTCATCGACATAGTTTTCTTCTATGACATTGATAACTTTGCGTAACTTTTTATGCGCATCAAGCCTATTTTGCTCCTTATTATCCGCTCCCCACAAAACCCCAAAGCTAAGCGCAAGACACGCAAAAAACAGCAATGCTTTTTGGTATTTCATTCCCCCATCCCTTTCTTAAGATAGTCTAAATTTTAGGCACTTCACAAGAGCCCGATTCTACCAAAAATTCTCCGTTTTTCAGTAAATACTGATTTTTTTGCTATAATTTGGCACATCACATCGATTAAGGGATTGTATGAAAAGCACAGATGGTATCAAAAAGCTCTTTAGCGCAGACAAGCAACGCTACATCACTGGTGCGATACTCATCGCGGCGTTGGTGGGTATTTTGTTTATCAATAGCAAGCCGCTTATTTGGTTTGTGCTAGGCGCACTACTTCTGCTCTCTGTGAGAGAATCCCTCGCCCTCTACACTTTAGAATCTAGCTTGCATTTTTATATATGGACTGCCCTATTATGGATAGGGGCGTATTTTACCAAAGCCCCTCTGTACTGCGGACTCATCACGCTCATCATCTACGCGTCCTATATCGCCTATAGCAAGAAACTTCCTCTAAAGATTCTGCTCCCATTTTTGTATCCCACTCTGCCATTTTTGTGCATTTGGTCTGTGTATGGACTGCTAGATAGATTGGGGATTATTTGCCTCATAGCCGTGGTTGTCTGCACGGACACGGGCGCGTATTTTGGCGGCAAGCTCTTTGGTAAGACGCCTTTTTCGCCCACATCGCCTAAAAAGACGATTGAGGGCGTTATCGTGGGTTTGACTTGCGGCACTGCTATAGGCGCGATTCTCTACACAGGTATCACGCATAGCTTCCCCTTAGCGGCAATTGTCGCATTTGTTGTCGCGCTTGCGTGCGTGTTTGGCGATTTGTTTGAGAGCTATCTCAAGCGCGAGGCAAATCTCAAAGACAGCGGCACGATATTCCCCGGTCATGGTGGCGTGCTAGATAGGCTCGATGCTACGCTCTTTGCGGCAGTTGCTATGCTTTTTATCCTCTCTTTTTTGCCACTCTATAGCGAAATAGCCCTATAGCCTATGATCCTCTTAGGTAGCACTGGCTCTATCGGGACAAACGCGCTCAAAGTCGCCACTGCGTTTGGACTACCCATAGAATCCCTAAGTGCTGGCAAAAACATCGCGCTCTTTAATGAGCAAATCCGCCGCCATCGCCCCAAAAAAATCTGTATTCTAGATTCAGAGGATTTGCCAAAGCTTGATATGCCTTTTATCAAAGCGCATAATATAGAGGTGTTTTGCACAGAATCGGGGCTTTTAGAGATGATAGAATCTTCACAGAGCACCCTAGCTATCAATGCCCTCGTGGGCTATGCCGGACTTGCCCCAAGCCTTAAGATTAAGCAATGTGGCAAAAAACTCGCCCTTGCCAATAAAGAAAGTCTCGTGAGTGCTGGCTGGCTCTTTGCGGGCTATCCTATCACGCCCATTGATAGCGAGCATTTTGGCTTGTGGTATCTGCACACATCGCGCAAGATTCACAAGCTCTATATCACCGCTAGCGGCGGCGCGCTGCGTGATATGCCCCTAGCAGATCTGCCCTCTGCCACTCCCGCTCAAGCCCTCAAGCACCCAAACTGGTCTATGGGACAAAAGATCACCATCGATAGCGCGACAATGGTAAATAAGCTCTTTGAGGTTTTGGAGGCGTATTGGCTTTTTGGGCTTAGTTCTATCGATGCCTTCATCGAGGAGCATTCCGCGATTCACGCGCTTGTGGAGTTTGTCGATGGCTCCATTACCGCACATATCTCACACGCCGATATGCAGCTGCCCATAGCCTACGCCCTAGATGAGCAGCAAGCCAAATGCGTGCGGCTTATCCCGCGATTTGACATTGCTACACTCACTTCTTTGCGCTTTAGCCCCATAGATGTGCGCCGCTATCCCGTATGGGAGCTCAAACCCACGCTTCTAGCCTATCCAAAGCTAGGCATCGTGCTCAATGCAAGCAACGAAGTAGCCTTGCGCGCGTTTTTAGATTCACACATTTGCTTTGGGGATATTAGCGCGTGTATCCTGCAGAGTATGCGACACTTTGAGTCTGTCAAAACGCACGCTCTCACACATTTGCAGGATATTAAAAGACTAGATTCTGAAGTGCGCGCCTTTAGCGCGTCGTGGCTAGGACTCTCCTAGCGCACCCTATAGACATAAAAATACAACGGCAAGCCAAAGGCATTTTGGCTTAGTATCACCTCGCCTTGCACCCTATCGCGCATAAATGCCTTGAGAAATGCTTTCAGCCCAAGCTTTGGAATCTCAAGCCCAAAATCGCTTGTGTGCAGTAGCTCGTAGGTTTGCTCTAGCGCAGCTAGTGAATCTGTGGTGATATTATTTAGCGTGTATGGCGTGAGCACGACGATATCCCCACTTTGCTTAGGCACGATGGCATTGCTCCTAAAGACGCTATATGGGCTATCTGGCTTCTCCTGCCCCAAAAGCACATTATCCACCTCCCTATCAGAATGCAAATCAAACTCCCTCGCCCCATAAAAGCTAAGCCACGCGCCAAAGCTATGATAGACTTCCACACCCGAAGCGCGATTGACGCCCTCGAGATAAATGCGCGTGTTAGGGTTTTGTGCGATATAGTCGCGCAAAAAATGCAAGGTATCTTGGAAATTATTTGGCACGAGCTTATAAAAGGCAAACTGATAGGCACTCATAAACGCGCTATTGCCCACAAAAATCACCAAACACAGCACATAAATCACCTTTATAATGCGCACACGCCAATAATACACACCCATACCCACAAGCCCTATGAGCCCAAACACATACGCAGGAAGTGGGTAATGCACATCGCCAATTTTTAGCACGATATACTCGGCACATAGCACCAATGCCGCGATGAGTGCAGAATCTAGCAATGGCATAAACGGGGATTTTTTCACAAAGACTTGGTAGATTCTATACAGCATAAAACAAGGTATCGCCACAAACAAAAACGGCTCTTGCAAAATGTAGTTAAACACGACTTTTGCCATCACAATCAGCTGATTATAGGGCGTGTCGCCATAGCTCCCGCCGCCCTGCTTTTGGGCAAGCACCACTAGCGCATACACGAGCAGCCACACCACGCTACTTAGCACAAGCGCGATATCAAAGGCTTTGGTGGCTTTTGATGAGTTTTTGTAATCTAGCACAAAATGCACAAACCCAAAAGCCCCAAGCATCGCAAACGCCGTCTCTTTGTAATACAGTGCAAAATTTGCACACATCACGCCAAATGCCAAAAAAATCCAAGCCCTAGCACTCACACGCGCATATACCACATACATATAGCACGCCAAAAAGAGACTCAAAAACACAAACTCCATACGCTCTGGCGCAAAAAGCCTAAGCCAAGCTGTGATAAAGGTGGGAGAAAACAGACAGATGAGAATAGTTACATAGACAAAAGCGCGCGCGACGTGGGATTGCGTATGCGCAGTGAATCTAAAAAGCCCATAGCGCAGGCACCACGCGACTATGAGGAGACAAATGGCGTTAAAGGCATAAAACACACCCGCACTCGGAGTAAAAATCGCACTTAGGATATTCCACTCCTGCCCATCAAGAGGGAAAAACCGCCCAATGTCTTTGAAAATAAAGTAGGGGATAGACTCGCCTACAAAAAGCGTTTTGGTAAAACCGTGATCGTCAATCACGCTAAACTCCGCCCAAGAGGCGACTAAAATCGCATACCAAATGACGATAATCCAAAATACACCATCACTCACAAGCCCCTTGGAGCTTACTTTTAGGCTATTGCCCCCCCCCGAACTTAAATTTGCCTGATACATAACACTCCTTTTGTTGGTTTAATTATCAAAGCGCGCATTATAGCAATATTTGCTGCAAGTTCCTTATGATTATATATCGCTCGCAGAGAGTGAATCTCCACTCGCTCCGCTGCGCGAACATACACAGAGTCTAGTGCGAGATTCTAGAATCTTTGGTGTGAGTGCGTTAAGGAATGCTGTGGGCGATGTGGATTCTATCGATCAGTCCTTTTATTGCTCCCACTGCCTCGCTAGATAATCCACTTTCTCAAAAAACTCCTCGCTCGCCCTCTCCATCTCTCTAAAGTCGTTGATAATCTTGCGCTGATTTTGCACGCCATCAGCATAGGCATCTTGCACGCCGGCTTTACCATGAGCGATAACGCGCTTGTGTGAATCCAAAATCTCAGCCAAAATCTGCGTGCCTTCATAAAACACCTTGCCACGCTTCTCATACCATAGCTGGAATGCGTCATCGCACGCACTCTCATAATCGCTAGGATTGCGCATCTTAAGCACATGCCTATAAGAATCTGCCTTGAAAATAATATGATCGATCATCATAGAATTCCCATTGATACGAGAGGAGATGATTTTCATACTAGATTCTATGCTCTTAGAGCTCTCTAGCATACTTTTTAGCACCGATTCAAACTCACTCATCAGCTCGCGGAAACTATGCACCGACTGGGAGATATGCTGGGAGTTTTCAGAGATCTGGAGCGTATCTTGCTGGAATATCGTGAGCTGGGTTTGGATATCTTTAGTCGAGCTTTGCGTCTTTTCTGCGAGCTTGCGCACCTCATCTGCCACCACGGCAAAGCCTCGCCCATGCTCCCCTGCGCGTGCGGCTTCGATAGCGGCGTTTAGGGCTAGGAGATTGGTTTGATCGGCGATGTCGTTGATGACACTTGTGATTTGGCGCACCTCCTCACTGCGCTTGCCGAGTGCTTCGATATTGGTGTTGTTAGAATCTACAAGTGAGGAGATCTCTTCTAGGGATTGGAGAGATTTGTTGATCTCTGTGTGGCTTTTTTCAGAGCCTTTCACCATAGATTCTAACGCCCCTAGTGCCGATGCTAGTGTCTTCATACTCCTGTGGAAACTATCTTGGATAAACTTCTGCTGGGCGAGGTTGCCATTGACTTCTTCAAGGGCGTGGTTTAACTCCCTTTTAGCGTCCATCGTCATAGATTCTAAAATAGTCTTCATACTAGCATTGACTTGATCGCCCACCATCGCGAGATTTGGGAGCATACCATCGGTGAGGAATGGGCGGAATATGTCTTTTCTAGTGGCATTGGCGGCGAGAGTTCTATTCTCACGGATAAAGGTTTCAAGCTGATCAAGGAGTTCATTAAGATCTAGGGCAACTTGTCCCCATGATGATGAGCCGATATGGGTAACGCGCGGCTCAAAATTCCCCTTAATCGCTTCAGAGGTAACAAACCCAAGTCTCTCGCTAAAGGCGTGCATCTTGAGTAATTGCATCGATAGCACAATCACACAAATCACGAGTATCGCGCACACTGCGCCCAAAATCACTGCCATCATAGCTCCTCTCCTAGCTGCAAGCGCAAAATCGCGTTTGCATAAGTCTCATCTTGCTTAGCAAAAAACTCGTGTAGATACGCTAGTCCCGCGTCTAAGCCTTGGGCACTCTCGATATCTTTAAGCTCTTTGTAAAGATTGCTAATCGTCTCTAGCACAGCTCTATTTGGCCGCCGCCGCACGGAGTAGTAGCCGATGATTTTATTGGTAATATCCACAGAGGGCGTGACATTGGCAAACACCCAATAATACCCTCCATCTTTGGAGAGATTTTTGACAAATGCATTAATCTCGCGCTTATTGCTCACTTCCTCCCACAAAAACTTAAAAATCGTGCGCGGCATATCGGGATGGCGCACGATCGAGTGGGGCTTGCCCAAAAGCTCAGATTCACCAAACCCAGAAACCTCAATAAATGCTTGATTGCAATAAGTAATCTTACCTTTTGGATCGGTTTTTGAAACCAAAAAGCCTTTAATTTCTTTCTCTTGGCTCATTACACACTCCTCTATATCACTAAATTTATCACTCATTGATTATAAGACATTGCGCATTAAATGACAAGAAATTGGGTAAAATTCCCCCCACACAAACAACCAAACACAAAGGAGTCACAATGCCACACACTCAAGAAGAGTTTGAAAAATTCGTCGCTCAAAGTTTTGATTTTGCTCGCAATAATGACACAGAATCTTTGCGGATTATGCTTGATGCCGGGCTAAATGTCAATCTCGCCAATCACAAAGGCAACACCCTCCTTATGCTCGCTGCCTACAATAATAGCCTTGAAGTCGCCCAAATGCTATTGCAAAGAGGCGCAGAAGTCGATAAAAAAAACGACAAAGCCCAAACACCCCTAGCTGGCGTGTGCTTTAAAGGCTATAAAGAGATGGCGGAATTGCTCCTAAAATATGGGGCAAATCCCGATGAGGACAATGGATTGGGACTGACACCGATTAATTGTGCGATAATGTTTCGCCACAAAGAGATTCTAAAGCTCCTCCTTGCACACTCACACAAAAAACTTTCAATATGGCAAAAAATTGGCTTATTTTTTTTAGGAAAATTTTCAAAAAAAGAAGATAGCTCTCATAGGTAGAAATTATGATTTAAACCGATATTACAATGTCCCCTTGTTTGACATTAACAACACTTAAAGGAGCTACAATGAAAACACTAACAACCGCCACAGGCACACCCATAGCCGATAACCAAAACTCCCTAACAGCAGGGAAAAGAGGGCCTACACTTTTGCAGGATACTTGGCTACTAGAGAAGCTAGCGCATTTTGACAGAGAGCGAATCCCCGAGCGAGTCGTGCATGCCAAGGGCAGTGCTGCCTATGGTGAGCTAACCATCACAAACGACATTGCGCAATACTCCAAAGCCGACTTGTTTTCACAGGTGGGCAAAAAGACGAAAGCCTTTTTGCGATTTTCCACCGTGGCAGGGGAGCGAGGGGCTGCCGACGCGGAACGCGATGTGCGAGGCTTTGCGCTCAAACTCTACACACAAGAGGGCAATTGGGATATCGTGGGCAACAACACGCCGGTATTTTTCATCAAAGACGCGGTGAAGTTCCCAGATTTTATCCATTCCCAAAAGCGAGATCCCAAGACAAACTTACGAAGCAGCACGGCTGCATGGGATTTTTGGAGCTTACACCCAGAATCTTTGCACCAAGTAACAATCCTTATGAGTGATAGGGGGATTCCGAGGAGCTATCGCGAAATGCACGGCTTTGGCAGCCACACATATAGCTTTATCAATGCCAAAGGCGAGCGATTTTGGGTGAAGTTCCACTTTAAATCCATGCAAGGCATTGTCAATCTCAGCAACAAAGAAGCGGCTGCAATCATCGCTAAGGATAGAGAATCTCATCAAAAAGATTTGTTTGAAAATATTGAGCGGGGGAATTTTCCTAAATGGCGATTCTGTGTGCAGATAATGCCAGAATCTGAAGCTGCTAGCTACAAGTTTAATCCCTTTGATCTCACCAAAACTTGGAGTCATAAAGACTATCCGCTCATTGAAGTGGGGATTTTGGAGCTTAACAAAAATCCAGAGAATTACTTTGCCGAAGTCGAGCAAGCCGCGTTTAACCCCGCAAATATCGTGCCGGGTGTGGGATATAGCCCCGATAAAATGCTCCAAGGACGGCTCTTTAGCTATGGCGACACGCAGCGATACCGCCTAGGGATTAACCACGCACAGATTCCTGTCAATGCCCCTATTGCTCCCGTGAGCAACACGCATCGTGATGGCTATATGCAGATGGGAAGCTTTGGAGGAATGCGCAACTACAACCCAAGCTACTACAACGACTATACAGAATCTAATCAAGCAAGCGAGCCGCCTTTGCATATCAAAGAAGGCGAGATAATGGATCGATACAACCACCGCGAGTATGAGGAGGATCATTTTAGCCAAGCAGGGGATCTCTATCGTCTGATGAGTGCAGAGCAAAAAGAGATTTTGTGCCAAAATATCAAAGAAGCAATGGAGGGCGTGCCTGTGGAGATTAAAAAGCGTCAGATCGAGCACTTCAAAAAGGCTGATGCCAACTATGGCAAACGCGTGGAGGAATTGGTGCTCTAAGTAACAATCGGGGTGCGAGTCGCCCCATTCCACTTAAGACGCCTATGCGATAATCTGCACTTCGCACTCTAGCATTATCCCACTAGATTCAAACACGCGCTTTTTGGCTAGCTCTATGAGCTCCATAGCCTCTGCAAATGTGCCCCCACCAAGATTAATTAAAAAATTTGCGTGCTCTTGCGCAAAGCCCATACCGCCGATTCTAAAGCCCTTTAGTCCTACAGATTCTAACAACCTCCCAGCATAATCGCCCCTAGGATTCTTAAAGCAGCTCCCACAACTAGGGGCTTTGGGGTGATGGGCACGGAGTGAGAGAAAATCCTGCGTGAGCTCGTGGGCAAAGCCCTGTGTTTTGTGAATCTTCGCGCCACAAATCACGCCATCAATCGCGCTTGTGCGATACCCAAAACCAAGCTCCTCGCCCCGCACCCACACGCCGTTAATATTGACTTCTAGTAGCCGCTCGCCTATCTCGTGCATTCCCCCGCGCTTATCCTTGAGCCCAGCGTTCATCTTAATGATCCCACCTAGCGAGCCGGGCAAGCCCTGCAAAAACTCCATACCGCCCAAATCGTGCTTTTTAAAAAAGCTACAAATCTGCCCCGAGCTCATCGCCGCGCCGATATGCACGCAGTGCGATTGCACCTCAATAAACGCAAAGCTTTTGTCTAGCATATACAGATGTGAGGCGTTTGGGGAGATGAGGAGATTATTTGCTTTGCCGATGATGTGGGCATTTGGGGGCAGGGAGGAGCACTCGCGGGGAGATTCTATCATCTGCACTTCTAGGGGCGTGCCCACGCGCAGACTTGAGTATTTAGAAAAGTCAATAACGCGTGCGTGCATTAAAACTTAATATCTACAATCATATTAAAAAGCATAGTCGTGTAATCCGTGATCATACCAATCATCCACGGCATCGCAAAGATAATCACCGCCACGACTGCTAAGATTTTGGGGACAAAGCTTAGAGTCATTTCATTTATCTGTGTGGTGGCTTGAAAAATGCTCACCAAAAGCCCCACGATAAGCCCAGCTAGCAGCATAGGCAGCGAAAGAATGAGAGTGATTTTATAAGTTTGTATCGCTAGGCTCATTAGCTGAGATTCCATTGTGATTCCTTGTAGATTTCTGTATTTTTATTGGCGAGAAGGCGAGAGAATCGAACTCCCCAAGAGCTAGACACCTAGCCCTTCTTTGGGTTTGAAGCCCAAGGCGCACACCAGCACACTTGCCTCCCTTAGTGGGGCTCAATTATAAACTTTTCTAGCTTAAATCAAGGAGAATGCGCCAAGAAAATGCTACAATACGCTCTCACAAAAAATAGATAATAAGGAGAGAATATGCCATTACTAGATAGTTTCAAAGTGGATCATACGATTATGCCAGCTCCGGCGGTGCGTTTGGCAAAGACTATGCAAACGCCTAAGGGCGATACAATCAGCGTGTTTGATTTGCGATTTTGCGTGCCAAATGAGGATATTTTGAGCGAAAAGGGAATCCACACGCTTGAGCATTTGTTTGCGGGATTTATGCGCGATCATCTTAACGACACGCGCACCGAGATTATTGACATCTCCCCTATGGGCTGCCGCACGGGGTTTTATATGAGTGTGATAGGCGCACCTAGCGATGATAGCGTCAAAGAGGCGTGGGAGGCGAGCATGCGTGATATCCTCAAAGTCGATACGATCCCAGAGGCGAACAAATACCAATGCGGCACTTACGCTATGCACTCGCTTAAAGAAGCCCAAGACATCGCGGCAAATGTGCTAGAGAGAGGCGTTGGGATTATGGATACGCAAAAGATTTTGTTAAAAGACTTAGTCTAGGAAGCTTACAAGAGAAGCAAGCAACACCCAATCAAAAGGGCGAGAGCTTGCACCTACACTATCTTTTAGCAGATTCTGTCTCTAAGCGATTTGGGGAGTGAGGCTATACCTTAACCCAAAAACCGCACCACAAAGGCTATAAATGCAGCTTTTAGAATCCAAACAACCTCGCCACTGCAGAATCACAAACCATTTACCACACAATCAAGCGGTGGCAAGTGCAATGGCAAGCAGCAAAAACAAAGCAAACTCACACAAATAAAGACTTGCAAATCAACAAGCCTCACAACCAACGCCTAGTCTAAATTCCCCCAAAAAACTCTGTGATTTTGCCAAATGGAATCTTCTCTACATTGTCATACAAATCCACATGATTTGCGTCCTCCACTATCAAAAGTTCCTTATTCTCGCCCCTTAGCTTTTTTAAAGGCATCTTCACTAAAATACCTGCTATGCGCCCTCTCGCCGTGTATCACTAGCACTGCTGAATCTATCTCATCGCTATAGGCTAAAATAGGCATATTGATAAGCGAGAGGGAGGAGGTGAGATTCCAACCGCCTGTGGAGTTTATCGAGCGAGGGTGGAAGCCTCTGTCTTTGTTTTTGTAATAGTTGAAATAATCCTTGATAAATTGCGGCTCATCGCCCTTTAAGCTCTCTGGCAAGCCTCCTGCTTTAGCGAAACTACCGCTTGCAAAGTCCTTGGTGCGTTGTGTGTTTAAGCTTTTCTTTAGCCTTTTTCTCTCCTCTTTGCTATCTTGTGCGTCGTTATAGCCCTTGGCATTCACACGTGTCATACCATACATCGTGGAGGTTACCACCGCCTTGATACGCGTATCCATAGCAGCCGCATTGAGTGCAAAGCCCCCAAAGCCACAAATCCCCAAAATCCCTATTTTGCTAGAATCCACCCTTGCGTGATTAGCTAGGAAATCCACCGCCGCAGAGAAATCCTCGGTGTTTATATCGGGCGAGGCGACATTTTGGGGTAGATTCTGATTTGCCAAAGCACTCTCACCGGTAAAAGAGGGATCAAAAGCTAGCGTGATAAAGCCCTGCTTGGCGAGAGTTTGTGCATATAGCCCAGAAGCTTGTTCTTTTACTGCACCAAAGGGTCCGCTTATGGCGATAGCAGGGAGCTTTGTGTTTTTAGAATCTTTTGGCGGATTTTTTAGCAAGTCTTTTGGGATATACAAATCCCCCACCAAAGTAATGCCATAGCGGTTTTTAAAGCTCACCTTCTGCACCTCTACCTTAGGATTTTTTGCAAAGGTTTTATCCCATTTACCTGTATTTGCCTGTGCCATAGCACCTCCTAGAGAAATGATACACGCTCCAAAAAGAAGCGATTTGAAAAGTTTCAATGCCATAATTGCTCCTTGTAAATTTAATATTTGGAATTATAAAGAATGAGAGCTACTCTAAGTCAAGGGGGATTTGGGGGAAAAGTTCTAAAATCCCTTTAATGAAATTTTGACTACAATCCCAAATCGCTTTCACACAAGGAGTTTTATGCAGATTTTAGAGGATATTATCGCTACATTTGGTTCAGCGCAGGAAGCAAGACAGGCTACGCTTTTTGATACGACAAAGGTTATAGAGTTTTTAATTAAAAACGAAAATTATAAAAAAGCGTATTTTACGCAGGTGGGCGATGCGCTTATCTTTGAAAAAGAGAGGTTTTTGGCCCTGCTAGCTACAAGAGAGCTTGCTAGCTCTTATACGAAGTTTAGCAACAAAATCGGACTAGGGCATAAAAACGACAATACTTTCCTAAAAGCCCAAAATGAAGTCGTGTTACACTTCCCTTATAAAGACTGCATTCTCAAAGGTGCGCAGGATAAGGATAAAACAAAAAGCCAAGAGATATTTTTTAATGAGATTTTGGCTAGGGAGGAAATCGATGTGTTGTTTGCTCCAAAAGTATTGCAAAATTTTGAACTCATAGAATCTGCAAATACAGAATCTAGTAATGATTCCCAAAACACCCCACAATCCATCAAGCAAAGACTTGAAAACTATTTGGATTCAGCCTCTTGCAATCTCTTACTAAAGGGCAATAATCTCCTAGCTCTACATACACTTAAAAGCCGCAAAGATATTTTCGGACAAGTGAAATGTATCTACATAGATCCGCCCTATAACACGGGCAATGATAGCTTTAATTACAACGATAGATTCTCACACTCCACTTGGCTTACCTTTATGAAAAACCGCTTAGAGATCGCACGCGAGTTTTTATGCGAGGATGGCGTGATCTTTATCCAATGCGATGATAATGAACAGGCCTACTTAAAGGTGCTATGCGATGAGATTTTTGGCAGGGAGAATTTCATTACTTGCTTTATTTGGGAAAAAACCCAGCATTTTGGACGACAAAAAATAAACTTTTATTCCAACAAGGAATTTATTTTGTGCTATTCAAAAAAATTATATATTGGAGAAAATAAAAAAAGATTGCTTGTGGAAAGCATACAAACCGAATTTGAAGATGCACCATTGTATAACGCTAGTAACAATAAACATATTCTAACTTTTCCAAAAAATTCCTGTATATTTAAAATTGATGATGGTGTTTATACAACAAGTGAAGAACAGGACAAATATGAATTATTAGATTCTGTAAATGTAAAAAATGGGATAAACATAAATGATTTTAGAATTAAGTTTAAAAGTCGTTGGAGTAATAAAACATTGCAAAATGAGATACAAAATGGAGGCAAAATTCTTATAAAGTCTAAAAAATTTTCCCCTAGAATTATTTATGCAGATAACAAAGAATTTATAGTATCCCCAAAAACAATTATTTTTTCAAATAGTAATAATCCTTTCTGCACTATGTTTAAAAATTGTAAAATAGGGACTACAGAAAATGGCAGTAGTGAGATTGAAACCTTATTGGGAAAAGATATTTTTGGTTATCCCAAACCAGAAAGCTTAGTAGCATATCTTATTGAAATCTCCACAAACGAAGGCGATTTGGTAATGGACTTTTTTGCGGGGAGTGGGACAACCCTTGCCGTAGCACACAAGATGAATCGCCGCTATGTAGGGATAGAACAAATGGACTATATAGAATCTATCACAAAAGAGCGACTAAAAAAGGTGGTGAGCGGAGAGCAAGGAGGGGTAAGCAAAACCTTGAACTTCAAAGGTGGAGGGAGCTTCCTCTATGCTGAGCTAATGCCACTAAACACCCTGTATAAAGAGAAAATCGCCAAGCTAGATTCTGGGGAAGTTTCTCACAACGAATTAGAAAAACTCTACAAAGACTTAGAATCCAAAGCCTTTTTAGACTATCGCTATGACATACAAGAAATCCTAAAAGATAGGGAGTTTCACGCTCTAAATTTAGAGGAGAAAAAGTGCGTGCTCTACCAAATCCTAGATTCTAATATGGACTATGTGCTACTTAGTGAGTTAGAGGACTCTAGCTTAGATATAGATGAGCAAACAAAGGAGCTAAACAAAATCTTTTTTGGTCTAAAAGAGAATCTAAAAGGAAATGAAAATGCGTGAGAGAGAGCAAACCCTACAAGAGCTAATCATCGAGGAATATGGCAAAAAGAATCTGCGGGAGTTAGAAATCCCAAGCTACATAAGTGAAAATCTCTCCAAAGACTTGCGAGAATATCAAATAGAGGCTTTGAGACTCTATCTAGCCAATAATGAGACGCTTAAAGCACGACATTTGATGTTTAATATGGCGACAGGTAGTGGCAAAACACTCATAATGGCTTCCCTTATACTAGAGTGCTACAAACAAGGATATAGGGACTTTATCTTTTTTGTCAATGCGACAAGTGTGCTAGAAAAGACTAAGGCAAACTTTAGCGATATCCTCTCACACAAATACCTTTTTAGCCAATCTATCCACATAGATTCTACAAATGTAGGCATTAATATCATAGAAAATCTTAGTGAGAGTAAAGAGGGCTATATAAATATCTATTTTAACACGATTCAAGGGCTGTTTTCACTCCTAAATAATGAGCGAGAAAATAGCCTTAGTTTTGAGGATTTAAAAGGCAAAAAGCTTGTGTTTTTAGCCGATGAAGCACACCATCTAAATAGCGAGACTAAAAAGAAGCTAAACAAAAATGAAGCACAAGAAAAAGAAAGCTGGGAGAGTATAGTGCGCAGGGCGTATGAAAGCCATAGTGAGAATCTCCTCCTTGAGTTTAGTGCGACAATCCCCCAAGAAAGCGAGGTGCTAGCAAAATATAGTGATAAAATCGTGTATGAATATGATTTGAAAAAATTTTGTGAAAATGGGTATTCTAAGCGGATTTTCCTCGTAAAATATGAGGATTTAGGGCTACAATCGCGCTTTTTGGGAGCTATGCTGCTTAGTCTCTATCGCGAATGTGTGGCGAGTAAATATGGGATTTTCTTAAAGCCTGTGGTGCTGTTTAAAAGTGAGACTATCGCCGAATCTAAGAAAAATGAGGAGGCTTTTATCACTTTTGTTGCTCATCTCACAAGCCAAGAGATTCTAAGGTTTTATACTGATATAGAGGCAAGTGATAGAAGAGATTCTCTACTTTTGCAAAGCCTTGTGTTTTTTAAAAAAGAGTTTGGAGAGACTTTATGGCAAGAGCAGGTTTTGCAATCTCTTAAAACAAGTTTTAGCCCTCACTATATACTTAATGTCAATAACGATAGCGAAGTGGCAAAATGCCAGATTGTGCTCAATAACCTAGAGAATAAGGAAAATGAAGTGCGTGCGATTTTTGTAGTGGACAAACTCAATGAAGGTTGGGATGTGCTCAATCTCTTTGATATCGTGCGGCTAGGGGGCAGGGCAAAAAATCCCAAAAACACAACTACAAAAGAAGTGCAGCTTATCGGACGCGGGGCGCGACTTTTTCCGTTTCTCATGCAAGGGCTAGATTCTCATTTAGAATATAAACGCAAGTTTGATAGCGATTTGGGTAATGCACTAAGTGTGCTCGAGCGACTAAGCTATCATACGCTAAATGATGTGGGCTTTATCGCCGAGCTAGAATCCCAAATGCAAAAAAGCGGACTACTCTTTGAAAATGAAAAAAAGAAAATCGTGTTACATATGAGCAAGAGGGCAAAGCAAATCACAAAAGACAATGAACTTTTTACTATCACTAACGAGCGTCTAAGGGGAAGCCAAATACCCAATCTCTTTAATTACGAGCGGTATAAGGAGATACAAGGGTATATTCGCACACTTGAGATTCCGCTATTTTCACACAAAGTGGCTGAAAGCGAGGTGGATTTTGCAAAAAAGATAGAAGGCACAGATACGAGCAAAAGGGCAAAAAGGTTTTGTGATGTGGTAGCAAAAGAGGTGTTTTATAAGGCACTCAATCGCTCAGGACTAAGCTTTGATACACACATACAACCCTTTGGCTTTGCAAGCAAAGAGGCGTTTTATCAATCCTTTGGCAATATGGAGCTTGAGTTTGATAAAAGACAGGAGTTTAGTAGGGAAAATAGCTTAGAAATCGCAAAATATGTCTTAGAGCACTTCAAAAAACAAACTTATGAAATAGGATATAGCCCTATCGCCACAGACTTTAGAGCGCAAAAGTTAAAGCTAGAGGACAAAAAGGAAATTTTTAGCACAAAAACATTTACACAAAGCGCGCAATATGAGTGGTTGTATTATGATAGGTATAGCACAGATTCTACGCTAGAGCAAGAGTTTTTGGAATTTATAGAAAGGCATAAAGAAAGTATCGATGAGAGTTTTAGTCAGTGGGTTATCGTGCGTAATGATGGCTTTAGTGAGTTTAGAATCTATGATAATCGTCAATATTTAGAATCTACAAGCGATGATATTACAAAATCAAAAACTACAAAATCCATAAAAAATCCTAACTTCGCACAAGGTTTTGAGCCGGATTTTCTCTTTTTTGGTAGGCGCATAGATGAGGAGGATAAAGGGATTTTAAGTATAGAGTGTTTTATAGAGTCTAAAGGCGCACATTTAAGTGGCGATAAGCATTACAAAGGAAAGGATACTTGGAAGGAAGAGTTTTTGCAATCTCTTAAGGGAAAAGAGTTTGCCATCACTCAAGATTCTAGATCTCTAGATACACATTCGCACAAACTCACAATCCATGCCTTACCCTTTTTTACTAAAAGGATAGACATAAGATTTAAGGAAAATTTTGAGAGCTTTTTGGCTAGAAACAGGGAAAAATAAGGCAAAAGCAAATCAAAGATTTTGAGAAAAATATAAAAATCTTTGTGCGCTTTGCAATATTTTATAAACCTTCCCCCTACCCTAATACCCCCAACTAAATTGCGTTTTGTTCGTATCTAATGCCCTGATAGATTCCATATCCGCCGCACTTAGAGCAAAATCAAAGATAGCGATATTTTCTTGCATATGCTTTAGCTTAGAAGTCTTTGGGATAGCCACGATACCCTGCTGCACCAAAAATCGCAACGCCACTTGCGCCACGCTTTTGTTGTGCTTTTGGGCGATTTGTGCTAGGGTTGGGTTATCAAAAAACCCGCTTTTGCCCGCCACAAAAGGACTCCAAGATTCTAAAATCGTCTTATAGGGCTTCATTACTTCTATTAGCTCCCTTTGCTGGTAGTAGATATGCGTCTCGCACTGATTGACTGCTGGGAGTATCTCACAAGATTTCACAAACTCGCTAAAGACTTTTGGGGTAAAGCTAGAGACGCCAAGGGCTTTGAGCTTGCCCTCTTTGTAGGCGTCCTCCATCGCCTTATACATTTGCTTTGCCTGCGCGTAGGGCTGGTGGATTAAGAGCAAGTCGATATAGCCCAAATCTAGGGCTTTGAGGCTAGATTCTATCCCTCTTTTTGCCTCTTCAAAACTCATATTGCTTGAAAGTTTTGTGGTGATGAAAAACTCCTCGCGTTTTATGCCGCGCCTTACAATCGCCTCGCGTATCGCCGCGCCCACCTCACGTTCATTCCCATACATTTGGGCGGTATCAAAGAGACGATAGCCGCAATCCACCGCCATTAAAAGTGTATCAACTTGGTTAATCCCATAAGTCCCAAAGCCTAGCAAGGGCATTTGCAGCCCATTATTAAGCGTTGTGTATTGCATTTGCGCTCTTTCTCCTTTGGTGTTAGCAAAAATAGGCGTGAGGGCACCTAGAGCGATAACCCCACCCACAAATTTACAAGAATCTTTCAAAAACTCCCTGCGACTTGTATTTCTATCTCGCATTGTCGTGCTCCTTTGGTATAAGATACCGTAATTATAAAGTATGAGAGTTACTCTAAGTCAAGGGGTTTGGGAAAAAATGAAGTTATTTCAGTGAGGATAAACATTGCTAAAAAAACACAATGTAGCTTGAAGTGTGCTAAAGCGTGGCTCACAGAGATCCACTCCGTGAGCAAAAGCTTGCTTGAAAATTCGAAGCAAACAAGGAAGCGAGGCTACACGCCTGCTTCTTCCTTGCGTTGTAAATACTCCCATCGCGCATCGACATCTTTTTGGAATTGCTCGATGATATGCTCATTTTCTGGCTTAAAGAGATGCTTAAACCTCCCCTGCGCACCGAGATAATCGCGCACTGGTATGATGTTTTTTGGTCTATAAGTGATACGAAGCTCCGTGCCATTAATCACTTCAAAAAGCGGAAACACGAGTGAATCTACTGCCAAATCACTAACCTCAACCGTCTTGTGCGAATCAAATCTCCACTCGGTAGTGCAAGCACTCATCGCGTTGATAAATGTCGGTCCCTCTGTCTCAAGCGCGGTTTTGATTTTTTTGTTCATATCTTTCCATTTATTGGGTGCTACCTGCGCGACATAGGGCGATCCATGCGCTGCCATAATCATTAGCAAATCTTTTTTCTTCTCTTTTTTGCCATAGCTCACACTTCCTGCGGGCGTGGTAGAAGTGCTTGAGCCAATGGGCGTAGAGCCACTCCTCTGCCCTCCTGTGTTGGCATACACCTCATTATCAAGGCAGATATAAGTCATATCATGCCCACGCTCAAAGCACCCGCTAATCCACTGAAAGCCGATATCATAAGTCGCACCATCGCCACCAAAAGCCACAAACTTTGGCTTCTCGCCCTTGTATCTGCCCTTTTTGACTAATGCCTTATACATTGCCTCCGCTCCAGCCACCGCCGTAGAGCCGTTTTCAAACCCGATATGAATCCAAGGCACATCCCAACTTGTGTGTGGATACACCGCAGTAGAGACTTCCACGCACCCCGTGGAATTGCCTATGAGGATAGGACCCTCGGCGGCATTAAGCACCTCGCGGATAATCATACCGTGCGCACAGCCCGGGCACAAAAGATGCGCGCCCTCGAATTTCTCTGCCGATTTAGAAAATTGTTTGAGATTTTTGATTTCTTTTACCATAGTTTCTCCTTCCTAGCAAAAGCTTAGTTTGGGACCGCGAAGTCCGATGAATTGTTGCGTTGGGTGCGTGAGCTTGCCTGCCTTGGCGTTTTGGCTAAGCTGCTCATACACTTCTCCCAAATGCGCCTGTGTCAAATCGCGTCCGCCCAAGCCATAGATGTAGTTTGAGACCACTGC
Organism: uncultured Helicobacter sp.; assembly: GCF_949282165.1. NCBI lineage: Bacteria > Pseudomonadati > Campylobacterota > Epsilonproteobacteria > Campylobacterales > Helicobacteraceae > Helicobacter > uncultured Helicobacter sp. Next base: position 30,622 of record NZ_CASDOV010000007.1, on the reverse strand, counting down.
CTTGCCTCCCGCAGCGTGAATCGCGCTCGCAGCTTCATTAAAGAGCATACCCATAGCACCCGCTGGCAAACTCCTATCAAGGCACGCAACGGCTTTGAGGTGCTTCAACCTCTGTCCAAAAAGCACAAATGGGAAAGGACGCAATGTGCGCAGTGATACGACACCGGCTTTGATACCCTTTTTGCGTGCTTCTTGCGCGGCGATACGCGCAGATTCTACCGTGGTGCCAAGTGCGATGATCGCCACTTCCGCATCATCGATATCATAAGATTCTACAAAGTGATACGCGCGCCCCGTGAGCTTCTCAAACTCCCTAAACACTTCCTCAATCACTTTATGAGATTCCATAATGGCGTGGTGAAGTTGGGCTTTGTGCTCGAAGTGCCAATCCTCCTCGGTTTGCGATCCATAGGTAACCGGACGAGCAAAATCTAGCATAGGATTCTTGCTCTTATACTCGCCGATGAACGCATACGCCTCCGCGTCACTTAGCGGGCGCACAGTTTGGGCAGTATGTGAGCAGATGAAACCATCTTGATTGACAATCACGGGCACGCGCACGCGCAAATCTTCAGCGATTCTAAATGCCATAAGGTTAAAATCATACGCCTCTTGAGGATTATAGGTGCAGAGGTTTATCCAACCCGTATCGCGGCTAAGATACATATCAGAATGATCACCATTGACATTGAGCGGGCTTGCTAGCGCGCGATTTACGAGGTTAAGGACGATTGGCAAACGCATACCAGAGGCTTGATAGAGCACTTCCACCATCAGCGCAAATCCTTGTGAGCTCGTCGCGGTAGCCACGCGCCCACCAGCCGCGGCTGCACCCACACACGCGCTCATTGCGGCGTGCTCGGATTCTACCATTACAAACTCTCCATCGATATAGCCATTGCCCATAAATGTGCCATAGTTTTGCACAATAGGCGTAGATGGCGTGATAGGATAGGCGGCTACCACATCGATTTGGGCTTGTCGCATCGCTTGGGAGGCAGCCATATTACCATCCCAAACCTCGATTTTTTGCAATTCCATAACTTTTGCCATAATGCCTCCTTAATTTTTCTTTTTCTCTTCTTTTTGTGGCCACGCACTAAGTGCTTCTTGATTGTCTTTATGATCTTCAAACATCAATAGAGATTTGGGATTAGTAGGGCAGACATCCACACACACGCCACAACCCTTGCAATGCACATAATCCACGCCCGCAAGCTTCTCATCGCGCGCCAAAATCGCACCATCGGGGCAATACACCCAGCAGTTAAAGCAGTTAATACACACTTGGCTATTATGCACAGGCTTCTCCACACGCCAATGCGCCACACTCGCGGTAAAAGAGCTATCGCGCGTGTAAGCTCGCTTGTCGTTGTGCTCTTGTAGTTGAGTCTCTCCATCATTGCTAAAAGGGAAAAGAGCCGAGCCAATTTCTAATTCATTCCAGCCTCTGTTATCCATTGTTGCCTCCTTTTGGGTTATTGCACTTCTTCGTAAGCGCGTCTGATAGCCACCATATTGCCATCGATGACTTTTTGGGGAAGTTTTTTGCCAAGCACCTTAGTAAAAGCCTTGAGGAAAAAATCTAGCTCCAAAAGTCCCGATACTTTCATCAATGCACCCAGCATTGGCGCGTTAGGGATAGGCTTGCCAAGCTCTTGGAGAGAGATTTTGATACAATCAAGCGTATGCACCTTTTTGCCTTGTAGTTGGGGCTTTTTGGCTAGTAGCTCGTCTTTGGATAAATGCGTGGTGATGATGTATTGGGTAGTGGGCTTCTCGTGCTCACAAATATCGGTAATAAACACAAGTCCGGGATCTATCACAAGCACATAATCAGGATTCATAAACTTTTCGTGATTGAGTATGGGGGCAGAATCTATGCGATTATACGCCGTCATCGCAGCTCCCCGCTTAGCAGAACCATAGAATGCAAATGCCTGCACCTCTTTGCCTGTCCCAGCGATCACATCGGCTAGACCTTTTGCTCCCGTTACCGCACCTTGACCAGCGCGCGAATGCCATCTAATCTCTAGCATTTTTCCTCCTTATAGTTATAAAGTGCTTTGAGAGAATAACTTCTTTCAAATTGCGCAATTATAAATACAAAAGTCTAAAATAAAAGTAAAGTTTTATTAAAACTTAATCTTTTTCTACCAAAATGTGTGCATTTGTATCGTTTTTGAGACATAAGACACATTTTGTATAACTTTTGCTTATCACAGATAAGACTTGCTTAAATTTCTAATAGAATCTAGGTTGGTTTATAAGTTAAGTGTTTTGGTTGCATCGCATTCCTTGAGGCGGCTTATGCTTAAGAAGCCACAGAATCTCGCATTTAGATTCTGTGTATGCACGCGCAGCGGAGCGAAGTGGCAATTCACTTGCCACGAGCAATACCAAGAGTTTTTGCTTTAGCAAAAACTTGCAATAAAATTAAAACACGATAGTTTTATTTTGATACACAAAGATTCTGTCCTCTAGAGCGAGGTTGAGTGCGCGTGAGAGGACGGATTTTTCAATATCGCGCCCAGCCCTTTGCATATCCTGCCACGAGTAGGTGTGATCTATGGGGATCACATCTTGAGTGATGATAGGTCCCTCATCGAGATCTTTGGTGACAAAATGCGCGCTTGCCCCGATGATTTTCACGCCACGCTCATAGGCTTGCTTGTAGGGATTGGCTCCGATAAATGCGGGGAGGAAGCTATGATGGATATTTAGAATCTGATGCGGGAAGTGCTCGACAAACTCGGGGCTTAAAATGCGCATATATTTGGCAAGCACGATGAGATCGATCTCCCCAAGCGTCGCAAGGTAGGCTAAAATCTCCCTCTCGTGTGCGAGTCTCTCCTGCTGCGTGCTTGCTTGAGAATCTTGCAATGCCGGTATGTGCGCAAATGGCACGCCAAATTTTTGGGCAAGCGGCGCGAGAATGTCGTGATTGCTCACGATGGCTTTGATATGTGCGCATAGCTCACCGCTCTCATAGCGCAGGAGCAAATCCCCTAGGCAGTGGTTTTCTTTAGTACAAAAAATCACGATAGACTTCTTACTCACAGGCTGTATGCGGATATGGGCTTGTGCGCCTAACTCTTGGCTTAAGCACGCAAGCAGTGTGTGGGGCTGCAGGTGTGAATCTAGCGAGTCTATCTGTGTGCGTAAGAAAAAATACTGACTTTGTGTATCCACAAACTCATCTTGGCGCACGATATTGCATCCTAGCTCAAAGAATACGCGTGAGATGTGAAACACTAAGCCCTTTTTATCCGGAAGGCTGATGAGGACATTAAATCGCTGCATTAACGCTCGAGATTGATAAATTCGCTCTTTTGCTCATAAATAATTCTTCTCTTATCCCATTCTCTTTCACTCGGGGCTTTGAGAGGCTGTGGCTTTGGCTGCACAGATGAGGGGCTATCTTGCCGTGTTTGTAGCGGTGTATCATGCCGCGTATTGTCGGGACGCTCCGTGTGAGATTCTAAGATGGGCGTATATTTGGGTGAGGGCTTTGGTTGAGGGTGGTTGGATGATGGGGCGTGAAGTGAGGGATTGAAGTCTTTGTTTTTCTCATAAGTGGTAGTGGTGCTAGAACCTATGGTAGTTTTTGTAGTCGTGTAGTCCGAGTAGGTTTTGAGCCTTGAGGCATTATCTTCATTTTTGCTAAGCCACTCCTGCGGGATAGGAAGTCGCCTCATCGTGCCATTATCAAGAGATTCTAAAATCCCTAGCAGGGCTTTGGTTTGGTGGTTAATCATAAGCGTTTGGTTGGGTTTTAAAAGGAGTTCAAAATGCCTTAGGGAATGTGAATCTATGATGAAGTTATCGCCCCATACCGCACCACATACCACGCACAAAAAACAACACACTTTTTTCACGCTCTGCTCCAAGTCTTTTATAAAGTCTCATAGTCGCCAATTATAGCCACTTTCGGATAAAAAGCAAATACCACTATGCTATAATGCGCGCACAAAACCAACATAAGGAGCGGCTATGCAGTCTATCTTTACCCCAAATGCCCCAGAGGCTATCGGTCCATACTCACAGGCTATCGTGCATAATGGGCTTGTCTATACATCAGGACAAATCGCACTCAACGCACAAGGCGCAATGCAAGGCGCGACAAATGAGGGCGACATAGAGGCGCAGACAAAGCAGGTGTTTATGAATCTCAAGGCGATTTTAGAGCAGGCAGGCAGCTCACTGCAAAAAGTCATCAAAACGACTGTGTTTCTCTCAGATATGGAGCATTTTAGCGCGATGAATGCGGTGTATGCGCAGTATTTTGGCGATCACAAGCCAGCGCGTAGCACGATTGCGGTGAAAACTCTGCCCAAAAACGCACTTGTGGAGATTGAGTGTATCGCAGCTATCTAGGCGTGCCTAGTGCGTGATATTGCGGCGCAAAATTCCTTGTCAAGCCGCCGCATACGCGCGTATTCTTGATTTCAGCCTTTTTTAAAGTCTCTCAAACTATAATGCGCCTTTTGTTTTGTCGGGGCGTAGCGCAGTCTGGTTAGCGCACTTGGTTTGGGACCAAGGGGTCGAAGGTTCGAATCCTTTCGCCCCGACCATTTTATTATGCTTGTGGTGGGTGTAGCTCAGTTGGTTAGAGCATCAGTTTGTGGCACTGAGGGTCGTGGGTTCGAGCCCCATCATCCACCCCATTTCTTTCAAAAATCCATCACTTTTATGCGTTCGTAGCTCAATTGGATAGAGCATCAGACTTCGGATCTGAGGGTTGGGGGTTCGACTCCCTCCGAGCGTACCACCCCTTGGGTTATGCGCTCATAGCTCAGCTGGATAGAGCAACGGCCTTCTAAGCCGTAGGTCAGAGGTTCGAATCCTCTTGGGCGTACCACTTCTAGATTCTCTTGCTAGCCTCTCTACCGCACACATCGTATGAAAGCCTCACAGCCAACCACTAAACAATCCTAACTCATTTTGGCACATCTTGTATCTTGCTTACCTTTGCCACCAAGCCTAGGAATTCCTGCCTATCCACATTGCTAGAGACCTCAGAATCTCCTAGCGCACTTAGGAGAGATTCAAAGTTCGCTCCACCCTTAAATGGCAAATCGCTTAAAGCCACCAAATGCCGCCATGCTTTGGGCAAAGCGCATATCAGGCACTCTCTTAGCGGTGTAATCCGCATTTGTTACGATACCCACTATATCGCGCGCATCGAGCTTGCCCACAAGCCCACGCTTACAAAAACCAATAATCCACATATTGTTTTTGTGCCCTAGCCATACTTTGTCTCTTTGCTATTTTATAGAATCTAAGCCACCAAGCGACATTACAGAATCTAAGCAAGCCAAGGCAATAGATTTGGGCAGTGTATGCACGCACAGCGGCGAGGGGCTCTACCCTAAGCCCCGATACCAAGTCTGCCTAGCAAACTTGTATGAAAATCACAGAATCTATGACAGAGATCATAGCGCAATTGTTCGCGCCTCTAGCCTTGTAGTAAGTCAAAAAACTTGTATTTTTTATGGCAAAAGTCATACACAAAATTGCGCTTTTTGCTTATAATGCCTCCAACCAAATAATGAGATTCTATACAAATCCTATAGAATCCACAAAGTTTGGGAATTTCACAAAAAGGATAGATGATGATTACAAAATCACTCAAAAGCTTCGTGCTTGCAGGAATTATCTCAAGTGGGCTTGCACTCAGTGCTAATGCAGCACAACCACAGCATATAGAGGGCTTCTCTCACCCAGAGAGCGTGTTTGTCAATAAAGGCGAGGTGTATGTGAGCAATATCGGGGAAAAGCTCGAGCCAATGGCAAAGGATAACGATGGCTTCATCTCTAAGCTTGATAAAAATGGCAAAGTCGTGGAACTCAAGTGGATAGAGAATCTCAACGCCCCCAAGGGTATGAATGTGATTGGCAATACCTTGTATGTCGTGGATATCGATACGCTTAAGGGCTTTGATATTAAAAGCAAAAAAGAGGTGCTAAATATCCCCGTTTCTGGCGCGGTGTTTCTAAACGATATCGTGGTGCTTGATAAAAACACACTTTTAGTGAGCGATACAGGCACGGGCATTATCCACAGCTTTAACCTAGCTAAGAAAACTTATGAGACTTTCACTACGCTAGATTCTATGTATGCCGGACCAAATGGACTACTGCTAGATTCTAAGAAAAAATCTCTCATCGTCGTGGGCTACGATCCAGCAGGCAAGCAAAAGGGCAGCGTGGTAAAAATTGATTTAAAAACCAAAAAGGCAACCAAAATCACTGAACCCCTAGGCGCGCTTGATGGTGTCGTAATGGCTAAAAATGGCGATTTGCTCGTGAGCGATTGGGGCGAGAACTTGCAGGGCGTGGTGTATAGAGTGGATTCTAAAGGCGGAGTGAGCAAAATCGATATTGAGGTTATGGGCGGACCTGCTGATATGTATAGCGATGGGAAAAGCCTATGGATACCAAGAATGGTGGATAAAAAGGTGAGTATCATCGACTTGCCATAAGCCAAACTTGTGGGCTCGTGCCTTTGCACGATTTATGCCCACGATACTTTTAACACATTGCAAAAAGTGGGGTAGTTAGACACGACGCCCCACCCCCACAATTACCCAAATCAGAATCTACATCCCAAACAAACTCTCTACCGAGCCGCGATTGAGCCCGCCTCTATCAAGCATAATGGAATAATTCGTGCAAGCACCCTGTATGCCATATTCACACGCAAGCCCAAAAAGCTCTATCGCCCTAGCCTTGTTTTGCTTCACCCCAAAGCCCCCATCATAGAGCACACCGAGATTATTGCAGCTCTGCATATGCCCGCTATCACACGCTATGCTAAAATATTTAGCCGCATAAAAATAGCTCTGGTTTGCGCCCTCTTCGCCCGTGGCGTATAGATAGCCTAGATTCCCACACGCGACATTATCGCCCTGCTCGCACGCTACATAATTCATCTCAACAATGCCCATTTTGTCCTTTGTCATACCATAGATATTATAAGTGTTTGTCATTAGCCCTAGATTGTAGCAGCCTAGCTCATTGCCTAGCGTGCAGGCGGCGCGATAGGCTTCCATTGCTCTAGCATAGTCCTTGTTTGTCCCCACGCCATTAGCATACATCCAACCCAGATTTGTGCAAGCCAGTGCGTCCCCACCTGCGCAAGAAATCGCATAGAGCTCGTGAGCCTGCGCCTTGTCCTGCTTGACACCCTCGCCATTATCGTATGCAAGCGCGAGATTCGCACACGCGGTAGCATCGCCCCCTGCACAAGCTTGCGCATAAAACTTCACTGCCACATCGGGCTCGGGCACGCCCGTAGTCATACCATACATATAGATGAGCCCGCTCCCAAAGCACCCTGCGGCATTGCCACCTCTACAAGACTGCGTGAAAAGCTCCAAAGCCTTATTATAATCCCCCATTTTTGCAAACGCCATAGCGGAGTTTAGCGAGGCATTGGCGTTTTGCATAATCGCTGCAAAGTCATCATAGGGCATATTTGAGCCATTAGAAGGCGTAGGGATAGAATCTTGCAAGTGAGGTTGTGTGCTGGGAGCTTGTGTGGGGGCAGGAGCAGGGGATTGTGTGATTGAGGCATCTGGAGAGTTTTCTGGCTCCGCACAGAGCACCCCTAGCACGCACACGATAGATATGATGATTTTTTTCATAGCCTACTCCTTGACACATTTCCCCCTAGGAAGCAAAAAAAATGCCATTTATCGCTCATTTGGGTGCTCCTCATAAGTGATATAGCCATACATACACTCCGCGCACCACACGACAAACACAAACGCATAGAGCATATAACGCACAGAAAAATACTGATCCGAGCTCGCAAGGATATTTGAACACAGTGCGATGAGGATTATCTCTATGGCGAGCATTACAAGATTGCTATATCCATAGAAGTTAAGCACACACTTCTGACGCACTAGCACGGCACAAAGCAGCGCAAGCCCTGCTACAAGCAGCGCCAAATCGATATAATCATATGCGTGCGCCTTGAGATAAAAGGGCTGAAACGCACAGGCAAAAAGTGCGATAACGACGACATTTAGCGATGGTTTGGTAATCTCAAGCAGCCAGCCCGCGTATGTTTTGGTGTTTGGCACAAGATGCGTGAGCCCAAAGACAAGCGGTATAAAGATAAAAAACATATACACAATCATACTCAGCAAAATCCGCCACCTATAATCCCAAATACTCTCCACCACGCTGCGATGATCGATACTAGATTCTATCAAGAGCACATCGGTAATCTCCTGCGGCAGGGGGCTCTCACTCGCGCTAAACACCACGATATACACAAACACAATGCACACACTAAGGGCAAAGGCATACAACCACACATCAAGCTTATTGCGCCAGCTCGCGATGATTAAAAATCCTAGTGCCACGCCCGCCCCACAGAGCAAAATCGTATTTGTCAAAAACGCAAAAAGCCCGTGATCTCGGATAAAAACAAAAAAGATATATGAAAATGTGTCAGAAAATTTGGAGCTCAAAAGCAATATCACAATCCAAGAAAACAAGGCAAAAAACACGCAAGAAACAATGGTGCTTAGGATATTGTTGTTGATTTTCAATCTCTCTCCTTTAGTTTTTGTCCAAATAATCCTCGATACCATCGGCAATCCCGGTGGCTAGCAGCTTTTGGTAATCCTTAGTCGTGAGGAGCTTGCCCTCGCTTTGGTGCGAGACATAGCCTATCTCAATGAGCACAGAGGGCATAAGCGCACCAGCTAGCACCCAAAAGGGACCATCTCTGACGCCTCCATCGATGATATTTTTGTGCTTTCTGCGCACAGAATCTACCATACCCGCTTGGATATCCACTGCAAGCTTGCTAGAGGCGATGAGACGATGATTGTTAATCGTGTGCAAAAATGTCTGTTTAGAAAAGTAATTCATCGTGGCAATATCGCCTATGTTTTCAGCTTCAGCGACCTTGAGGGCTTTTTGGCTACGATTGGTGGATAAAAAATAAGTCTCAATGCCACTTGGCGACTTCCTGCCCACAGGGATAGAATTAGCGTGTATGGAGACAAACAAATCCGCGCCCTTGTCGTTAGCAAACTTCGTGCGCTCAATGAGATCGATAAATGTATCGCGCTCGCGCGTCATATAGGTGATGTAGCCGCGCTTTTTGAGCTCTGCTTGGAGGTATTTTGCCACCTCTAGGACGATTTGCTTTTCACACACCTTAGCCACGCCCATCGCTCCGCAATCCTTGCCCCCGTGCCCGGGATCGATCACAATCTTTTTCTTTGTGCTTAGGTTTGGAGTGGGGGCTAGAGTGCTAGATTCTGTAGTAGCGGGGGTTTGTGGCTTTGGTGGGGTGCTCCCGCCTAGGCGCACATAGAGATTGTGCGCGTCTTTGTGTAGTCGATAGGTTTTTGTGGGTTTTATCACGATACGCACGATTTGGGGCGTGTTTTGCGCGACATTGATGATGGAATTGTCTTTGAAAGCAAAGCTTTTCTTAGGCACGATGAGGATAGATTCTATATCCACAAACACGCGCCCATCTTGGAGCTTTTTCTCATCAAGCTTTAGCGCGCTGATATCTCTGTCAAAAACGATTTTTAGATTCCAATCGCCAAAGGGCACAAGCCCCAAAATTTTATAAGGCTGCGCCCCAAAAAGCGCGCCCACGCACACTAGAATACAAAGAATTTGTCGCATTACACATCACTAACAAGCTCTGTGATAATCTCTTTCACACTCTGAATCTTCTCAATCCTATATCCATTAGCTCCTGTGAAATACAAGCCATTGACACGATCGCCCAAATGCCCTGCTCCTAGTGAATCTGCGATACAATACCCCACCTTTTTTGCCTCCTGTCCTCTATTGCACGGCGAGACGCAGTTGCTCACACATCGGATTTTGGGCGCATTGCCCTCCTCTAGTCGCTCCAAAACTCCCGTTTTGATAGCCCTAGCCGGATAGCCCACGGGCGATTTGATGAGCACGATATCCTCTTTGGTAATCTTTGGCATTATCTCTCTATAAGCCTCTGCGTCGCACTCTAGCGAGCCCAAAAACCTCGTGCCCATCTGCACACCGCTCGCGCCAAGGCTTAGCATAGTATTAATATCCTCCCTATCCCACACGCCACCTGCGGCAATCACGGGGATATCACCCCATTTTTTTGCCTCATCTACGACTTTTGGCACGATAGATTCTAGCTGATACTCGGGCTTGAAACAATCCTCATAGCTAAAGCCCTGATGCCCCCCGCTCAAAGGTCCCTCCACCACCACCGCATCGGGAAGTCTCGCATATCTATCCTTCCAACGCTTACAGATGATACGCAATGCCTTAGCCGATGAGACGATAGGCACGAGCGCGACATCAGAGAAGTTTTTGGTAAATTCGGGCATATTGGTGGGTAGCCCCGCACCTGTAACGATGATATTTGCCCCAGCCTCGCACGCATCGCGCACCACGCGCCCATATTCGTTGATCGCATAGAGGATATTCACACCTAGGGGATTGCTCCCGCAAAGTTTGCGCGCGTTTTTGATGATCTCTTGGAGGGCTTGCTTGGAGTAGAAATTAATCGCTTCAAAGGGCTTAAGATTAACGAGCTTTTGGGCAAAGTGCATTTTTTTATAATACCCCGTCCCCACAGCACTCACAATCCCTAAAGCCCCTTCTTTTGAGACGCTTCCTGCTAGTCTATCCCAGCTTATACCCACACCCATACCACCTTGAAATATAGGGTATTTGATGATATGTTTCCCGATTTTGATAGGTTTTAATTGCATCGTAGTCCTTAGTTATTTTATGAGTATTTTAGCAAAGCGTCTTTTACCAACCTGCAGGATAAACTCCCCTTTGGCTAATTTTAGGTTTTCATCGCTTATTTTTTGCTTATTTAGTTTTAGCGCACCTGCCTTGATATCGCGCCTTGCTTGTGAAGTCGATGGCGATAGTCCGCATTCAAGTGCGATTTTGCAAATCCACTCTCCAGATTCAAAGCTAAAAGTCTCTATATCGCTTGGAATCTCATCTTTGCTAAAGATATTATCAAACTCCTCTTTCGCACTCTGTGCGAGCTCTAGGCTATGATAGCGCGCGGTAATCTCTAGAGCGAGGGCTTCCTTTGCCGCTTTGGGGTGCAGCGCCCCGCTCTCTACCTGTGCTTTAAGGCTAGCTATCTCATCAAGGCTCTTAGCAGAGAGTAGCTCATAGTATCGCCACATCAGCGCATCAGAAATGCTAAGAATCTTGGCATACATTGTGTTTGGAGATTCTGTAACGCCTATGTAGTTGCCCAGCGACTTGCTCATTTTTTGCACACCATCTAGCCCTTCCAAAAGCGGCACGGTGAGCACACTCTGCTCTTTGCTTAGCCCATAGGCTCGCTGCAGACTTCGCCCCACGAGTAGATTAAACTTCTGATCATTACCCCCAAGCTCTATATCGCACTCCAGCACCACAGAATCATAACCCTGCAACAGCGGATAGAGAAACTCCACCATTGAAATGGGCTGATTGTTTTTATACCGCTTAGTAAAGTCATCGCGCTCTAGCATTCGCGCTACTGAAAACTTCGAGCTAAGCGCGATAATCCCCTCCACGCCAAGCTTGCTAATCCACTCGGAGTTAAAACACACCTGCGTGTGCTTAGGATCTAAAATCTTAAACACCTGCTCTTTGTAAGTGAGGGCGTTTTGCTCCACTTGCTCCTTGCTTAGGGGTTTTCGCGTCTCGCTTTTGCCACTTGGATCGCCGATAGTCGCGGTAAAATCCCCTATCAAAAACTTCACATCGCCGCCATATCGCTGAAATGTAGCAAGCTTTTGGATAAGCACCGTGTGCCCTAGGTGCAAATCCGGCGCGGTAGGATCAAACCCCGCCTTGAGCACAAACCGCTCTCCTGTGAGCAAAAACCGCGCGACAAGCGATCTGATATACTCCGCCCCGATAAACTCCACGCTCCCCCGCTCAATCTCGCGCATTGCCTCATTGAGACGCTCCACCTGCACAGAATCTAATCTTTGTTCAAAATCCTCAATTGTCTCACTAATTTTTTGCATTCCATTCCTTTGTATGACTTTTTAAGAATACGCGTCTTTGAGCGCGCTAAACTCGATAATCTTATACTGCTGCTCTATGGCGTTTTTGAGCGGTTTTATGTTGTTATCAGCATTTTGGATATACACCTCGCACAAACTCGCAAACTCATTATTCATTCTGTCATAATTCACGCGCACCACGCGGCATTGATATTTTGCCAAAGTCGTGAGAAAACGCGCCATCGCACCCTTTTTATCCTCAAGTGCCACGAGAATCTTATAATGATACTTTTGGTTTTCTAGCCATTGCACAAACACCATATCCGCGCCATTTTTCATATCAGATTCTATGCGATTGCACAATTTATGGTGGATATAGAGCTTTGTGCCGTTTTTGATTGCCAAGATTCCATCGCCGTATTTTGGGTGGCAGCAGTAGTCAAAAATCGCCTCACTGATAGCAAAATTGCTAAACGCCACGATATTATCGAGCTTAATCTGACGCACCTTAAAGCGATTGCTTTTAAAAAGCCCAAAGAACACCTTGCGTTTTTGATAAAAGTCCCTAATGTGGTTTTTGATATTTTTAAAAAAACTCCGATCACGCATTACTTTATGGATTTCAGAATCTAGATTCTGCTCGCGCAAAAACTCCTCAAGTGCCTTTGGTGTGCGCTCAAACATCGTAGCTAGGATATTAATCGCCGCCCTTTTGTCTATCTCTTTTAGCCGCGCTTGGCATTGAATCTTTAGCTGACTCTTTGCCTTGGAGGTTTTGAGCGCGTCTATCCAGCTACATCGCGGCTTTATCTCCTCATCATCCTTTGCCACCACGATACGCACGATATCGCTATTTTTGAGCGGCTGGAGCAATGAGACTTTTTGGTGATTGACATACGCGCCCACTGCGCGATTGCCCACATCTGTGTGGATAGCATAGGCAAAATCTAGCACCAACGCCCCCACAGGCAGGCTATAAGTATCTCCCGCGGGCGAAAACACCACGATATCCTCGCGATAGAGATCGTTTTTGGCAAGCTCATAAAACTCCTCAATGGAGCTATTTTGGTGCTGGAGATTCTGTACCCATTTGAGATCGGGCTCGCGCCCGCCACTTTTGTATTTCCAATGTGCAGCGATCCCATACTGCGCGGTTTTGTGCATATCAAAGGTGCGTATTTGCACTTCAAAAATACTTGATTTATCAAAAATCGTCGTATGAATGGTTTGGTAGCCATTTTCTTTGGGGATTGCGATATAGTCTTTGAGGCGCGACACCACGGGCTTTAGGTTGAGATGCAATATCCCTAGGGCTTTGTAGCACTCTAGCGGGGTATTGAGCACAAGGCGCACTGCAAGCAAATCGAGTATCTCATCGATCTCCACGCCCTTGCGCTGCATTTTGAGATAAATCGAATAATACCGCTTGATACGAGATTCTATGTCAAAATCCCCTTCCGCAAAACCATTGCTCTGCAACAAGGTGCGCACAGAATCTGTAAAAGAGCTAAGTTTTAAATTGATAGCTTGGTAGTGCGTTTTGATATAAGTGTCGATTTTCTCGTATTCTTTGGGGAAGAGATAATAAAAACAGCGATCTTCTAGCTCGGATTTGAGCGATGCGATACCAAGTCTGTGCGCGATAGGCGCATACACCACGAGCGTTTCCTCAGCGATACGCACTTGCTTGTGGTGGGGCAGGGCATCGAGGGTGAGCATATTGTGCATTCTATCGCAGATTTTTATCACAAACGCGCGAATGTCTTGGATAGAGACTAGGAGCATTTTGCGGAATGAAAGTGCCGAAGCAACGAGCTTTTTGTTATAACTCCCGCCAAACTCCTCCTTGCGAATCTCCACAATCTTTGTGAGCGCATCGACTAAATGCGCCACATCCCAGCCAAACTCCGCCTGCACATACTCAAGGCTACATTGCGTATCCTCCACCGCATCGTGTAGCAGTGCCGCGCATATCATCGTTTCATCGCCTCCATAAAACGCCACGATACACGCCACGCACATAGGATGGATGATATAGGGGATACCGCTTTTTCTGAATTGTCCGTGGTGGTAGTGGGTAGCGCAGCTGATGGCTTTTTGGATTGTGGGGGTGATGGTTGTGAGTTCTTGCAGGGCGCGCGTGGCAGATTCTATATTGTCAATCGCTCCTATGCGTGTGAAAAAACTCACAATCCTGCCTTTTTTAAGTCTGTATAGAATCTAGCGCAAAATCTATGCGTTTGTGGGGAGTGGCTCGATATTTTCAAGCGTGATTTTGCCCTCTGCAATCTCACGCATCGCAATATCGGCAAGCTTGTGCTTAGAGACATCCATATCCACTAGCGGCGTAGCACCCGCGCCCAACTCCTTAATCCGTGCAAAAAGCAAATTTGAAAGCACATAGCGATCGTCATCAAGCCTCTCTAACGCCATAGCAGCGATTTCTTCAGTTCTCATCGTGATTCCTTTAGGGTATGAAGTTTTAGGGCGCGATTTTACTACAAAAATGCTTATAATTATTTTATTACGCCGCTTGAGATACTAGCAAATCCCACAATCTCTGCTACAAAAACACATCATCTGAATCTAAAAGGACGCCTAGCTAGATTCTCTATCTCGCTCTATTTTTCCTCGCGTAAAGTCCCAATCTCATAGATGCGTCCGCCCTCTCCGTCATCTGTCTGCACATCGCACACATAGCTCCAGCCACATTTTTCATAAAAATCCTCGTGGCTTGTCACTAGATACAACCGCTCATACGCACCCATATCGCGCCGTATAAACTCTAGCAGTGCCCTTGCTACGCCCATTTTGCGATAGTCTTGCTCCACATAGAGTGCGCACACATTGGGGCTTAGATCCTTGCGTGCGTGGAAGTCGTTATCGATCACCCCTGCCCCTGCGATGATATTCTCGCCTTTGAGCACGACATACCATTGGGGTATGAGATTTGTGCCACCACAAGAGTGCTCCTTGGCGCAAAAGTTTGCGTGAGATTCTCTCATACTTTGCTCATACTCGCTCTGCGCAATGCTCCATTTTTGCGCAAACCACAAACAAGCCCGCGGGATAAGCCACTCACACGAGCGCACAGGGATAATCCTCATTCAAAACATCTCCCCTATGGCAAAAAGCGCGCTCTCAATCTCGCGCCTAAAATGCACATAAATCGAAGGTAGGATAATGATAAGCACGACAAAGGCAATCGCGATTTTTACGGGGAATCCGATGGCTAGGAGGTTAAATTGTGGGTGGGTTTTCATAATCATACCAAAGATGATATCCGAAAAAAGGATAATCGCCAAAATCGGAAACGCCATAGAAAAGCCCACCACAAAGAAATTCCCAAGTGCTTCGATATAATACTCCACACTCCCTATGGACACAAATCCCCCAAGCGGCACAGAATCTAAGCTATGCGCGATAAGCTGGAGCACAATATGATGGAAGTCCAAACTCAAAGCGACAAGCAAGGCTAGCATACTTAGCAACTGCCCCACGATAGGGCGTTGTGAGCCACTAATAGGATCATAGGCGCTCGCCATCGTAAGCCCCATCGAAAAGCTCATCAATTCTCCACTAAAGCTAATCATCGCAAACACGATTTGGAGCATAAGTCCCGCCAAAAAGCCCATCATCAGTTCAAAGAGCCCCGCTATCATCAAATCAATCACCGAGAGCTGCCCCAACTCATAATGCGCGAGGGGATAAAACAACACCGCCATAAAAAATATCATCGCCCCGCGGATACTTGGCGAGATCATTTGGTTATCAAAAAACGGAAAAAACGCAAACACCCCGCTAAAGCGCAAAAGCAGGAGCAAAAAGACGATAACATTGCTATCATTTGTCAGATACGGCACGATCTCCATCACTTCACTCCTTGCGCTACACTTTTACTTGCCTCAAATCCCGCATTATAGCACATTCTCTAAGCACTCCTAGCGATGAGAATCTAGCGCATAAAGCCTAGCCTACTAGCATTGCTACAAGTGCGAATCGTCCCGTAACCCCATCACGACGATAGGAGAAAAATTCCCTTTCACAACAACTGCATTTTGGCAAAAATTCCCACTCCCCAATCCCTAGATTCTCAAACTCCGCCCTTAGTAGCGATTCTAAATCAAGAAAATACCGCCCTGCGCGCAACTCTATATGTCTCTCACGCTCTTTGGGTTCTAGCTTTTTGCACACCTCATCGCCCACCTCATAGCAGCATTTGCGTATCCCCGCTCCGATGAACGCATACACATCACTCGCGTGCGTGCCACAATGCTTTTGCATACGCGCTAGGGTTAGTGAGCAAATCCTGCCAAACACACCCGCGCGCCCAGCGTGGATAAGCGCGGCAACATTATGCGCTCTATCAAAAAATAAGATTGGGTTACAATCCGCCACCAGCACCATAGAGGGCGCGTGCGTGTGCGTGAGCAGCAGTGCATCCGCCTCGCCCACATTGATGAGATTGGGATTTTGTCCTGCATACCCACCACAGAGATTTTCCCCTAGTAGTGCGCAATGCGTGCTATGAATCTGCGTCATATACGCTAGATTCTGTGCGTTTGCACAACGTGGATCTAGTGCCCTAAATGCCTCTAGCATACACGCGATATTGCGCTCCACCACTGCGCTCTCATCGCCAGTGTGAAAGGCGAGATTGAGACTATCATATGGTGGCTGACTATACCCGTCATAGCGGTTAGTGAGGGCAAACACCACGCCGCCATTATTTGCAACATTTGGAATAAAACCTGTGTGGGCAAACATCAACGCTCTCCTTAAAATAAACTGATAAAGTTTTATGAAATATTAACAGAAAGTAAATCAAATTTTTTTAAGAAAATTTTTATTACAATCACGCCCAATCTATCACACATAAGTGCCGATAGAGATTCTGCAAGGTAAGGAGGGCCTTTTGAAACCGCACAACAACAAAAAATCTTGGTCTTTTTTGTCAAAGGTTTTTGCATTCTTGGTTGTTGTTATCATCGTGAGTGGGGGCTACACATTTTACAACGCTAAGGGGTTTTCTTATCTAAGCAACAATCCAGAAGCGTGTAATAACTGCCACATTATGAATGAGGTGTATGCAAACTATATGTCCGATCCACATTCTCTCAAAACCAATGGGAAGCACAGGGCGACTTGCAGCGACTGCCACCTGCCACATGGGTTTGTCTCTAAGTGGATTGCAAAAGCACAGAGTGGCGTGGGACATGGCTATGCTTTTACCTTCAAGCTTGATGAACTCCCTGTGAATCTTAGCGCGAATGAAAAAAGCAAAAAAATCGTGCAGCAAAACTGCATCAACTGCCATGGCGATTATGCTGCAAGCGTAGTCAATCCCACTACCATACACGGAGCCAACAACAGCTTACAATGCGTATCGTGCCACGAAAATGTCGGGCATAGGCGCGGGTTTTAATCTCAAAGTTTAAGGAGGAAATATGCAAAAGAAAAGTAGCATGATGCCAATTCTCATCATATTGGCTGTCGTTATTATCGCTGGTATTTTTTGGCTAAATAGCGATATTAGCTCAAAAAGCGGCGTATCGGGCGTGAAGTCTCTCGAAGCAGTGAAGCTTAGCGATGACAATCCAACCTTTGATGAGTGGGGGAAAAACTTCCCAGAATACAGAGATATGTATCTCAAAGTCGAGACAGAGACGCCAAAATACACAGATTTTGGTGGCAATCTCGCCTACTCAAAGCTTATCCGATACCCTCAACTCACCGTGCTTTGGGCAGGCTATCCATTTAGCCTAGATGCTAATGAAGAGCGCGGGCATTTTTGGGTGCAAGTCGATCAGATGGATACCGCAAGAAACAACAAAGACTTTCTAAACGCCCACGGATTTGCGAAGTTTGGCGGACAACCTGCTGCGTGTATGAACTGCCATAGTGGTTGGTCTCCGTGGCTTCTCAAAAACTCTGCTAAGGGCGATTGGGTGCGCTTTAACTCCACAAAATATTGGACTATGATAAAAGATGTCCCCGCAGTCAATGGTATCGCGCCAAATTCTGACGCACACAGAGGAGCGCACGGGGGCACGAGAATGGGTGTAACCTGCGCAGACTGCCACAATCCAGAGACAATGGAGCTTAGAATCACGCGCCAAGCCCTCATTAACGCACTTGTGGATTTTAGAGGATACCAAAAAGACGAGGTGCAAGGCGTGAAAGCCGACAGGAAGGAAATGCGCACGCTTGTATGCACCCAATGCCATGTCGAGTATTACTTCCGCCCCACAGGCTCTAAAGTCAAGGTAACGGGCGAGAGTATCGCGCAGGATTCAAGCAAAAAATGGTGGGATGGCACACAAAAAACCTATGACGAATACGATCTATGGCGTGATGGCAATAGCCCCACTGAAATAGAAGTCGATGGTATCGAGCTTGTATTCCCATGGAGTGCGTGGAAAAAAGGCGAGCCCTTTAGAATCGAGATGTTTGATGAGCATTACGACAAAGCGCGTGACAAAAATATTTTCATCTCTGATTGGGAGCACAAACTCACAAAAGCCCCAATGCTCAAAATCCAGCATCCAGAATCTGAGCTCTTTAGCGGTGGCGTGCATGCGGCTAATGGCGTGAGCTGCGCGGATTGTCATATGCCTTACACAAAGGGCACAGGTGGCAGGAAAGCAACCCAACACAATATCACTTCCCCGCTTAATGATATCAACGCAGCGTGCAAAACCTGCCATTCCCAAAGTGAAGATGTGCTCAAAAAGCAAATCGCTGATATCCAAAAATCTGTGGCTTACGATCTAAGAAGTGCAGAATACGCAACCGTGAGCCTTATCCAAGATATCAAAAAATTGCGTGATGAGCTAGGCAAGCTCCCTGCATACCAAAATGCCGGCAAGCCCGATGAGGCAAAAATCTCACAAGCCCTTGCGGAGCCTCTCGAGCTACACCGCAGAGGACAGATGAGAGGGGACTTCGTAGGAGCAGAAAACTCCACAGGATTCCATAATCCACGCGAAGCAAGCAGAATGCTCCTCCAAGCAGTGGAGATGGCGAGAATGGGACAAGCAAAGCTCGTAGAGATCGCTGCGGCTAATGGTATCAAAGGCTTTAGCACCTCCGATGTGGGCTTTGAAGAGATTCAAAAGCTAAATCCGGGCGAGATCACTTACAAAGTGGATATGGGCGAGCACAAGGCAGGCGATCGCTACTACAAGCATCACACTATCAATGGCGCGCCTCCCAAAGACTTGCTTGAGCTCGATAAAAATACCAAGCCCTACAACTACAAGGTGCTAGATTCACGCACTTCAAGTATCACAAGCTACAAGGAGCACTAAGCTCCCCCTTTTTAAGACTCTTGGGGGCTTCCCCCAAGGGCCCCCTTACGCATTCTTAGATTCTCTCCTTGAGAATTTAGCTATAATACGCCCCATCTCACCACACAAAGGACTATTATGCAACAAGCAAATCTCTACAATGAAGAATTTTACAACGCCCAAATGCAAGGCAGCTACAACTCCGCACTTGAGATTCTCCCCTATGTGCAAAAATATCTCGATGTCAAAAGCGTGATTGATGTGGGCTGTGGGGTGGGCACATGGCTTAAAGCTTGGCAGGATATAAAGCCGGGTATTGCAGTCTTTGGGATTGATGGCAATAGCGTCGATAAATCGCTCTTTTTTATCCCCACAGAATGCTATGAGCGTGTGGATCTCACGCAAGATTCACGCCAAATTTTGCAACAGATTTCTTCTAAGCCAAATGGGGGAGGGCGAAGCCATTTACGCTCGCGCAATCCCTAGAAGTCGCCGAGCATTTTGACGCGCAATATGCCAAAAACTTCATCACACTCCTCACTTCCCTCGCCGATGTCGTGCTATTCTCCGCTGCCATCCCTCATCAGGGCGGCACACACTATGTCAATGAACAACCCCCTGCGTATTGGGCAGAGCTCTTTGCTAAGCACGATTATGTGTGCTTAGATTACATTCGTATGCAGATATGGCACAATCCAAAAGTAGAATCGTGGTATCGACAAAACACGCTTGTGTTTGTGCATAAGCAACAATTAGAGCTCTTTGGTGGCATAGCACCCACGCCGATACCGCCCTATCTCGTGCATCCAGAGCTTTGGGAGATATACACTAAAGAGCTAGCACACCTCAAAAGAAAGTTTATCATCAAAATCTCTGCCACAATCAAGCGCACCCTAAAAGCTCCCATAAAAAAGATTCTACAAAAGCATTAATACCTATCATCACGATATGATGATACAAGAGCTCCCCCGCCCTTGTATCACGCAAGATTACGCTATTGCACCATTCCACCCCAAAGGATTGTGCGTAGCCATAGTTTGTCGCCTTTGGCATAAGAGATTTGCGCCACTTAGCGTAGCAAAGGGGGTAAATCCTAAAGCCACCTCGCGCCACAATCTCTCCCTTATGCAGGCAAAACTCGCACAATGGCTCGGGATTTGCTTAAAGCATACAAAAAGGGAGTAGCCTATGAAAATTGAGAGCACCAAAAGCAGCGCTTTGACACAAGCAGCACAAAAACCACAAGAAAGAGAATCCAAAACCACCGCCGCCAAGCAAAGCACCCAATCCCTCCCAAAGACACAGGCAATCAATACCGATATTATCAAAGACTTAAACACCAACATCGGCAAGCTCCAAACCCTCCAATCCTCGCTAGATTCTATCGAGCAAAAAGTGCGCAGCCTCCAAAAAATAAACGATGAAACCCAAAGAAGCGAAAAAGCCGAGGAACTCAAAGATGAGATCACACAAACGATACAAAATACAAAATTCCAAGGGCAAAAAGTTTTTGGCGTGAGGTTTAAAGATTCACAAGGCAATATCGTGCTTGAAAAAATCAAGCTCGATACCTCACTCATCAGTGAGGACAAGCAGGATTTGGAGAGTTTCAACCAAGAGCTAAAAGATTTGCAAAAAGATATCAAAGACGCCATAGCCCTACTCTCCCAAGACGCCCAAGAAAGCGTGCAAAAAATCCAAGCCAAAGCCACCCAAAAGCACGATAAGCCTAAAGAAAACGCGCTAGATTCTCTCACTAAAGAAAAGCAACCGAGCAAAATCGCCTCGTTTTTCAAAAATATGGGGGATTTTCTGCGCGGCTCACACGATGCGAGCAAGCTAGATTCTAAACGCGTAAGCAAGTTGCTTTCCTAATGTATCCCTACAGCACGCAGAGTATCCAAGAGGACGACAAGTCCGCGGTTTTGTGCGCCCTAGATGATGAGCACCTCACGCAAGGCTGGCGCGCTAGAGAGTTTGAATCTGCCATAGCACGCACCTGTGGCGCACGATACGCGAGCGTGTGCAATTCCGCCACCTCCGCACTCTATGCCGCCTACCACGCGATCAAATCCACCCTCCAATCCACACAATCCACTTCAAAAGTCGCGCACAACTCCACAAATGCGCCAATCTTTGCCATCACCACGCCCATTAGTTTTGTCGCCACGACAAATATGATGCTAGCTAATAACATCACGCCAATCTTTGCTGATATCACGCCTAGCGGGCATTTAGATCCCATAAGCGTGCGTGAGATTCTCACCTCCCACCCGCACAGAGCGCAGGTTAAGCTGCTAGTGAGTATGGATTATGGCGGGAGGAGCGTGGATTGCACACAGATGCGCCAACTCGCCCAAGAGTTCGATCTCATTTGGCTCTCAGATAGCTCACACGCCTTTGGCGCGAGGTTTGAGGGACAAAGGCTAGGCACACAAGCCGATGTGAGTGTTTTTAGCTTTCACGCAATTAAGCCCATCACCACCGCTGAAGGCGGCGCGCTTGTAACCAATGATGAGCGCATTCACGCGCACGCAAGCCGCCTCATAAGCCATGGTATCACTAAAGGCAGGGCGTGGGAGTATGATTGTCTTGATTGCGGCTTTAACTTCAGAATGCACGAGCTAAGCGCGGCGTTGGGGCTCTCACAGATTCAAAAGATAGAATCTTTTATCGCCAAGCGCGAGGAAATCGCACAATTTTATGATAGCCACTTTGCGCACAATCCGTTTTTTACCCTCCTCCCACCTGCGCGAGACATAAGCACTCACCACCTCTATCCCATTTTTTTGCACCCACGATTTTGGGCGCACAAAATCGCAATTTTTGAATCCCTGCACGCGCGCGGCGTGGGCGTGCAGGTGCATTATATCCCAATCCACACCTTTAGCCTGTATAAGCAGCGATTTGGGGAGATACACCTACAAAACGCGCTAAGATTCTATAATGCCGAGCTTTCAATCCCCTGTGCGCAAAATATGGGGCGCGATGACGCTAGGAAGGTGGGGGATATTATCCTTGATGTGTTAGATTCTTACAAACGACAAAAAGGATTGTGATGAGAGTGTTTGTGGGATTGCTTGTGTGGGGTTTGGGCGTGGGGTTTGGCGCAGAGTGCTTTGAAGCTCAAAGCCTGTATGTGAAGTTTGAGTGCCAAGCACAATGCCAAAATCCCACGCTAAGCCTTATCAACAAAGAAGATTCTATAAGCACCAAGCTTGATGAGAGCAACGCGCAGATAAGCGTGAGCGAGGGCTTTTTCTCTTTTGCGCACAAACAAAATGTGTATATCCTCGCGCCAAGCAAGGCGATATTTGCGCAAAGCGCACAAAATGAAGAGCCCTCTTTCACACAGATTCAGCCTATCTCGTGCGCGTATGTCGATGGGCAGAGGTTTAGCAAAAGTTGGGAAGATATCAGCGCATTTAGCTACACCAAGCAGATTCTAAAGCCCATACAAGAGCCCCAAGAAGCCCCGCTAATCCCCACAGACACTCCCCCCAAAGCCTCGCTAGATTCACAATCCCCCAAATCCCCGCAATTCCAAGGCGAGTCCTACATCATCAGCCTACAACAAGATCGCGTGATTTTCCGCCACACGCTCCAAAATAACGGAGGAGAGAGCACCAAAAGCGAGGCATTTATCCTCAAGCCCCTCAATAGCACCCAAGCCTACATCACCCAAGCCCAAACGCCAGAATGCGGGATTATGATAGAAAAGCGTGATGCCTATAGCCTGCAGATTAATTCCTTCCAAAACAAAAGCGCGTGTGAGGCACTCTATGCCAAAGGCGTGCTTGCGCCAATGTATTACAAAGTCCAGCCAAGCTTTGAGTGCGCCAAAGCCCAAAGCCCAGATGAAATCGCGATTTGCCAAGATTCAGAGCTCGCTAAAGCCGATAGAGAGACACTCATACTCTTAGAATCCACCAAGGAGCGCGCACAAGACTACATCGCTAGACGCCAAGAATGCCAAGATGATACCAAATGCCTACAAAGCCTTGTGGCGGAGTTTTTGCAGCCCTAGCTACCTATCACATAGGCTTTTATACGCGCAGAATCTACAGGGTGCAGAGCTCTGCGCAGCCTCAAACGCGCCATAACCCTTTGTGAGTCTCTCATCTCCCACCTCATACGCATACCCTATCTCCACTTCACTTTTCTCATCTACGCCTTGCGCGCTAAAATGCTCCTCTATCGCTCGTAAATGTTTGAAAAGATTCTCTCTTTTGCCTTCATTTTGTGGGGTGGGCTTTGCTTGTTTAATATTATAATACACCCCCTCCACTGCCCCATACCGCGCACTTAGCGCGATTGCATACAGCTCGAGGGCAAAATCCTCATTGCTATCTTTAAAGTTGTTTTTGTATTTGTAATCAATCACAAGCACCTTGCCATCCCCATCGCGCTGGATTCTATCCGCCCTTGCGCCGCGAAATGTGTAGCCCTCTAGCACAAACTCCTCTAGCTCCTGCTCTAAGCCCAAAATCTCAAACGCGCCACTTTTAGCGATATTTTCACGCTCAAAATCAAAAAATCTCAATAAATCAAGCCACAAAATCTCGACATTCGCGCGCTCTAGCGCGTTGTTTGGAATCCGTGCGCGCAGATACTCCTCACAAGCTCTCTGCACGCAATCTATATCCGCTAGATTCACGCGCTTGCCTATATAGGGCTCATACGCCTTGTGCAACGCCTCGTGTGCTAAATCCCCCATAGACGCCGCCTCTTTTAGCTCATCGCCTTCTTTAAGCTCTAGCATATATTTAAAGCAGTATTTGCGCTTGCACTGCACCAAGACATTAAAGCGCGTGGGCGAAAACACCTTGCGCAGTCGTCCGACATATCGCTCCTGCTTGTAAGTGGGGATTTGCCCCAAAGTGTGCTCAAAGAGGCTTTGCGCGCTCTCACACACCTCACAGCCCAGCTCCTCTAGCAAATGTGCGGGCGTGCTCTTGTCATCTTGCACACAGAGCGCCACCGCCTCCTTTGCGCCTAGGAGCAAATTTTTGTAATACAACACCTGCAGTTTTTCTTTGTCATAAGTCGTGGGGATACCTAGTTTTGAGCGCAGTGCAGTGTTTAAAAACAAGTCATTACTCTTAAGGCGCGGTATCACGCCATCATTACAATCCACCAAAATCACATAAGGCAGCTCCACACCCCTGCTCTCAAGCGCGCCGATAACGCGGATTCTCCCGCCATACACATCATCCACACTTAGCCCCTCAACCTCGTGCAAAAAGCTCCGCGCCACTTCCTTGACACTCACATCGTCCAAAAATCCGCTCATTGCCTCGTATTGATACACAATCTCATCGATTTTTTGCTTAAACACGCCATATTTAGCCCTCTGTGCCGCACTAAGAGCACCAAAACTCTGCGCCACACACGCACGCAAACTCTGTGGTGCCTCCTCTAGCTGCGGACACAGCGCGTTATAAAACTCCGTGCCCTTAAATGGCTTACCCATTGCGTAATTAAAATTTTGCTCCCTATCGAGCACCTGCAAATACCGCGTGAAGTCCTCTTGGGGCAGCACGACACTCATCTCTTCTGGCTCAATACCACGCATAAGCCACTGCGCGATTTGCTCACGGATAGCACCCACCTGCTCTATGCGCGAGAGAAACGAATACGCGCGTATGTGTGGGGCACAATCTAGCGGCGTCTTTGCCACCACCACGCCGCTTGGATAGGCAATCGTGTAGCAAAAATGTGAATCTAGCTCTAAGGGCACATCAAAAATATCCCAAAATCCTTGCATGTTTTGATACACATCAAAGCACACATACACTTCACACACGCTCGCCACTTCACGCAATATCGCCAGCTCAAAGGGGCTTAGCACACCACAGAGCATAATCCGCACACGCGCAAACTCCTCTAGCCACAAGCGCGCAAGTCTAAAATCCCAGCTCCTATGCACCCACTCTCGCTGCTCCAAAAACGCGCAATATCGCTCATACACTTCTTTTAGAATCCGCAAATGATCCTCATATTCCCCATAGGTATCAAGCAAAGGGATTGTGTCAATGCTGATATTATGCACAAAAAGCTCATCAAAAAATTGCAAAAAAAACTCGCTAGATTGCAAATACGCCAAAAACTTGCGCTCAAACACAAGCCCGCGCTCGAGGAGATTCACACGCTCCCTGTCGTAGTCTCTAAGCACGCGGCTTAGGACAAACTTGCGCAAATGCGTGGGCAAAATGCTCTTATTTGGGTAATACACCGCCTTGGCAAAAAACTCGCCTAGCAGCATACTAGGCGGACAAATCCCCTCACTCTTGTGATGCCAAAGTAGCGCGCGCCTAGAGGGAAAGACAAGTAGCTCTTTTGAGTGTAGATTCTGTAATGACCTAGAATCTAATGGCATAACATCTTAGCCCGATTTATGATATTTTCTACGCTAAAGCCAAATCGCTCAAACAACGCCTCGCCCTTGCCGCTCGCACCAAAGCTGCTCATACCCACCACCTCGTGGGCAAACACATACCATTCTAAGCCGCGCGAAGCCTCTATAGCTAGCACCTTGCTTTCTCCAAAAAGCTCTTTTTTATAAGCCTCATCTTGGGCTAGGAGCAAATCAAAGCAGGGCACGCTCACCACACGCGTGGCAATCCCCTGCCCCTCTAGGAGCTTTTGAGAATCTAGCGCGAGCTTTACCTCACTACCGCTAGCAAGCAGCACAAGGTGCGGATTGTGTGAATCTAGCGCGCTCTCTTGGAGGATATAGCCACCCCTTGCCACCGCCGCGGCGTTTGGGCTCTCGCTCACGACTTCTAGATTCTGACGGCTAAGCACAAAGGCACTCGGCGCATTTTGGCGCAATGCCACCTGCCAGCACGCCACATTTTCATTCCCATCGCAGGGGCGAAACACGAGGAGATTTGGCATAGCGCGCAAATGCGAGAGCTGCTCGATGGGCTGATGCGTCGCACCATCCTCGCCCACGCCGATACTATCGTGTGTGAAAACATACATCACGCGCGCCTTCATAAGGCTTGATACACGCATACTAGGCGCGAGATAATCGCTAAAGACAAAAAATGTCGCGCAAAAAGGCAAAAACAAGCCATAATTTGCAATGCCATTACAAATCGCGCCCATAGCGTGCTCGCGGATACCAAAATGCAGATTACGCCCATTTGGGAAATCCTGCTCGCCCTTTAGCTCGGTGTTGTTGCTCGGAGCCAAATCCGCACTCCCGCCCAAAAAGCCTTTCATACCCTTAGCAATCGCGTTTAGTATCTCGCCATTGCTCACGCGCGTGGCGATGGATTGTCCCTTTTGGTAGCTAGGATAGTCAATAGAGCCTGTATCTAGGAGTGAATCTATGAGGGATTTTGCCTCTGGCGTGAGGTTTTTTAGCCATTGATAATGGGCGAGTGTGCCGCTTTCTTTGACATTTAAAAACCGCAATGCCACATCTTGGGGGATTGCAAACTCCTCATCACTCTCAAACCCTAGCGCCGCCTTTGCCTGCGCGATAATGTCTTTGCCCAAAGGCGCGCCGTGAGTCTTGTGGCTCCCCTCTAGGCTTAGTGCGCCCTTGCCTATGGTGGTGGTGGCGATAATAAGGCTTGGTTTGCTAGCATTTATCGCACTCACAAGCGCGGTGTTTATAGAATCGTAATCGTGCCCATCACACGCTAGCACTTCCCAACCCTGCGCGATAAAACGCTCCCTTACATTTTCATCAAACGCCTTTTGCACTGCGCCCTCGATACTGATACCATTGCTATCATAAATCACAACGAGATTTTCTAAGCTATGAAGCCCCGCAAGCGAGCAAGCCTCATAGCTAATCCCCTCTTGCAAATCCCCATCGCCGCAAAAACAAAAGATATTGTGTGAGATGAGATCTCCCCCTAGTAGCCCTCTAGCGTATTTGGAGGCAAACGCCATACCCACGGCATTGGCAATCCCCTGCCCTAGGGGACCAGTTGTAATCTCCACGCCGGGCGTGTGCCCAAACTCGGGGTGCCCGGGCGTCTTAGAATCTAGCTGACGAAATGCTCTCAAATCCTCCTTACTCACCCCAAAGCCCCAAAGATGGAGCAGGCTATACACGAGCGCACTCGCGTGCCCTCCGCTAAAGACGATTCTGTCGCGATTAAGCCACAAGGGCTCGTTTGGATTAACCTTTAGATACAGGCTTAGCATCGTGGCTATATCTGCCAAACCCATTGGCGCGCCGGGGTGCCCGCTATTTGCCCTCTGCACCATATCTGCACACAAAAAACGCAGAGTATTTGCCATTCTTGCAAGTTGGAGTTTGTCGGTATCATTAAGCTTAAGGGGGGTAAGCATCACAAATCCTTTGTCTTTTAAATTGTCGCTCTCTCACACGCAGGGGCAGATTCTAACAAAAGAGAGTTTTTACAAACCTTAACAGATTTGCTATAATGCCGCACCAATCCTAGATTCTATAAAGAGCGTAATAATGATCCAAACAATTCTTTTGCGGCTGCCAAATTGGCTGGGCGATAGTGTGATGTGCGCAAGTGCATTTGAAAAACTCAAAATAATGTATCCAAACGCGCAGTTTGTGCTAGTGGGAAGCTATGCGTGCGAGGCGTTTAGACGCGAAGAGCGCGTGAGGGCAATCTATCTCGATGAGAGCAAGAGGGCAAAAAATCGCCTTTTAAGCCTCTATCGCCTCTGCAAGCAGATACGCACAGAGGTTGGGCAAATCGATCTGAGCTTTTGCTTTAGCAATGGATTTTTTGGCGCACTGCTGCTCTATCTATGCAGGGCAAAGGTGCGCGTGGGCTATGCCAAAAACCTCCGCTCTCCCCTCTTAACCCACGCGCTCACACCCCCGCCCCTCACGCCGCTTCATCAAGTGCAAAAATACGAATACCTCATTAAAGACTTTGTAGATTCTATAATTTTTACCTCCTTTGTGCCGCTATCCCTCGTGCGTGGCGAGTGTAGCAAGATAGAGCGCAGCCACACAAAGCACATTGGTATCAATCCGGGTGCAGCATTTGGCTGGGCAAAATGCTGGGAGAAGGAATATTTTGTCGAGATTATCACGCGTTTTGTCTCACGAGGCTGGGAAGTCTATATCTTTGGCGATACGCAAAACCTCACAACACAAAGCAACGCACATATCCACGATCTGAGCAATCAAACAAGTCTAATAGAGCTTATTGATAGCATTGGCGCGCTAGATTTGTTTATCACCAACGATAGCGGTCCTATGCACATCGCCGCAGCACTCCACACCCCTACCATAGCCATTTTTGGCTCCACAGACACCGCCGATACCTGCCCGTGGAATGAGGCAATAGCGCGGGAGTTTTTCCTACCTATGCGCGCACTCCTAGGGGACAAAAACACAGAGGATAAAAACGCGCTAGATTCTATAAGGCTAGATTGTAGCGCGCCAAAGGATATCACGACGCTCCAATCCCTCACTGCTGACAATCTCACAATCCTTAGCAAACACCTTAAGTGCTCCCCGTGCAAAAAGCGCACCTGCCCGCTTAGCCACCACCTGTGTATGAAATCCATCACACCCGATGAAGTCTTTGAATCCGCACTCACCATACTTGGAGAATCTGCACAAAAAACGCGCACAAAGGAGCTATGATGATTTTTACATTTTCGCCCACCACACCGCTACAAAACTTCAAAATCCTAAGCCAATGCCTCATACCGCGCCCCATTGCGTGGATTAGCACGATACATAGCAATGGCAGTATCAACCTCGCGCCCTTTAGTTTTTTCGCCCCCATAAGTCTAGAGCCCACCATCCTAAGCGTGTGTCTGATGAAAAAAAGCGATGGCAGCCCCAAGGACACGCTGCACAATGCCAAAACCTCCAAGCGCGTAACTATCACGATCCCAAGCCCACAAGAGAGCGCGCAAGTGCAGGGCTGCTCCCTAGAGCTTGAGCTAGGCAAAAGCGAGGCAAGCGAGCTAGGCATACACCTCACAAGCCTACTTAGCGACTATCCGCCCGTGCCTAGCGGCTGCCAATGCGCATTTTTCTGTGATTTTTATGATGTATTAGGCTTCCAAAGCGCGACGGATACGCTGCTGCTAGAGCTCAAGCAATGCTTTGTGAGTGAGCGATGTGTGAGCGACTCTAGTGATGATTTGCGCTTTGTGTTTGAGCCGCTTGCGCGCGCTGGGAGTGGATTCAAAGTGTTGCAAGATTTGTGAGTTATAATGCAGGGCTATCAAACCAAAAGGAGCTTAATTATGCAATGTATTTTGTGCCATAGTAATAAGGTAACACTAAAAGAGCGCGTGCGCAGAGAGGATCTCATCGCGCTCTATCAGAGGAGCTTTGGGATAGACATACGCGCTATCCTCTCTAGTGATTTGGAGTATAGGCACTGCCAAGAGTGCGATCTCAAGTTTTTTGTGTGCGAGGATGGCAGTATCCCCACTGGCGATGACGCGTTTTATAACGCCCTTAACAATCTGCCGTGGTATTACTTTGATGAAAAGCACGAGTATCATTATGTCAAAAACCTCATCACTTCAGAATCTAAAGTGCTAGAGGTGGGCTGTGGCAAGGCGGCGTTTGCGGATTTTCTCCCACAAAAGAGCAATTATGTCGGGCTAGAGTTTAGCACCAAGGCTAAGGAAATGGCTGCCAAGCGCGGTATCAGTATCCAAAACATTCCTATTGAGCACTACTGCACGCAGCATAGCGGGGAGTTTGATGTGAGCTGTAGCTTTCAGGTGCTAGAGCATGTCAGTGATCCCTATGAGTTTTTGCGCGCACAGATTGTCTGTCTAAAGACAACTAGGGGGGGGGGCAATACACAACAAACCATCGCAGCTTATCATCGCTGTGCCTAGTGAGGATTCATTCCTGCGCTATTGCGTCAATGGCATCTTAAATATGCCTCCACACCATATCTCCCGATTTAGCGACAAAACACTCCACCATATCGCCAAACTTTTTAACCTACGCCTTATAGAAATCTATCACGAGCCCGTGCAGCCCGAGCACAGAGAATTTTACAAAGCCACGATGTGGGCAAAGAAATTCCTACCCACACCGCTCATTGATAGGGGCTTAATGCGCAAACTCATCGGCAAAGCGGGCATTGTGGGCAGGAGGCTTATCCAAATCCCACCAAATGCCTATGGACACACCACCGTGGCAGTCTATGAGCTACGATAGCTTTGGGTTCTCCTCTTAGATTCTAAGCCACTATCGGCGTTATAGAATCTACGCCAATAGATTTAGACTAATGTATGCTCGCGTAAGCGGAGGCAATGAGGGCTTTGCCAACATTGCCGATAACAAGTTTGTGAAACAAACTTGCATAAAATGATAGAATCCCCCCTTCT
>NZ_CASDOV010000006.1:69124-105634 GCF_949282165.1 uncultured Helicobacter sp. | reverse complement strand
GCACCAAGACGCGATTTAGATTCCAAAAAATGCAGTGTATGCTCGCGTAAGCGGAGCGAAGTGGGGATTCACTCCCCACGAGCGATAACAAGTTTTGCCGCGCAAAACTTGCATTAAATAAGTATATTTGCTAGGATTTTGCAAAACCAAATTTAAGGATATGTATGGGAATTTTTATCTGTGGCGATGTCGTGAGTGATAAACGCATCGAAGTGTGTCCGGAGCTAGCGCAGCTTATTAGCGCAAACCTAAGCTTTTGCAATCTCGAAGCACCCATTAGCGGAGTTGGGGAGCCTATTACCAAGGCAGGACCGCATATGTGTCAAGATTCTGAGATTATCACAAACCTCTCCAATCTAGGTTTTGATGTGTTTTGCCTCGCAAACAACCATATCTTTGATTATGGTGCTTCTGCGCTGCAGGGCACGATGGAGGCTATCACAAAGTGCAATAAATCCTACATAGGCGCATATAGCGCACTCACCCCCCCCCCAAATTACCTTACACAGATAGATGGCACGCGCATTGGGATTGTCAATGCGGGTGAGAGCCAGTTTGGCGCGCTAGATTCTGTAAATGCGTTTTTGGGCGCGCAGAGCGGGTATGTGGATTTGTTTGATGAGGCGTTTGTCCGAAATATCGTGGAGCTGCGCCCCAAAGTCGATGTGCTCATTGCCATACTCCATGCCGGGCTAGAAAATGTCGATTTGCCCCTGCCCCAATTCCGCAGATTCTATAAATTTTTATGCGATATGGGCGTGGATATTATCGTGGGGCATCATCCGCACTGGGCGCAGGGCTATGAGCGCTACCACACGCGCGATAAGGAATGCTTGATTTTTTATAGCCTTGGGAATTTTGCCTTTTGTATGCCCCACCACACGCCGGATAAAAGAGAGCAGGAGAGCTTTAGCGTGCTTTTAGAGTTTGCTAATGGTGGGCTTAGGGACTTTAGGTTGTGCTTTCACAAGCTCGCAGTGGGCGCGCAATCTTGTCAAATAAGAATGTGTGAGGAAAGGGAGGTTGGCTTCAGCCTAGAGGCACTCAATGCACCGCTTTTAAATGCGCAGCACTATGAGCAAGCAATCCTAAGCATTGCAAAAAAGCATTTTAAAGATTATAGATTCTATTACGATCTCGCTCTGCTTGCGCCTTCAAAGCAGCTTTCACTACTAAGCAATCTCAAAACTTTGCTAAAAAATTGGCTTTTTTCACACAGAGGGCTAGCCGCGCGTCAAGCCCTGCTTTTGCACAATATCCATATCCCCACGCACCGCTTTGTGCAAGAAATCGCACTCAAAGCAGCGATTAGCTCACACACATTGTGAGATTCTAGCAGCTCCCTAGCGAGTCTTTGCCTCGATGATCTCGCGCACCTTTTGTATGTCTTCCTGCCTTGCGTTATACCTCGCATTCTCTAGGAAATCCTTCGCTCTCTCCCCGTTATCATTAGCGAGATTCACATCGGCACCAGATTCTAGGAGATAGAGGATTGTTTGGGGATCGTAGGTGTTTTTCATTCTTAATAGCAGCGTTGTGTTGCCCGAGCTATCGCGCGCATTCACATCAGCTCCGTGCTCTATGAGGGCTTTTAGCTGCGCGAGTGGGGCTCTGTGGATTGGATAATCACCATACCTATCTCGCTTATTGGGATTGATGCCTTGGGCTAGGAGCATAGAGAGGATTTGGGCGTTGTTGTTGTCATACTCATTGCGCAGCGCGCTAAAGAGCAGTATCACATCATCTCTCTCCACCTTCGCCCCCTTTTGTATCAAAAGATCTATGGTTTGTGCATTGGCTCTAGATACGGCTCGTTGTAGGAGTCTCTCGCTGCCATCGTGTGTGCGCAAAACCGCATTCACGTCCGCGCCAGCATTTATAAGGGCTTGGGCGGAAGGGTTTTCTGTGAGCAGCAGGGCAAAAAGTGCGGTGTAACCATCTGCAGTCTTTGTGAGAGGGTTTGCACCATATTGCAGCAAGAGATTGGCTAGCTCCCTGCCCGCTTGGCTATCCCCACATCGGATACAAAAGAGCACATCAGTGCCATTTTCATTGCGCAAACTCACATCCGCCCCAGATTCTAAAAGCATTTTAGCCGCCCTAGTGTCGCATTGCTCTGTGGCACTCATTAGGAGCGTGTATCCTTTGAACGCATTGGGGTTTGCGCCAGATTCCAAAAGAGCTTGCATAATCTCGTATTTGCCATAGCCTGCAGTCGTCGTGTAGTAGTGTATGAGGTGGTGCAGGGCTTTGTCTTTGTTTTTGGCTCCTTGGGCGATGAGGGAGAGGGCTTTTTGAGAATCTCTTTCTTCTAGGGCGTTTAGGAGGGCGTTTGGATTGTGCGGTGAGAATCTATACCACGCATAGATTAGCCCGCTAGCTATGAGCAGTGCCACAAGGAGTGCGAGCATTATCACTCCGCGCTTAAGGCTTTGGCTTGTTTGAGAGGATTGGAGAGTGGTGGCTAGGGTGTAGGAGCTAGCCGTATCGATAGATTCTGTATTGGAGCTAGGGAGATACGCGCGCACGAGGTTAAAAATCTCCTGATTATTGGGATTTAGGTTGATGAGGGGCGTGGTGGGATTTTTAGCTTGATAGAGCGCATAGAGCTTGGCGATAGCCTTGCGCTCGCGCGTGGAGAGCTTGAGGTAGGATTGTGCGTTTGGTATCCATTCTTGTGTGCCATCTTTAGTTTGCAAAAATTCATAGCGATCTTGCGTGCTTTGTGTGTCCTGTAGTATAGCCCTATGGAGATTGGTATCAAACCTGCGAAAATACACGCAGATGCCCTGTGGTGGCGTGGCAACTAGGAGCATATCTCGCAGCGGGGTGAAGCAGTCGTTTTTGGTGATAAGCATTACAAAGCCTTGCAGCAGGGCTGCCACCGCCGCACCGATGAGCAAAATCGCGGGCAAAGCCATCATAGAGAGGGCAAGCGGTATGCCCGAAGCCCCGCCTGAAGACATACTAAAAGTCCCGATGAGCACCGCGATAAACTGCCCATACGCAAAGACTAGCGCGACAAAAAACACAAGCCTAAAAGTCCTAAATCCCCGCGCCTTTTTGAGTGCGACAAACAAAAACGGCGCGAATATGAGGCAGACAAAAGCAAGTATGAGAACTTCCATACAAATCCTTCAAAGAGTTTTAAGATAAGTTTGCGAGGGCAAATTACTATCGCTATAGATTCTATAAACCCGACTAGATTCTATTATTATGCAAGTTTTTGCTTTGGCAAAAACTTGTTACCGCTCGAGCGGAGTGAATCCGCTCTCGCTCCGCTTACGCGAGCATACATGCAACTTTTAAGCGAGATTCTGTGGCTTCTTAGTGTAGCCGCGTCAGGAACGCCGCTTGGGCTAGTGCGTTTTCTATAAACCAAAGATTCTATCAGAACACACTATAGAATCTAAGCAATCTACAGAATCTGCAACTTCAAAAAACTTTGTGCAAGGCTTTGCCAAATAAAATAATGGGGCGCGGTAGCGCAAGGCCTAAGCGCAATTGCAAAAATGGCAGAATCTAAAGCTTTAGAATCTTTAGATTCTGCTCGACTTGCACTTATGCACCCATTATTGATATTTGACAAAGCCTTGTTAAGATTTTTTGAAGTCGTGGGTTCTGTAAGTGTTTTAAATTCTGAATCTGTTGGAGTAGATTCTATAAATACCCTAGATTCTAAATCTCTTTTAGATTCTGCGCTTGTTTTAGAATTTGGCTTGTGTGAATCTTGATTGTGTGTTTGTGAATCTGTTGGGCTAGATTCTGTAAATTGCTTAGATTCTGAAAAGATAGATTCTGTCTTTGAATCCAAAATCTAAGACAGAATCTAAGCAACCACATCTTTAAAGCCTTAAAATAAGAATGTATATTATTTTTAGTTTATGTTATAATGTGATTTTTGAGACTACTAAAAGGAGTGTTTATGAATCTTGAGAGTATTTTGACACATATGAACGAGCACCACACAGGCGAGCTCAAGGCACTTGTGAGCCGCTATGGCGGATTCCAAGCCAAAGAGGCAAAGCTCACCAATGTGAGCACTGATGGGCTAAGTATCCTCGCAGATGGCACGGAGGTGTTTGCGCCCTTTCCCACTCCCACGCAACCATCGGACTACAAAAACGCCATCATCGCGCTTTGCACAGGCTTAGAGGCACAAAAGAGCGCGCAGACTGAGGACATAGCCAAAGAGATAGAATCTTTTAAAGACACTTTTAACTCCATCTTACTCGCCTCACTCTCACTAGACAATCTCCCCCATCTTAGCTACTCGCCCCTGCTGCGCTATGAGGGGGCGTATTATCTCTACATTAGCGAGGTAGCCCAGCACTTCGCTAATCTCAAGGCAAACCCCAAGCGCGCCCAAGTGATGTTTATCCAAGATGAGAAAGAGGCTCAAATGCTCCTAGCGCGCAAAAGGCTCACCTACGATGTGAGCGTGGAGTTTTTGCCACGCGATGCGCACTTTGAAAAAGTCTATGATAGCTTTGAATCCCGCGTGGGCAAGGGCGGAGGCGTCTCTGCGGTGCGGGGTATGCTAGATTTTCATCTCGTGCGCGTGCATTTTGGGCAGGGGCGCTTTGTCAAGGGCTTTGGGCAGGCTTATGAAGTCAATCCCGATGGCAGTATCGCACATATCGGCGGCAAGGGTATGCCCCACACGATGCCACACAAAGGATCAAACAAAAGCTAGCCACACAAAGAGTCAAACACACTCACACACATAGCCAAATCGCCTACGCGCTATGGTGCTTGCGCTTGAAGTCAAACGACTTTAGGAAGCTTTTGGCGCGAGGGGTTTTGGGGTTGGTAAAAAACTCCTGTGGCGCGCTAGATTCTATAATCTTGCCAGAATCTAAAAACACGATTTTGTCACTCACTGCCTTTGCAAAACCCATCTCGTGCGTAACGATGAGCATCGTCATACCCTCATCGGCGAGCTCTAGCACCACATCGAGCACTTCGCGCACCATCTCAGGATCGAGCGAGGCAGTGATCTCATCAAAGAGCATAATCTTTGGATTCATACACAGCGCGCGCACGATCGCTACGCGCTGCTTTTGCCCGCCGCTTAGCATTTTGGGATAGGCTTTTGTCTTAGATTCTAATCCCACGCGTTTTAGCAGGCTATGGGCGAGCTCTAGCACCTCGTCTTTGGCGCGCTTTTGCACCTTGAGCGGTCCGAGTAGGATATTTTGCTCCACGCTAAGGTGGGGGAATAGCTCGTAGTTTTGGAACACCATACCGATTTCTTGGCGGATTTTGCTCCAATTGGTTTTGGGCGTGTTGATTTGGGTGGATTCTAGGTAGATTTCCCCACCTTGTGTTGGTTCTAGCCCATTGATACAGCGTAAAAGCGTGCTTTTGCCACAGCCACTAGGTCCTAGGAGCGTTACCACCTCGCCCTTTTGCACTTCTAGACTGATGCCCTCAAGCACGAGATGGTCATCGTAGCGTTTAGTCAGATTGTGGATTGTGAGCATAATATCCCCTTTAATGTTTAGATTCTAGGCGTTTGGCGAGATAGGAGAGCGGGTAGCAGAGCACAAAATAGAGCATAAGCAGCAGCCCATAGATGATAAATGGTGCGCTTGGGATGGCGTGGTTTGCCTCGATGATTTGGCGCGCGATAAAAAACACATCGCCCACACCGATAAAAAGCAGGAGTGAAGTGGTTTTGATAATGCGTGTGAAGAGATTGATACTCCCGGGCAGCAGGCGCGCGGTGGCTTGGGGCAAGATGACAAAGGCTTGTGTGTGAATCCAGCTAAGCCCTAGACTTAGAGCGGATTCCCTTTGGTGTGCGCTGATAGAGCTAAACGCCCCGCGCACCAAATCCGCCATCTCCGCACTCCCCCAGAGGCTAAAGACGACGATTCCCACGAGAATATTATTGATATCAATATCTAGGGCTTGGGGCAGCCCGAAGTAAAACACATACAGCAGTGCCAAAATGGGCACGATACGCACGAACTCTAAGTATAGCCGACAGAGTGCGCGCACGAGTATAGAGCGCGTGAGCATACACAGCCCCACTAATGAGCCAAAGACGATAGAAAGTGTGATAGACACAAGCGCGATAAAAAGCGTGAGCCCTAGCCCCTCAAGCAGGCGATAGAGGTTGGTTAGGCTAAAGAGTGAATCTAGCATCGCTTAGAGCCTTTGTTTGAGGCGAGATTCTATGAGGCTAAAGACAAATGAGAGGGGCAAAAGGATAATAAGATACGCGCATAAGAGCATAAAGAGCGCCTCATAAGTCTTAGCATAGAGCATAATGATATCTTTGCTCACATACAAAATATCCGCAAGCGCGATAATCCCCACCACCGAAGTTTCTTTGATGAGGAATATCACATTTGCCGCGAGGGAGGGCATACACACGCCTAGGGCTTGGGGGAGGATCACATAGCGCACGATATGGGGGCGCGATAAGCCCATACTTAGGGCGGATTCTATCTGTGGTTTGCCCACGCTCTGCAATCCTGCGCGAAAGGACTCGCACATATACCCACCGCCCAAAAACGCCACGCCTATAACCGCACACCAAAACGCGCTTAGAGCTAGTCCCATTTTGCTCAAGCCAAAATACAGGAAAAATAGCTGAATAAGCAGCGGGGTATTGCGCGCTATCTGCACATAGAGCGCACTTATGGGGGAGAGGATAGGGATAGGTTTAAAAGAGAGCAAAAGCGCGCACACAAAGCCCACCATCACGGCTAGGGCTATCCCGAGCGCGGCAATTTTGAGCGTGAGCCAAAAGGCGTCATAAAACAGATACATATGGCTAAAGATAAAATCCCAATCAAGCACCTTTGTCCCTTAATCGTGTTTGGAGTGGTTGTAAAAAGAAGTTTGGCGCGAATCTTAGCACAAAAAGTTTAAGGAGGAATTAAGGGTTGGCATAAGGCGTGGCTCAAGGGCGGGGGAATGCAGATGGGCTAGATTCTGTATTGGGGCACTGCGCTTTTGTTTCACTCGCATTTGCAGCGACAAGGGGCGTCCAAACCTAACTATTGAGCAGCCCCACTGCCACGATGACAAGCACTATGCCAAAATACCCGATAGGCTTTAGACTCTGTCTAAAAAAATAATACGCCCCAGCCACCGAGCCCAGCACACCCACAGCCCCCCAGAGCGTGTAGGCAATAGGCAGCTTGATCCCATACCACGACACAGCAAAGGAGAGGAGCAAAAACGCCCCATCAACAAGCACCAACGCCAAAAGGCCCCATTTGAGATCTCTAAAGCCATTGGATTTTTGCAAAGCGAGGTTGGCAAACACATCTAAGATTCCAGAGAGCACAATGCACAAAAATCCCATCATCGTTCCTTCGTGGGAGTGGCGTGATGAGCAGTGCTGCTATCGCGCCCTGTGGGGGTATCGTGTGTATCTAGCGCGTCTTCCTCGTGCTTTTCCCCCAAAATCACGCAGATAATCCCCACAAATCCTATACCAATGCCTATGTATTGATACATCTCAAGCTCGGGGTTAAAAAACACAAAATTGATGAGCAAAATCCCCACAAGCCCCACGATCTCCCACACCGAGTATGCCACGCCAAGCGCGATATTAAGCAATGCGAGAGCCATCAGCACATAGGACACATTGATAAAGGCGAGCATAGCGATTTTGCTTAGCAATGGATCTTGTATCACTTTTAGCATACTCACACCGCTCACCTCTAGCACAATCGCTGCGATGAGAAACCCCCACGCAAACACCCTGTTTTGCAATATTCTGCTTTGCATTCCTGCCTCCTAAGCGATGAGTGCGGCGCGCGACATACATTAGACACGCAGCCCCACAAACGCTTCTTTATATAGAATCTTTGAGGCAATCCTAGCATTTTCTGACTTGTATCTCACTTATGCACCTATTTACGCGCACACGCATTGTTTAGGCTTAAAATCTACTCCGATGATTGGGATTCTAAAACAATTACGCAATCTAACTCGATAGATTCTGAATCTCTTTTAGATTCTGTGATTGTCTTTGAATCTACTCTCGATTCTGTGTGTTTTAGAATCTGCTTTGTTTAAATCAAAAATTGCGTTTGTGAATCTGTAGGGAATTGTGCGGATTCTGCATTATCTAGATTCTGTGTTGCAGACTATGTAGATTCTTTTGGGCTTAGATTTCTGTATTTGCTCGCTTTTTAGAATCTCTTTAGATTCTGCGCTTGTTTTAGAATCTATACGGTTAGATTCTATTAAGTCGTGCATTTTTAGAATCTCCGCGCTAGATTCTGTGTATTGTTTTGTCGCAAAAAAGGGTTTCCCTCTCCCCGCACTCTCAAAGCCCCAAAAAGAATAAAGCACCGCTTTTTTTTGTTACGCTTACGCGCATATTATTGATACTTGGCAAAGCCTTGGTGAGGTTTTTTGGCGTTGTGGATTGTGTAAGTTGCTTAGATTCTGAATCTATTGAGTTAGATTGTAATTGTTTTAGAATTTTAAAGGCCAGATTCTAAGCCTTTTTTAGATTCTGTATTTTCTTTACGTTCTGCGCTTGGCTTGCCAGAAATTTTAGGATTACTAAAGGAACTTCGTTTTCTAAAGAAGCCTTGCTTTGTCGCCACAAACACACGATTTTAGATTCTCTAATCCCATCATTCAGAGCGCAAAAACTTCATCGCCTCGCTTTTGGCGATTTTGTCGCATTCCTCATTGAGCGCGATACCAGAGTGCCCTTTGATCCAATGCGCGCGGATTGTGTGGCTGCGCGATACCTCGAGATACCGCCGCCACAAATCGGGGTTTTTGACTTTGGCAAAATCCTTTGCCACCCAGTTTTTTAGCCACACATTGATTCCCTCACACACATATCTAGAATCGCTATAAATCTCCACGCAACAGGGCTCTTTGAGTGCTTCTAGCGAGGATATGACGGCTTGGAGCTCCATACGATTGTTTGTCGTGTGTGCCTCGCCCCCGCTTAGGATTTTGCGCGTGGCTTTAAACTCTAAAATCCCGCACCAGCCGCCCGCACCCGGATTGCCCAGTGAGGAGCCATCACAATAGAGAGTAACGCGCTTCATTTCTACTCTCTCGCACCGAGCACAGCACCTCAAAGCTTAGCAGGGCGTTGCAAGTGGGGCAGCGGTGGCTCTCAAGCGGGAAAATCTCCTTGCACTCACTGCAGCGATACTCAAAGTGCAAATCCGCATTAAAAGGCGTGTGGGTGCGTAGTAGTCGCACCGCCTCTAGCTCAAACTTCGCACACACCGCGCCTTTATTTGCAAAGCCTTTATTTACAGAATCTAGGGCTTGCTGAGATTCACTAGATTCTATCACGCCGCCTGTGGCACTAGATTCTATTATTTCATTGCAAGAGCTGCGCTCTTGCTTATCGCTCGCGGGGAGTAAATCCCCACTCACTCCGCTTCGCGCACATACAAATCCAGAATCTCTTTGCTGAGATTCACTAGATTCTATCACGCCGCCTGTGGCACTAGATTCTATAAGCCCGCGCGCCTTATACACTTCGATGATTTTTGGGTTTGTGAGGATTTCAACGGGGATTTCTGTATCGGGAGTGCGCCAAAAAACATCAAGCAGATTCTCGATATTGCGCGACTCTTGGGCTTTTTGCCAAAACAGCGCGAGATTGTAGTGTTTGTAATACACCAAAATGCTTTTTTCAAGCCTCATAAACCGCTCGCGCAGGGCTTCAAGCTCGGCTATTTTGTCCTCAAAGGACATTTTCTCATCGCCAAAGAGATGCATAGTCCGCAGATACGCGCGATTTTGCTCGAGAGATTCTAAGTATTTGGTATCATCGATATTGCCCGATTGCTCATAGATCTCTTGCAGGCAATCCACCACATCGATGGCGTTTTGGTATTCATTGAGCTTTTCATACACGCGCAGCAGATACAGCAGGCTTGCAGAATCCCTAGGGGAGTTTTTGAGAATCTCTAGGAATGTGTTTTTAGCCCGCTGCAAAAACCCCGCCTGAAAATGCGCCACGCCTAGTGCGTAGAGGATACGCTCCTTGTCCTGCGGGGCTGCAGTGGAGTTGAGTATGCTCGTATAGATTTTGATAGCCTCTTGGAGATTGCCGCTTTGGATATAGGCTTGGGCGATAAATTCTAGCGTGGGCGTGGCGTTTTGGTTGAGCCTCAAAAACTCCTCCACCCCGTCTTTGATACCCAAAAATTCATAAGACTTTTTGAGATTTTCTAGCGAGTGCGTGCGTCTGCGCTCCTTTAGACGATTGCGGATGAAGTCTATGGCGCCGATGATGGCGATGATGAGAAAGAGGAGGACGATACCAAAAAGTGGATCTTTATACCACGGCATACTACTCTCGCAGATACACGATTTTCGCGCTCGAGCGGATTTTGGCAAAATGCTCTTGGATGATGCTCTGCTCCTTTTGCGCCATTACGCGCTGATTTACCATCGGCTTGGCTTCCTCATAGCTCATGAGCTTCTGCCCGAGTTTTTCAAGCACCAAAAAACTCACAAGCACATTGTTTCCGGCATTGAGCACCGGCGTGAAGTCCCCCTTGGGCGTGGTTACAAACACTTGGGCGATTTGGGGAGAGAGGATAGCCATCGCGATGGTTTCTTCTTGCTTTTGCACGCCATCGATGGCTTTTTTTGGATCTTTCATCGCCTTTTGTAAGAGCGCGTCATTTGGCGCGCTATAGCGCATTACCCGCACGCTTGAGGGGACTTCAAAGTCCTGCTTGTGCTTGTTGTAGTAGGCAAAGAGCTCGCTCTCATCGGTGATATTGACATTGCTTGCGAGGATTTTTTGCATAAGTTCGCGCGTTTGGAGCTGCTTGCGTAGCTCGTTGCGATAGGCTTGGTAGCTCATACCCTCGCGCGCGAGCTGGGTGATGAGCGCGCTTTTGTTGATACCATTGCTAGAGGCGATACGCCCTATCTCATCATCGATTTTAAACTCATCAATGCTGATTTTGAAGCGATCGATTTCATCGTCTTTTAGTCGTTCATTGATGAGCAAATCGATCGCTTGGGGCTTGCTTATTTTCATATTTTGCTGCATTTTTTTGATCTCATTTAGCGTGATAGCGTGCCCATTGACGCGCACCGCCACGCCCGCTATCACATCACTTGCCACCGCCACACCCACGCACCACAGACACAAAACAATCACATAGCGCACATTCTACCCTTTTGTATTGCTGATAAACTCGATGATTTGCTCGATACTAAGCGTGTGCTTCACTCCGCCCACCTCGATAGCCTTTTTGGGCATACCAAAGACGACACAGCTCTGCTCATCTTGGGCGATGGTAACCGCGCCGTTTTCATACATCTCTTTTAGCCCTATGCAGCCATCATCGCCCATTCCTGTGAGAATCACGCCAAGTGCGTTTTTGCCCACGACATTATTGACATTGCGAAACAAAATATCCACGCTAGGCTTGTGGCGTGAGATCCTAGGACCATCGATAGGCTTGGCGTAATAATGCCCGCTCTCATAGCTAAGCGATATGTGTGAATCTCCGCTGGTGATATACGCGCAGGATTTTTCTAAGCGCATTTTTTGGGTTACCTCATACACACTAAGGCGCGAGAGAGAATCTAGGCGTTTGGCAAAGGAGGAGCCAAAAGTCTTTGGGATATGTTGCACCACCACGATGGGGGGCAATCCCGTGGGGAGCTTCTCAAAAATCGTGCTTAGCACATCCACCCCGCCCGTGCTCGCTCCTATGGCGATGAGTTTGGGACGCATCAAATCCTTGCAGGGCTTGCTCTCTAGGAGCGTGTCTGGGTGGAGTTTGTGGGTTGTGCCTAGTTCCTTTGAATCTATCATCGCGTATCCCTCAATTATCGCTGCTTGATAAAAGTCTTGTGCCCGAGCTTTTCTGTCTGCTCGGCTAGCTCATAGAGGCTTTCAGAATGCCCGAGATAAAAAGTCCCGCCCATTTTTAGCAAAGCAAAAAGGCGTTGCAAAATCGCCTCCTGATCGGGCTTGGTAAAATAAATAAGGATATTTCTGCAAAACACCACATCAAATTCTTCGTTGCTAAAGGGATATTTTTTGTTAAACAAATTGAGCTGGCGGAAGCTTATCATATTTTTTAGTTTTGGCTTGACGGAGAGATGGCGCACTTTGTTAGATTCATCAACCACATCAAAAAACTCCGATATTTCACTCTCCGCCCATTTAGGCCACTTCTCTAGCAGTGGGTTAATCGTGTATTTGCCCTCCTTGGCGATTGAGAGCACTTGCGTGTCGATATCTGTGGCGATGATTTCTACTTGTGTGGTGGCGTCATAGATTTTTTTGGCATAGGCTATGGTGCTGGCGATAGAGTAGGGCTCCTGCCCGGTAGAGGACGCGCAGCAGTAGATTTTGATACGCGATTGGGTTTT
This sequence comes from uncultured Helicobacter sp., assembly GCF_949282165.1. Taxonomy (NCBI): domain Bacteria; kingdom Pseudomonadati; phylum Campylobacterota; class Epsilonproteobacteria; order Campylobacterales; family Helicobacteraceae; genus Helicobacter; species uncultured Helicobacter sp. Next base: position 93,277 of record NZ_CASDOV010000006.1, on the reverse strand, counting down.
AAAAAGCTGGGGCAGCACTCTATCGAGCAAATCATCAAAATGAAAGCTCTCGCGGAAAAAATCGGTTTTGTTGGTGGTAAAGACATTGATAAAATCCTGCGCGACTTTTTTATCCCTATCCACCATTGTGAGCAGCTCGCCCACATCATCGCACTGCACATCTTTCATCAGCTTTAAAACGCGATTTTTTATCATCGCAAATTTAGAATCTACGATATGAATCCCTGAAAGATCGTAGATTTTGTCCTGTAAGAGCTTAAAATGCTTGCTATCAAGGTGGATCATCGGCAATCTTTATTTTAAAATGATGGTTTTAATTCCATTTCGAGAATATACCAAGATTCTCTTGTTTTTATTTTTAAATTTACTGAGCGCTGCCAAAAATTCCGATGGCTTTGTGATATTGCTATCCTCAATCTGTGCTATCACATCGCCTATGCCAAATCCCGCTCTATAGGCTAGTGAATCCCTGCGCACTTCTGTCACCACCACGCCTTGGATACCTTCAGAGATTCTGTAGCGTTGGCGGAGGCTCTGGGTGAGCTCACTCACGCCTAATCCATCAATCCCACTCTTAGCGTCATTTGGCGCACCTTGGGCGGTATCAGCACGCGCAGCCTCATCGCTGCTAAGCTCCCCTAGCACGACTTGCGTCATACGCTCCTGCTTATCACGCACATATTTGATACTCACTTTTTGCTTAGGAGGTAGCATACCGATGAGATTTTTGAGCTCTTGGGCGTTTGTGATTTTTTTGCCCTCCACTTCGGTGATGAGATCCCATACCATAAGCCCAGCTTTGGCAGCGGGGGATTGTGGCTCTATGCTGATAAGCAGCGCACCCTCTCTGCGCGCATAGCTCTCTTGGAGATCCTCGCTCACATCTTGGATTCCCACGCCTAGATAGCCTCTTTTGACTGAACCCTTTTCAATGAGCTCTTTGGCGATTTTTTTAACCATTTCTGAAGGGATAGCAAACCCCACGCCGTGGTTGCCACCCGTGCGCGAGAGAATCGCGGTGTTGATCCCGATAAGTGCCCCGCGTGAATCTATGAGCGCGCCGCCGCTATTGCCCGGATTTATGGAAGCATCGGTTTGTATGAAGTTTTCATAATCGTTTATCCCTATGCCACTTTTATTGAGTGCGGAGACGATACCTTGGGTTACCGTCTCGCCTACTCCAAAGGGATTGCCGATAGCAAACACGACATCACCCACCTGCACCTTGTCGCTATTGGCAAAGCTGATACTAGGCGTGCTAGATTCAATCTTTATCACTGCCAAATCGCTGCGTGAATCCGAGCCGATGACTTTAGCCGTGTATTCTTTGGCACTGCCTGAGAGCGAGACGAGGATTTTATCCGCGCCATCGATAACGTGGTGGTTGGTAACGATATAGCCATCAGTGGAGATGAGCACGCCGCTGCCTAGGCTGCGCTCGATTCTATCGCGTGGAATCTGTCCATATATGTCGCCAAAAAACTGCTGAAAAAACGGATCGTTAAACATAGGGTGGTTTGGAATCGCGTTTGAGACTTGCTTTTGGGTGGAGATATTGACGACTGCCTTTGTCGCATCGCCTAGCGAGGACGCATAGGATTGGATACTTTGGGGGGAAGTGCTTGGGTTTATGCGCTCCTGCACCTCTGGGGCGTCCTTGAACTCAAAAGCCCCCATACAGCCTATGCCTACAAGCAGCAATACAGCACAGATTCTCATCATATAAGCTCCTTAAGATTTTAGATAAATTGTTATTGTATTTGGCATTCTTAAACATTTTATCACAAAGGATAAAAGCCAATTTGTGGAATCCCTTTTGCCTATGGATAAAGCTAAAAGGCTAGAGCGGTGGCAAATTTACGCACCAACCTTGCTAGGAAAGAGGCATTAGGCGTATGATAAGAGCGATGATATGTGGCGTAGTATTTGGGTGCGTGAGCGCGTGCGTGGCGATACCATTGCACAAAGTCGAGGGCAAATGCGTGGAGCTCAAAGACTTTAGCAAGGCACAAAAAAATGTGATACTAAAGGCGTTTAAATACGGGTTAAAATCAGGCTATGGCTACACGATGGCAGCAATCGCGTGGAAAGAATCTTGCGCGGGAGAATACAAAATGAACTTCGCCGATCCTTCCGCAGGGATCTATCACGCGCATATCCCCGGACTGCTTAAGAAAACCAACCAAAAAGACACGGGCTTTATGCGCAATATGGTGGGCGAGCTGCTCGTGCGCGATGACGAATACGCCTCGCAAGTCGCGCTTGAGGAGTTGCTATATTGGCACAAGGTGCGCAAGGGGAATTGGCAAGAAGTGATCAAATCCTACAACAAGGGCTTTAGCTGGGAGCGCGATAGCGAGCGCGCTAAAATGGCACAAAGCTACTATGAGGACATCGCGCGCAAAGTCAAAGCCCTGCAAGCCTATATGCCAAAATACGCCGCTAGCCTCGCCAAGCAGGCAAGAGATGATAAGGCGATTGTATTTTTGGGCGGGGGCGTGGCGGGAGATTCTGTGCGCACAGGCACAAAGCGCGTCGCCACAAAAAATAAGCCACCCACCCCTAAGCCCATTTCAGAGCCAAAAGTAGCGAGCAAGGAGACAAAAGCCCTGCCACCTCGCTCATCGGGCTTTATGGAAGTGCCGCGGGATTTTGTCGCTCCGAGTGGGGCAGATTCTGTGGGCGTGGATTCTGCTAGAGCAGATTCTATGAGAGTAGATTCTGTGCCCACTGCCCCTTTACCTGCAAGCCCCCGCCACACACCTCCTATAAAAAAGCGCAATCCAAACACGGGCGAGTTTTATCTCCTGCAGGAAAATTAAATTAAGCGGAGCGGGATTTGTGAGCTATCAGCAGAACTTTAAGCAAGATTTTTATACCATAAGCGTTTTGAGACAAGCATAAGGAGCAGTTATGAAAATCCTAGTCATACAAGGACCAAACCTCAATATCTTAGGACATCGCGAGCCTCACATCTATGGGAATGTAACACTCGAGCAGATTCACACCAATCTCCAAGCCCAAGCCAAGCAGCACAACGCCGAGATTGAGTTTTTCCAAAGCAATTTTGAAGGCGAGATCATCGACAAACTCCAAGAGTGTATCGGCGGGGAATACGATGGCGTGCTGATAAATCCCGCTGCGTATTCTCACACTTCTATTGCCATCGCAGATTCTATCGCCAGCTGCGGGGTGCCCGTGATAGAGGTGCATATCAGTAATATCCACGCCAGAGAGGACTTCCGCGCCAAGAGCTACACGGGCAGAGTGTGTGCGGGCGTGATTACGGGTTTTGGCGTGTTTGGGTATCATCTAGGGCTTATCGCGCTTTTGCAAATCCTAAGCGAGATCGCCGCGCTCAAAGCCCAGCAAGCCACACAACCCCAACAAGTCAAGTAGTAGTATGCGCTTTGATAGCTCTACTCCCTATATCGTGCGCGATGAAAATGCGCAGTATTATGAATGTGGCTTTAGCTGCGATAATGCCATCGTGCTGCATTTGCAAGGGCAGCGGTTTTTTATCACAGATTCTCGATATAGCCTAGAAGCCAAGCAGAGTGTGGGCAAAAATGTCGAGGTTATAGAATCTAGCGATTTGCTTAGCTCTCTTAGCACCCTCCTTAGCGCGCAGGGTGTGAAAAAACTCATCTTTAATCCCAGCGAGATTTGCGTAGAATTCTATGAGATACTCGCTACCCATACCCAAAAGTGCCAGTGCGAGCTCCTCCCTGTGCCAAATTTTCATCAAAAATTACGTATTATCAAGACAGATTCTCAAATCGAGCTTATCAAAAAGTCCCAAAAGCTCAACAAGCAAGCCTTCAAGGAATTTGCACACTTCGTGCGCAAGGCGGTGCAAAAGGGCAAGGCACTAAGTGAGCGGGATTTGCACTTTTATGCCACGATGTTTTTGAGCTACAAGGGCGCGTATGATTTGAGCTTTAACCCAATCGTGGGGCTTAATGCCACGGGGGCTAAGCCCCACGCCCTGCCTTGTGCCAAAATCGTGTGCAAAAAACACGATCTTTTGCTTTTTGACGCGGGGATAAAATATCAGCGTTATTGCTCAGACAGGACGCGCACCGCAAGTGTGAATCCCGATATGGACTTTAGCAAAAATCAGAGATTCAAATCCCCCAAGCAGCAAAAAATCTATGATATCGTGCTAAAAGCCCAAGAGAGGGCGATAAGCAAGGCACGCAGCGGAATGAAGGCACGCGAGATCGACGCCCTAGCGCGTGAAGTGATAGAATCTAGTGGCTATGGCAAATACTTCGTGCATAGCACGGGGCACGGCGTGGGATTAGACATACACGAGCTGCCGCGCATTTCTGCAAGAAGCGAGGAGATCATAGAAGATGGTATGGTGTTTTCTATCGAGCCCGGAATCTACCTAGGTGGCGAGTTTGGCGTGCGTATTGAAGATTTAGTCGTGATGAAAAATGGCAGGGCAGAGGTTTTATAAAAAGAGCGCATACACGATGTGCGTGGCGTGGGCGCGGCGATGAATCTCACGCAGATTCTATCTAGCGATTTTAGCGCGCTAGAGTCGTATATGAGCGCGTGTTTTGTGCGCAATATGGAGTTTTTTAGAGCTTTTAATCCCACGCTTTTTGCCCAGCTTAGCAAGCCCCCCACGACGCACAATCTCCTTTGTAATCCAACAGGGCTCAATATCCTAAACCTCCAAGACAATGCCCTTGTGTATCCAGCTAGCGGAGAAAACACGATGATTGCCACGCATTTGGCTCTTAGTCAATCTCCGATGAATAACCCGCGATTTCTCGTGCATACCAACCACCTCGCACTCCAAAAGCTCGATGAGGACAAAATCCCGCTAACCGCCTCTATCTGTAATAAACTCATTAATCTTATGCAAGAGAGCGGCGGGGGCAAATCCTACCATCTCCCCAGCGATTTTTTGCCCAGCTGCACATTTTTTGGCATGCTTGGGGGGATTTTTTTGCAATTGCTTTTGGAGCGGGGCGTGTATTTTCACTCTCTCCTGCTCTTTGAGGAATACCTCGATATGCTACGCATTATGCTGTATTTTGTGGATTTTGCCCTGTTATTTTCGCGCGTGAGTGAGCGCGCGTGCTATATTTTTGTCAAAGACTTAATCCACCAAGAGTTTATCCACACTTACTTTGCCTCGCGCAAGATTACTAATAACTTTTTGCGCCTTGAGCTCTTTTTATACGAGAGCCCCAAGATTACAAGTGCGCGCGAAGTCGTCTATGAGGCGTATAGGGTGAATTCTCGTGGTTGGGGGAGCTTTGATGATGAGATGATAGGCGTGAGGAATACGCTAAGCAACCTAAGCGCACACTACCCCGTGCTGCATTTGCCAGAGCGCGTGGAGATACCCATCTGTGTGGTGGGCAATGGCGTGAGCTTAGATTCTCTCCTGCCTTTTATCAAAAAAAACGCCAAAAATATGCTGATTTTCTCCTGTGGCACGGCGATAAAGCCGCTCAAAGCCTATGGGATAGAGCCCGATTTTCAAATTGAGATTGAGCGTATTGCTTATCTCAAAGATGTGCTAAGGGAGGCTCCGCTAGGCGATACGACACTGCTATGTGGGAGCGTGGTGCAGCCCGAGGCCCTAGAGCTTGGCAAGCAGGCGTATGTGTTTATGCGTGGTGGGAGTGCGGGGGCGTATTTGTTTGGGGGGAAAAGCGTGGTGGAGTTTAGCGCGCCCTATGTGGGCAATGCTGGCTTTGCGCTTGCGGCACTTTTGGGCGAGGAAGTGCTGATGTGCGGGCTTGATTGTGGGTATATTAAGGGCAAGGCAAAGCACGCTAAAAATTCCTTTTATGGCGAGGAGACGCCCCAAATCCCGCCCAATGCCTTCAAAGTGCAGGGCAATAGAGAATCTAGTGTGTATTCAGACGCGCTCTTTAGCCTTAGTGCGAGGAGTATGGAGCGGTGTATCAAGGCGTTTGCCCCGCGATTGGTGCTAAATCTGGGCGAGGGGGCGTATATACAGGGCACGAGGGCGTGTGATGTGAGCACGTTTAGCCTGCGCGAGCTTAGCGCGGGCGAGAAGCAAAGAGCGATAGAATCTATCAAAGCCCATTGCAGCGCGGATTATACGCAGGTGTTTAGGGCGTATGGCGATATGGGTTTGGGCGAGGTGCTGGCGTATAAGGAGGAGTTTTTGGCACTTTTGGGCGTGCCGGTGCAGGGCAAAAGGGAGCTTTTTGCCCTCATTGATTCCCTTCATCGCTTTAGTCTTAAAATGAGTGCGCAAAACGCCTTTGTGGGCTTGCTCTTTGAGGGCAGCGTGGGGCATATACTGCACAATCTTATGGTGAGCGCGCTGCATCTGCCTAGCGATGAGATTGGGGGCTTTTATGCGCAGGCGGTGGGGATTATCCGCGAGGGGGTGGAAAAGATGGCAATGAGCTATCGGCTATTGGGTCTTAGATACTGATAACAAAGGAGAGTGAGTATGCGTTTTGTGTTGGTATGGATTGTTTGTGTTTTAAATCTCACATTGCTTAGCGCGATGAGTGAGAATGCGGCTATGAGTAGTGCCATTTCTCAATGTTTGCATGATGATAATGGGGCGTGCAAGGTGCTTTTTTATGAGTATGAAGCAGAGATTGCAAGCCTCAAAGAATGCGATACGCAAGCAAGGGGGCGCGAGGGCTTTACGATGGATTGTATGCAGATGGGCTTTGTGCTTTTTGGGGCAGGGCGGTATGAAGAGGCGATTTGGTATCTCAAAAAAGCCCTTGATAGTCTTGAAGAAGGCGGCGATGAGAGCTATGAGCCGATGTATGCCAATCACAGAATCGGCATGTCCTACCAAAAGCTTGGCGATATGAAAAATGCCAAATGGTATCTCACTCTCGCATGTCAAGAGGGCTATTCTCTCTCATGCGCAGAGCTCAAAAAAAATGCGCAAAGCCTCAAAAAATCCTTGATAGAATCTACGCAAGCTAGCGACATTATAGAATCTAAACAATCCAAAGCACTAGATTCAGGTAATGTATGCTCGCGTAGCGGAGCGAGCGGGGGATTCATTCCCCACGAGCGATAACAAGTTTGTGAAACAAACTTGCATTAAATATGATAGATTCTATCCCACGAGCTTTAGCCCGATAGCCGAGCCGATGACAAGCAGGAGGAAAAAGATTTTTAGCGGAGATTTGGATTCATTAAAGAGCACAATGCCCACGATCACGCCCCCACCCGCACCAATGCCTGTCCATATCGCATAGGCACTCGACATTGTGATCTCACGCATAGCAATGCTCAAAAGCCCAAAGCTCACAAGGAAGGCAAAGACGATAGCAAGCAAAAAGATTTTTTTGTTAGTATCGCTAAATTTTTTCATACTAAACACGCCCGCCACCTCAGCTAGCCCGGCTAAGAGCAAGCACACCCACGCTAGTGCGCTCCCAAAGCTCTCTATCATCGCACACCTCCTTTGTCGTTGCGCTCGCTTTTGTCCTCTCCCATAAACTCATCAAACTCATCGAGCCCAAGCTCTGTGGAGAGATCACGCACCATTTTGCGCTCGCTTGCACTTTTGCTCGTGAGCTTTAGCCCAAGCACGCCGATGAGCAAAGTCGCAATGAGCGCGATTCGCGCGGGGTTTGCCTCCTCGCCAAAGATAAGCATCTCTGCCACGACGATCCCCGCTGCTCCAATCCCTACAAACACCGCATAGGCTACGCTCACCTCCACGCGCTTGGTTGCTAAAATCATCAGCACAAAGGAAGTGAGAATCCCAAGTAGCGTGAGACAATATAGCCAGAGCGTGTCGGCGTATTTGAGCCCACTCACCCAAAAAATCTCGATGATACCACCTAAGATGATAAACAACCAACCCATACAAACTCCTTGTAGTGCGTAAATACGCGAAATTGGAGTCGGGATTGTAGCGTTTTGTTTTTTTGGCGTCAAGGGAGATGAGGGCTCAAGGATTTTGCTAAGAGAAGTGGCACATACGCGCTACATGAAGGACAGAATCTAGCGAAGCTAGGCTAAAGCTAAGCGCATAGATTCTAAAGTCGTGCAGAGTGTGTGTGCAGATGAGTGGGATCGCTGCTTGTGCGTGATGAGGGTTTATAAAAAGTGTGGCTTATAGAATCCCGCCCCATCGCGTTTCTGACGCGTTAGCACTAAACAAGCACAAAATCTCGCCCTAGATTCTGTATGGGTGGGTGAGTAGAGCAGGATTACCTCCCCACGGGCGATAGGCAAGCTTTGCCACGCAAAACTTGCAGGCTCATAATCACAAACTATGAGCCACCAAGCTCCTTTGCGCGCTTTATGGATTCTATCCCCGCTTCTATGAATGCCCCTCGCACGCCGTTTTTTTCTAACACCGCTAAGCCTCGCGCAGTCGTGCCTGCGGGGGAAGTGATGGCGATTTTTATCTCATCGGGAGATTTGTGCTCTAAGAGCGCGGCAAACCCGCTAAAAGTCTGCGCGACAAGATCCCTGCTTTGCGCATAGCTTAGCCCGTGGTAGATGCCGCTGTCTATGAGGCTTTGTGCCACCACTGCCAAAAATGCTGGTGCGCTCCCGCTCGTGGCTATCGAGGCGTCTATGAGGGATTCACTATCCACCATCACGCAGTTCCCAAAGCTCTCCACGAGCCTGCGCACTGCAGATTCTATATCTGTGCCGCTAGAGCGCGTGCTATGCACATACACGCAGCTTGCGGATTTGCCATAGAGTGCGCCGACATTTGGCATAATCCGCGCAAAATTCCGCGCATTTAGCACTTGCGCAATCGTCTCTATGCGCACCCCAGCCAGCACGCTATAGGCGATATGCGCCTCTCCGACATAGCTAAACGCCCTAAGCGCGTGGGGTTTGACACAGAGCAATACCTCACAATCCTGTATGTTTAGAGGCGTGTGAGAATCTATGCAGAGTGCCTTTAGGTGTGGGCGCGTGGGGTTGTCGTCTGCGGGAGTGCTTGGGGGATTATCGTTTGTGGGGGATTTGTCTGTGGAGGCTGTGTGGCTATCGTCTGTGGATTTGGTGCGTGCGAGATCATCACAGAGGTTTTGGGCTTTGTGCAAGTCCCGCCCAGCGATACATATCTCGTATTTGTCAAAGAGCTTAGATTCTATAATGCCCGCTAGCAGTGCGCGCGCCATATTGCCATAGCCCACGCATATGAGCCTTGGCTGTGAGGGGTGGGGTGCGTGGCGTGCCATAGGGTTACTTCGTGGCGGCGTTAGTGGGGCTAGATGAGGGGCTCGCCTCGTCCTTGTCGCAATACACTCTGATGGGCTCGGCTATGGAGTATTGTGGGTAGTTGATACTATCGAGCACGACTTGCGCCATCGTGTGATTGTCGAAGTTAAAGACGAGAGGAGCGAGGAAGTTTATCGTAGAATCTTCTATGGGGTTTTGGAGCACCATTATGTTGGCGACTAGGAGGTTTTGGCAGTTTTCAAGATCAAGCAGGAGTTTGAGCGCAGTGGGTATCTCAAACTCATAATCGCGCAGTAAAAAGGGATTGACAAGTGTGAAAGTCGGGACATTGCCCTCGCCATCGGGATTACTCACTCGCATAAATAGCTCATCGATTTTCTCAAATCTCATACGCGTAACCCGCTCAAAGCCCAAAATCGGCGACTTAACCTCAAAAATCATACACAAACTCCACTGCTAAGATTCTAAAAACTTGCAAACACAGGGATTTATTCTAGCACAAAATCTCTGATTTTGCCATAAGCGTTGGGATAAAGGGGCGGTTGGGGCGCATTTAGTGCTACAATAGGGTTTTTGTTTCACGCGATGAGGCGTTGTCAAAGTCGATTATAAAGGAGGTGTGCGATGAGAAGTGCGTGGTTAGCGGGCGTGCTTGGGTGTGGCGTGGTGATGGGGATCGTGGGGTGTGGCGAGAGGTTTGCCTGTGATAGCGCGCCGGTGCAGGAGAGTATCAGGCAAATGCTTAGTATCGAGGCAAAAGCGCGCCAATTTAGCGAGACAATGAGGCTTTTTGACTTCCAAACGCTGCATACAAGTGAGGAGCTGCTCCAATGCCAAGTGAGCGTGCAATTACCGCAGCTTCCTAGTGTGGAATCGCTGCGCTATGAGGTGAGCAGGGACTTGCAAGTAACGCTTATTTTGGATTCTGCACTTTGATGTCTCGATGTTTTTGTGCATATTTTGTGAGTGGGTAAATCGGGTGGTAAGCGTGCAAGTTCAGCGGAATAAAGTGCAATACACAGAATCTGGCAACTTGTGGATTGTGTATGAGCTTATAAGGTGCGGGCGAGATTGATACTGCCTATTTGTTGCTTAAGGTTATTTGCCACGACTAAGGGTATCATAGCCAAGAGTGCGTAAAAACTCTTCTATTCTCTCTTTCTCATCACTTTCTATCGTGCTTAGGCGTAAAAGTGGTAGATTGACTTTTTGCAGGATAGAATCTTTTAGCTTGTCATTGTCTGCTTGTTTGCTGCCCGCCTTGTGAAAGGCAAAGCCATCAACTTCTATACCGCACACGGGACTTTTATCCATTGTGTTATAGAGGAGAAAGTCAAGGTGTGTGAGAGGATTAAGCATATACACTCGCTCCTCATCACTTAAATTACTTGTGCTGCGTAAGATTCTATATAGCGGGATATGCATGGCGACATCAAGGCTAGGATAGGGCTTTAGGACTTCTTGCAAGACACTAAAGGCAAGATTTTCAGAATCAAACTGCGAAATCCTCTTTTTGCCTTTGAGATAGGCTAGGCGAGCTTGTGTATTTGCTTTATAAAGCAAGTCAAAAATCGATTTTACCTTGCTTGTTTGCACTGCAAAATTGTGGTATCGTATGTATTTGATAAAATCGCTGATGTTATTATTGCCCTGTGCAATTTGCTCACTTGTTACTATCCTTAGTGTGCTTTTGGCTCGGCTGATAGCAACATTGAGAATCTTAGCATCATTGATAAAGTCGTTGCTCTCATTTGCAGTAGTTGAGAGTATGATAGCCTCCTTTTCTCTGCCTTGATACTTGTGTATCGTGTCCGTTTCTATGTCTTGTAATGCGCTTTGCAAATGCTTTTTTTGCTCCCTATAAGGCGTGATGATTCCAATCTCTTCTTTGCTAAAATCTAAAGGGGGCAAAATCTCTTTTGTTATCACATCGATTTCCCTTTGGTTATAAAAGCTTCTTGCGTGGTTGCCTGTGGGCGTGATATAAGCTTGTATAGGCTCACTTTGTGTAGTGTCTTTGCTTAAGATAATGAGCTTATTATCATAGAATCTTTGATTGCAAAAGCCAATGATTTTTGGGTGGCAGCGATAATGTTCTTTTAGCAAAACTTTTGGAGTAGATTCTAGTGTCGCTACAATGGAGCTTAAAAGGCTTTGTTTGGTGTAATCATACTCTGCATTAATGCTAAGATTTAAAGCCTCTATCTCTTGCTGTGTGTTTTTATCAATCACATTTGGCAGCTGCTTGGTATGCCCTACAATTACAGCATTTTTCGCACACAAAAGTGCCAAGCCACCACTTAGCAAATCCACTTGCGAAGCCTCATCAATAATCACATAATCAAACAAGGGCTGATGCTGCATACTGCCTAGTGATGAGGTGATAGAATGCGTGGTGCTAAAGATTATTGGGTATTCTTGTAAGAAATCTTGTGTTTTTGTGCGTAAATCCCCTAGGCTAAAGCTCTGTCTTTCTTGCGTGTCTTTATAGTGATTTGCAAGGTGGTGTTGCAAAAGCAATAGGGAAGATTCTTGCAAGGTTTGCAAGGGGTTTTGTGCATTGAGTTTGTTTAAAATCGTTTTGTGCTTTTGTAGGCTTTCTTGCAAGTGTGCGATGCTTTTGGTGTAGTAGAGATTTTCTAAGGCTTTTAGAATCTCTTGCTTTGTGTGTTTATAGAATCTAAAATCACCTATACCATAGCCATAGATAGCCTTAAACTTTAGCCACAAAGAAAGTTTTTCTTTGCCATCCTCCTCTAGCAGGACTTTTAGCATTAGGATTGTATGTGGGGTGGGCTTGGCAAAGAGTGTGCGTGTTTTTGGATTTTTGATGAGAGTAGATTCTGGACTAGATTCTAAAGATTTTGATTTAAACTCTTGAGCTTTAAAATATCCATATTCTAGTTGCAATGCCTCTAGCTGTGCTTGAGCGGTGGCGATAGCATTTTGTAGCGTGAAAATCTCTTGTAGTTCTTGGTGGGATTTTTGGATAGTTTGCTTAGTGGTTTTGGCATCAAGATTTTGCGAGGTGAGATTTTTATGGGTATTTGGGAATTGGGGATTTTGCTTTGCTATAAACTTTTCTTTATTTTCTTTGTTGCCCAGAGTCGCACATAAAGGTGCAAGATTGTATTTGCTTAGTTTTTCATAGACATTGTGCGTGGCGGCATTGTTGTTGGAGAGCACGGCTATGGTTTTGCCACGATAGAGGAGATTAGCGATGAGGTTTAGGATAGTTTGGGTTTTGCCTGTGCCCGGTGGTCCCTCAATCACGCTTATTTGATGAGAGAGGGCGTTTTGCAGGGCTTGGTATTGGGAGAGATTGAGTCCAAAGGGAGCGAGTATCGGGCTTGTTTGGTGGTGTTGTGCGGGCTTTGCTTGGGCGGTGTTATTTGAATCTTGCTTGGATTTAGCGGGAGGCTTTGGGTATAGATAGCTAAAAAGCACACAATCTTTTGGGATGTATCTAATTTTGTCGTATTCTTTAGCAAGGAGTGAAAGGGGTTCATCGCTTTTATTATCTTGTATGCGTATGATTTTAGAGAGGGTTTTGAGATAGGTAAAAACACTAGAGTTTGTGGCTTTGGGGAAAAGTTTGAAATTGTCTTTGTTGTAGGTGTAGGGATTTGCTTGGTTTTGAAACTTCACAACGAGTTTTTCGCCCTCTAAGTAGGCAGATTCAATGCTTTCTGTCTTGTCTTTACCTTTAAGAAAAATGATATGTAATGTGGTAAGATTCTGCATAGAAACCTTAATTTGATTGACTAATTATTTTCTCAATTTGAAAACGCTCAAAATCATCCAATTTACTCAAAAACGAATCAAAACTAGGATTAACAATCTCAATAAAACCATAATTATTTATCTTGATATTATCGATCTGGTTTTCATTTTTTATTTTGCCAACTAAGTAAGGGTGTAGCCCTAATTTATAAAAATCTATATACTTAACATCTCCTATGCCATAAATATGAATGTTATATTCTTGCTCTGTGAGCAAATCATATTCGAATAACATCTTGACAAATTTATTAAACTTAAAATCAATAAAACTCTCTTCTATTTGCAGTTTGATGATAGCCAAATTGACCAACTCAACCACACTTTTACCCTTTAAATCTATCCATAATTGTTGACCTCTTGGTGTCTCAGGATATGGAATCTCACCAAACTCTCTACCTATATAAACAATTCTCTCTTGAGCATTGCTAGATTTTTGTCTTCTTGCAAAGTAACCTACAAATAAATCTATTCTTTCTCTAAAAGATTTATGGCGATTACCAATAAAACTATTATAGAAATTGCGTGCTTTTTCATTTTTTAATCTGCGTATTTCTATATCACCAAAGTGGTTATCTTGTATATCTTTAATAAAAATATTATAAACTTTTTCTGTTAGAGATAATCCATCTATTTTCTCCTGCTTAATACATTCTAAAAGTTTTCTAGCCATATCATCTATGCTATTAGACTTGTAAAAATTATTTATTCCACTATCTATTAAATATTGTTTGAGTTTTTCAAACTCATCTTGCGGTTCTTTCTCTAAGAATTTTTCATTATCTATTATACTTTGTTTCTTTTTATCTTTCTTATTATACATAGATAATATTGGATTTTCAATTTCATCTTTATTTTTTTGCTTAATACCCAAATACTTAATACAATTTTCCATTGTTCTCTTACCTTGATATTCATCAGAATCTATAAAATAGATACAAGGCAATAACTTTTCCAAATTATTTGATAAGAAAATATCATTAAGTCTATTTACCCTTCCTATAAGATTTTTAAGCTTTTTTGGATTTAGCTTGAGAGTATTCATTACAAATAAAGAATCAATAGGAAGATTTATGCCTTCCAAAATTACTTTATTGGCCACAATGTATTTTATCGAAGGGGTATTTTTGAATTTATATTCCAAATATTCTTTTATATTGCTTGGTAGTTTTCCGTGCAAATAAATCAAACCTTTATCAATAGTTTTAATCCCATAAAAGTCCGGATGAATATGTTTTTTAAGAATTTCCTTAATGTGATGAATTTCCTTATAACTCATTGTTTCCAGTCTTTCAATCATTTTACGTGCAAATTCTTCTATTTTTACAGGTCTCATAAGATAAATAAATTTTTTAGCTCCATTTTCTTGAATGATATATTCAAAAAAATCCTTTGGCGTCTCTTTCTCGTTATTAAGTTCATAAAATTCATCTGCAAATCTATTATATTTTTTTATCTTACCATCTTTTGTTCTTTCAATAATCTGTGGCTCTTTAATATTAAAATTGATTTTATATTGTTTAATATTTTGTGTATCAAAAATTTTAAGATTTTCTGCATCATGTATAAATGGAGAAAGATATATTATTTTACCTTGCTGGTTATTTTTGTAATTTTGTTTTATAACTCTTGATAATAGGATATTTCTATCATCACTTTCAAATAAATTATGCGCCTCATCAATAAATAAAACATCAAAAAATATTTTTTGATGTTTAAAAAATTCTAAAGCTCTTTCTTGTGTAAAAATGGCAATAAAACTATTTTCTTCACGAAACATATCATTGTGTAATATAATTTTTTTATTTAAATTAGCTTTTTTTTATTAAATCAAATGTTTGTGCAATTAAAGATTTTGTGGGGACTATGATGCCTATTTTTGCTTCATTGTTTTGTTTTACTATATCAACCATAATTGAGCTTTTGCCATAGGATGTAGGGGCAATAAATGCAAATTCTTGTGTTTTATTGGATAAGATTTGTTTTGAAATATTATATTGTTCTAAAGTTTGAATATAGTCATCTTTTTGAAATAAATTTAATTCTTCTTGAATAAATATATCTTTTATTTTGATATCTACCAAAGAATAATCCAAAATATATTTAGCAATAGGGAAAAATCCCACATCTACCGATAAATCATATAATGGCTTATAATCCTTATATTGAATGGAATAATTGAGTATAATGTAGTATGCCATTTTGAAAAATACAATATGCCTCTTATCCTTATAATAAAACTTTAAAAGCAATAATGCTGCAGCTAGAATATACTTTTTCTCTTGATATGAAAGTGTCTGTTTTGTAGTAATTTTTTGCATTATGTCTCTAAAGATTTTCATTTTATATATTTTTTCAATCTCTTTATTCATTTATTTGTATCCATATCTTGCTTTAAAAAGTCTATAAAAATATCCATAGATTTTTTCGTTAAGCATATTATTTCTAACTCTTTGTATTTAAAATTTTGTGCTAATTGCCTTACCTTTTGTTTTATAGCAGCATTATCAATAGCTTCCCATTCATCATTTATGAAAATAACTGATTGCAATATAATATTCATATCATCCGTAGCACAATAATTTTCACTCTCAAATTCTTGGGAAAGTTGATTAAGTTGCCTTATTATATCCTCACTAGATTCTACATCTCTATGGGCGGCGTGATTGTATGCATTTCTCCAAGGATTATTTTTCCCTTGAAGCATATTTGTTAGCCCATTATATGCTTCTTGTATTTTATCTCTATGTTTTTCTGCCTCGGGTTTTCCGTATCCCTTCCCCGATTTGCTCTCAGCAACCCATATCACATTACTCTTAGAATAAACTCCATCAAAACCTTTTTTCATCGAATTTTCCTCAAGATTCTGAAAGAGAAAGTTTTGCTTATAGCCTTCATGGTGCAAATATAAATGCATAAAAAACTCGGCTATAATACCCATCTTTTTATTTTCATCCTTGCCATCTAATGATTTTAAAATACTCTTTTTGACTGCAGTTACATCAATATCTTTATTTCCTTCAATAATATTTTTGATTTTATCATTTATAAGGTAGGCAATATGAGAATCAATATCCCTTAACTCCCAAATATGAATTTTCCATTTTTCAGAATCTTGTAATAGTTCTACAATGTAAGATAAGGGGTTATTCATATCTTTTACTATTTCCTAGGTCGCATTAAAATAAAGTGTGAATCTAGCATACAAGATTCTAAGCTTCTTTGTGAAAAGAGATAGCGTCCATCGCAGATAAAGCCAAGCTCTTGCCAATCGACATTATTTAACTTTTCACATAGCTCTTTTAAGCCTTGAAAATCTACCTCAAACTTTGGAAAAATTGCTAAAATCGAGCCATCATAAGCCTTGCATGAGTGCAAGAAAAAAGGTCTTTTATTGCGTGTTTTGGTGTTGACATAGATTCTAGGCAAATCACTTTTATAGTAGTCTCTGCCCCATTCCCACCAATTGCTTTCGCTAAATTTCTTTATTTTTCGGCGTAAAAGTTGCGTTTTGTGTTGTTGTAAATAAGCAGAATCTTTAGCAGAGATTCCATAAAGCATCTTGCGTGTCTTGCCACTTTTTGCAGTAGCGGAATACACAAATTCCACATTGCCATGCTCCTCATGTGCGTAAATAGAATCTGCCCCGCTCACCGCTCCGACTTTGACAAAAAAGAGGCTAGAAAAGGGAATGGTGTAGCTATTTTTGGTGAAAATGAGCTGCCCATTTATGCAGGAAAATTGCCTTAAGCAATTGGTATTGCGAGAAAAATTCCCCTTTTCAAATCGCCATATTGCACAGTTTGGCTGTGCGTTGTCAAAAATCTTTTTATCTCCCAAGTCTAAAAAGTCCGTAATACTCCCTTGTGCAAACAAAAATTCATTCAGCCTCACACTAGCCGTGCTTTTGAGAAAATCCCTAGGTGTGATAAAGATAAGCTCGCCGCCATCCTTGAGGTGCAAAATACATTTGTAGATAAAGAAAAGATACAAATTGGAGCGAGAATCAAAGATGGGACTATACGCCTTCAATAAAAGCTTAGTCGATTTGGCTATGTCTTGATACCGCACATACGGGGGATTGCCAATAATTGTGTCAAATTTCTCACGCAAAGGATAGGCAAAAAAGTCGGTGTTAAGCAGTATTGGGTCGTGTGTGCTTATGTGCTTTTTAGATTCTGCGGTATTTTTCATAATCGCTTGTGCGTCATAATCTGTATGTAGTGCGTTCTCTGTATTCCTTGCTATCATAGAATCTGTAAGCACATTTCTATCTATTTCAATCCCTACTTTATGCTGTGGCAAATGCGTAAAAAACGCTCCATTCCCACAGCTAGGCTCTAAGAATCTACCATTATTTTTTACCAAAGCAAGCATATCTACTACTACATGTTGCGGGGTAAAAACCTGCCCCAAATGCTCTATATCAAGATTCATAAAAATACTTCCTAAAAGAGAGATAGGCATCAGCTCTTAGCTTCAAAGACTCTTCAAAAGTATGTAAAATAAAATCTCTTGCCTGTGTGAAATCCCTTTGTATAAAGCTACGATTATTATCCCATTTTGCCTGAAAGGGCAGATTGTTGCCATTTGGACTGATAGATTCTAAGCCTTTAAGAGAAGTAGCAAAGACATCACTAGGACTATCTTTATTGATAATCAAAAAGTAGTAATCGGCAGTATTTGACTGTAAATTCTCACTTAAAGCCTTAAAATACATCTCCCAAAATACGCTATTGTTAAAGGGCGGAATCTGTCCTGTGAGGGCATAGTAGATTCCAAGTTTGCAGTTAAGATTATCTGTGGTTTTTGTCGTGCTAACCTTGATATTTACAGGGATAAAAACTTCATTTTCACTGAAGCTAAAATCCACCCAATCCCTCATATTAGGGCGATTAATACTAAAATGTTGCTCTAAGAGGTTAAAAATCTCATCTTCATTAAAAGCCGAGTTTATCCGCCCATCACGACTTTGAGTGCTTAGATGTAGATTTTGCTTTTTCAAAAATTCCACCATTTCAAGCAGCATTTGTGGTAGCATTGTTTTCCCTTGTTGCTTTTTCAATCTCTCACAACTCCGTTTTTAGCACCGCGCCATTTGCGGCATTTGAGACTAGCAAAGAGTAGCGCTTGAGCCATTTGCTTGTGATGTTTTTGCCACGCATAATTTGCTTTGCCATTCCTTGTTTCTGCCATTGTTCCCGCCTAGATTCTAAAACTTTAGAATCTACAAGTAGATTTAGCTCCCCCCTTGAAACCGAAATCTCTATCTCATCGTTATCCTCTATCAATGCTATTAAGCCCCCCTCTGCCGCCTCTGGGCTTATATGCCCGATACACGCCCCACGCGTCGCCCCGCTAAAGCGTCCATCGGTGATTAACGCCACGCTCTCTCCTAGTCCCATACCCATAATGAGACTTGTGGGACTTAGCATTTCTTGCATTCCCGGTCCCCCCTTTGGTCCCTCATAGCGGATAACCACGACATTTCCGCTCTTTACCTTACCACCTGCGATGCCCTTAATCGCCTCGCTTTGGGAGTTAAAGCAAATCGCCCTGCCTCTAAACTCCTTCATTGATTCTGCCACTGCCGCAACCTTTAGCACTGCCCCCTCTTTAGCGAGATTCCCAAAGAGAATCTTTAGCCCACCCACAGGAGAATAGGCGTTCTCGTTGGTGTGGATTATGCTTGTGTCTGTGATTTTTGCTCCTGCTATGCGTTGCCCTAAGGTTTCGCCCGTGATTGTCAAAGCGTCAAGATAGAGGATAGAATCTGAAAGGCTAGATTCTGGATTTGCAAAAGCAACGATAGCGTCAAACTGCTCTTTTGTAGTTTTTGAAAATGCTCTACTAAACCAATTATCTGTCGTTTTATTTTTTAATGTGCTTGGGTCTGATGATGTAAAAGCAGACTTTTTACCCTCACCTCTATACAAATCAATAATATCTTTTGGTAAGGCTCTAGGGTCAATATCTAGTTTTTTAATGAATCTAAAATACACGCTGTCGCTATCTTTTTTGATAGTCTCCAATGCAGCCCTAAACCTACCACCATTTGATTCGCCTGAAGTATAACACAAAGCTATATCCCCTATGTTTATTTCATCAAAAAGTCCTTTATAGCCCAGCTCACGCTCATTAAAGTATCTGAACCACTCCCAACCTGCCTCGCCGATATGCTCTCCATATATACCGCACTCGTCCATAAAAATAGAATACTCACAACACAAAATCCAATATTTGGATTCTAAAATTCTAGTATTTGTGGTGGTGCTTTGGAAGTTTTGGGGGGATTTTGGGGCAGGAGTTACCTCATCGGTAATGACTGCCCCAAAATTACCACAATCTTGCGAATGATTATCCAAAGACGAATTACCCCTCCTAGCCACTTCATTCATCACTGCCGACACCCCGCCCGCCCTATTGATGTCTTCCATATGCACACTGCTAAGTGCGGGGGCGATTTTAGCGATATGTGCGACTTTAGCAGCAATTGCATTGATAGATTCTAGGTTAAACTCCACGCCCGCTTCTTTAGCAATAGCCAGCATATGCAGCACGGTATTAGTGCTACCGCCCATAGCCATATCCACGACAAAGGCATTATGCACCGCCTTAGCATTCAAAATATTGCGGAATCTAAACTTCTCACTTTTCTCAGAATCTAGGGCAATCTCCACAATCCGCCGTGCCGCTGCCCTGAGTAGCTCCTCTCTCTCCTTTGTGAGAGCGGGTATCGTGCCATTGCCCTCTAGTGCCACGCCCATAGCCTCACACAGCGTATTCATCGAGTTTGCCGTAAACATACCACTACAGCTCCCCCCGCCCGGACAGGCATTGCACTCTATCTCGTGTAGCCGCTTCTCATCGATCTTTCCACTCTCATACGCCCCCACGGCTTCAAAAGCAGAGTTGAGATCGAGCACACTGCCATCGCTCAAACGCCCTGCCATCATAGGACCACCACTCACAAAGATGGTTGGCACATTCACGCGCAATGCCCCCATCAGCATACCCGGCACGATTTTATCGCAATTAGGAATGCAAATCATCGCGTCCAGCGGGTGTGCGTTCATCACCGTTTCAATGCAATCAGCTATCAGCTCGCGGCTAGGCAGGGAGTAGAGCATACCATTATGCCCCATAGCAATCCCATCATCTACGCCAATGGTGTTAAACTCAAATGGCACGCCGCCTGCCTTGCGTATCTCATCTTTGATTATCGCAGCGTATTTGTTGAGGAAAAAATGCCCGGGAATAATGTCAATGTAGCTATTTGCCACGCCAATAAAGGGCTTGCTAAAGTCCTCATCTTTTAATCCCGTGGCGCGCAATAAACTCCTATGTGGTGCCCTTTGGTAGCCTTTTTTAATCACATCACTTCGCATTGCAAACTCCTTGTGGTGGTAGAATAATGCTTATTATAACGCAAAAGCCCGCTAAGTGATGAGATTCCGCTCCCCAAAGTTAGGGATTGTGTGGTTAGAGGTTGTTTGCTAGCAGGTTTTGCTCCCGCATCGCCTCATAAATCGCCTCATACCCCGCCAACTCACGCGCCCCCACTTTCACCCACGCATTGAGTCCCTCCATTTGCATCATCTTAGCAATCAGCGGATCGCTCTTTTTGTCATTTTGGCTCAAAAGCATAGCGCAAAATCGCTCCCTAGATTCAGAATCTAAGCTCGGCAATACCGAAAAATTGCAATGACAATACCCCGGAGAAGTCCAAAAGCTCCCAATCTCGGGATACTCGCCTTGGCTGAGAATCCTAATCCATGTGCTTGAGCCGATACTCCCAGCATCTAGCTCCCCTTTTTTAATCGCCTCTAGCACATCAAACTCACTCACGCCCGTGTCGCCGTGCTTGCCTAGATCCGTGTTGTAGCGAATGAGGGCAAGTGAATCCGCGCTCTTGCGCCCCTTTTGTGTAAATTCCGCGTAAGAGTTAAATATCTCGATACCCAGCCCGCTCTCTCTTTGGAGATAATAGATACTCATAATCGCCGCTTGGGCTGAATCTAAGCTCCCTAGTCCAAAGGTTTTGCCCCTTAAATCGCTAAGATTTTTGAGGTTATCGCTCTTTCTTGCTACAAAATGCGTGGTGAAGTCTCTATCGCTATCACGCATAAGCAGCGCGCTTGCCTTGCCTTCTGTGGCGTGCAGGGTGCGTATCCACGCGACATTGGTGTTCCACGCGATGTCGATATACCCCTTTAGTAGCCAATCCACTTGCCGTTCATAATTGCTAAAAAGCACATAATCTAACTTGCAGCCAAAGGCATTGGCATAATCCCTGATAATGTCCCAAATGGGCACGACTTTTGCGTCATAAGCGACGGCTCCTAGAAGTAGTGTTTTCATAAATGTTGCTCCTTTTTTTGTTTTTGGTTAAGGCATTCGGCTTTTTGCTTCGCTTATACTCGCAACAGCAAGCTAAGGAGCGACTTTTTAGGGTTATCAAGCGAGGGGCGAAGGGAGTTACCTAAGCGGAGACCTAAGCCGAACCGAACAAATCAAGCTAGACTAGCGTGCAAGCCGAATTTCTTAATTTCTAGATTCTCTTTATGCCGTAACGGCATTCCCTAGCCACACTTTCAACACATCAAGACTTGGCGCCATCACCTGCGAGGCATACGCATCGCGCAAATACCGCTCTAGTGGCAAATGCTTGCTATACGCCTTACCCCCACCTAGCCGCATAGCCAAGGAGGCGACATCCATCACATTATGAATGGCATTAATCCGACACGCAAAGACTTTAAGCGCAGCATCGCTCTCCTTAGTATCCAAGCTCCTTGCCGCCTCCACCGTGAGGCTTATCGCACTTTGGACTTTAGCATACATATCCGCCAAGTGAATCTTCACTAGCTCAATATCGCTTAAAGCCCCGCCGCTTGTGTATTTTCTCCCCTTTGTATGCTCTAGGGCGCAGCTATATATCGCCTCGCCCAGCCCGCTATACACCGCACCAAGCCCGATGATAAAATACATTATCAACGCACCCGAGTGCGCCTCGCCATCGCCATCACTCCCGAGCAAAAACCGCTCCTCTATACGCACATCGTTGTATTGCACAGGCTTAGAATTATTCCCCCGCATACCAAGCCCATTCCAAGTGCCCTGCTCTGTCACAACGCCCGGAAGCGTAGAATCCACAAGCCACGAGTTATACGCGCCTGCCTTTTTGCAGGAATTTGTGTAGGTAAGGTAGTAATCCGCATATTCTGCCGAGGTGACAAAGCTTTTGCGCCCCTTTAAGATTCTATATCCCCCCTCGCTACGCTCGGTAATATCAGGCGCGCCAAAGTGCGTCCCGCTCCCACTCTCGCTATAGGCAAGGGCGAGGAGTATCTCCCCTTTGGCTACTCTGCTTAGAATCTCCTCTTTTAGCGCCTCACTCCCAAAAAGACTAATCGCATACACAGCGGTATTGTGCATCATATAGCATAACGCGCTAGTTGCGCAAAATCGCCCAAGCTCATAGCACACTTTGGTATGCTCATCTGCCCCGCCGCCTAGCCCGCCATATTCTTTTGGCACGAGCAGGGCGGTGAAGCCCTCTTTTTTGAGAGCCTCAAAGCTCTCTTTGGGGAATCGCCCCTCCTCATCGGTTTGCTTGGTGTAGGGGGCGATGTGTTTGCCCCCAAACTCTCTTGTGTATGTTATGATATTTTCTAAAGTTAGCATTGTTGCTCCTTGTGTAAAAGTATAGTGAATCGCACGGATTCCTGCTAAGAATCTAGGATTTTGAAAATAAGCCCCTTCACATAAAATTTGGCGTATGCGCCTTGCTCAAATCCCACGCCAACCCCTCCTCAATCCCGCATTCTCTAAGCCTTTTGGCGCGATTGTGCTCCATTGTGTCTTTGAGATGCTCCACCGCTTCAAAGCCCCGCTTTATCTGCGCCACCTCCCCACCCCCGCCAGCATAGATGGCTAGAGATTCTAAAAGCAGGCTAGATTCAGAGCTAAACTCATCGAGATAGTGCTTGCGTTTAAAGACTATATCCTTTAAAAAGGCGATTTTGCCCGGATTGCGTGCTAGGGCGTTTTTGACATTATTCATACCATAGGCGACATGGCGTTTCTCATCTCTGCGTGCTAGGGAAAGGAGCTTTTTAGTCGGTTCATCGGGCGCGTAATCCTCCAAAAACCCTAGCAAATCCACAAAGGTCCCCTCGCCCATAATATGGAGCAAAAAACTAGAGGCAAAATAATCGCGCTCCTTAAAAAGTGTATAGAGGCTTTGCTGCGTGGCAAGCGTGGAGTATTGCAGTCCTAGCCCTGTGGCTTTAGCGCGCTTGATAAACACCTCAATATGCCGCGCCTCATCGCCGATGATGGAGGAGAGCAGCAGCGGGACTTCGTGAAAATAGGGCGAGATTTGTGGAAGGAATTTACTAGGGATATAGAGGGCGGAGAGTTCGTTTTCGACAAGGTAAGTCATAATCTGTGCTATGCTAGATTCTAAACTCGGGCTTAAAGTTGTGATTTGCGTCCAATCAATATCGCGCGTGGCATTCCATTGAGCGTTTTTAGAATCTTCATAGATTCTGCTCACATTTTCGCTCCATATCGCCTCTTTGCTGCTTATGCCAAAGTAGTAGTTGGGGCTGCCCACCTGTGGCTTGCTCCCACGCGCGCTTAAACCCATCTCGCTAGGAGCCAGAGAGTCTATAGAATCTCCTTGCAGGGCTACAAAGTGCTTAGGAGAGCGTTTTTTGAGATAATACGCAAAACCCATAGGCAGTGCCTCAGTATGCAAAAACTCCTCGCCTTTGAATCTGCAATACGAGATGAGCTCGGGGGCGAGATTGTCATAATCGCTCAAAATCTCTAGGCAATCATTAGATTCTATAAGCAAAAAGGTGTTTTCAAGCCGCATAAAAAAGAGCTTTCCCAAAGGAATGTCGCCCATAATCAAAGAGTGTTTGTGCTGCATAATATTCTTTATGTCTTAAGATAAAGCGAGATCTTGTGAGTGTAGAAAGATTCTAGCTTGTGTGTCTCACACGGAGACTTGGCTGTCGCAAAGACTTTGGCTGTATGGTAGGCTAAAAAACCTTAGAGCGCACTAAAATGTGAATCTAGAAAATGTGCTAGCTTAAAACGCGTTCCTGACGCGCTTGCACCGACTAATCACAGAATCTCGCTTAAAAATCTCTTGTATGCTCGCGCAAGCGGAGG